>JALHOV010000467.1 GCA_022842865.1 Vulcanimicrobiota bacterium | reverse complement strand
ACTCGCATTTCGGTCTGACCCGTCTCGCCCGGGCAGGCCGTGGCCGGTTCGCGTAAGAGCGCGGGGACCGACGGAAACGCTGGACCGGTTGACTCTTCCTGACGGGAGGGTAAAGCGGTTGTGCTCATCTTGAAGTAGCCAATCCAATCAGGTGCGCGACAGACTTGCGAAAAAGCTGTTCGGAAAGCTCCCAGTTCGTTTCGAGCAACGTGACGATGTCGTCAGCCACCAAAGGCTCTCGGGCGGCCGGTTGAGCCTGGAACTCATCGTTCAGACCAATGGCTACGGTATGCATACTTTCGTCACCCACGGGAGCGACGGTGAGTCGAGCGACCCCATTCCCGCTGTCGCCGGGTCTTAGTCCTTCGATGGTCAGAGAACGCATACCGGGTTGTAAGAGGAGGGTGTCCCAGATCCCCTCTTTGGGAGCCACCAGATGACCAAAGCGATGCCATTCCGCGGAATCCTTGAGTTGGTAGTGCTCTTCCGAGTTGATGCCTAACTTTGTCAGGGGAGTGTGTCGTAACAGTCGGAAGATTCCGATCGCCAGGTCGCGGATGACGGGGTAGAATGGAACGTGTTGGGTGGAAAGCTGAAACCGGTCCAAGGTGACCACAAGTTGGTAAGTCCCGAAGTTGATGCCGCTGAACTCTTGCTGCAGCACGTCAATTTGAGCACTCTCACCCTCGCTGTTCGGTATCAGTCCCTCCTTGGCCATCCAACGGGGCTGAAAGATCGAAGGATTGAAGGAGCCGAGGATGACAATCGTCTTTTTTTGCTTGGCCGGCTTCAGTGTCATGACGTGGGGTGTTCCAGGCAATCAGGTCACTCCCTTTCGCACGTCCATCACTTGTAAACCAGGTCAGGTCATGACCAGCTCATCTTCAAGGATGTCATCGACCTGAGGTTCATTGACAAACATCCAATTTGGTAATCCCACTGCTGGGCGGGTTTAGGCATCAGCCTCATCAGTACCAGTAGGCACAAAAGGTTGAGCACTACCAGGGCGGGGAGCAGGCGGTTGGTCATGACTTCCTCCCTCCGCCCAGGAGCGCCAACAGCAGGCCGCCGATTCCCAGGGCGCTGCCGAGTAGAAGCAGGTTCTGGCGGTCGTTCATCAGGCCGATATTGTTGACGCGGCCGCCGTCGAAGGCCACCGAAACCTCCATGTTGAGAGCGCCGACGATCATCAGGGCGCCGAAGAAGAGCACGACCCCGCCCAGGAATCGTCCCCCGCTCATGGGAGCGGATGGGTTAGGGCCACCCAGGGCGGAGATGGCGGCCTGAATGCTTCGTAGGTCTTGGGTGTAGGCGGGCTGACCTGCGAGTTTGTTCTGGAGTTGCAGGGAGGCAGCCAGGGCTTCGACCTTGCGGTTTTGCTGGAGCAGCGAATTGATGAGGGCGGCACTTTCGTCCACTTCCGCACGGGTGAGCTGGTCGTTCCCGAGCAAGCGCGCCTTGGCCGCCAGGAATTCCTCATCGGAGAGGGTCCCGCGCGCTTTCATCTCCTCCAATTGGAGCAACTGCTGGGCGAGTTGCAGCGGGGCGGGTGCGGTGGCGGGAAGCGGCGGGCGGCCTGCCAGGTAGAGGGGCAGGAAGAGGATGAGCAGCAAGCACACCCCCAGCGCCCAGACCCCGGCGCTGGAGGAGGTCATCCCGCGCTTGCGGGCATCCTCGAAGGTCCAGACCCCGGCTAAAAGTCCAATACACAGGCCGATCACCGGCATCAAAACGTCCACGGAACAGTCCCCCTGGTTGAGATTCTCCTATACTAGCCAGGGTCGCGACAGATCTTGTCGCGCTCGTGGCGAGCTGCCTCGAGATTGCTCGGCGGGTGATAATCGCATTTTTAAGGATTTCGGGGGAAGCAACGAGCAGATTTCTCGGCCCCTGATGATTGGGTCTGTGGCCACCGCCATCTCAGGCGACGAGAAGCAGGCGCTGGTGATGATTGGTCAGGCCAGGAGGCTCAAGGACAAGAAGAACTATCGGGATCTGGAGCAAATGTATCGCAACCGATTGGCAGCTCCCGCTCAAGTTGCGCACCAGCCGCCCCCAGAAATCCCTCGACAACCCGATTTCAATTTTGTGCCCCAACCTCAGGCTGTTCCAGGGCCCGACAGCGGAGAGGCAGTTGTCGAGAAGGTTCTCGGCGACTACTGCATGGTCGAGACCTCGACGGGCTTCGGCGTGATCGAACTCTATTCCGGCACCGTCGACGAGGGCGACAAGATTGTTGGAACAGTCGAAACATATGGCCTTTTCGATCTGCACAATGCGACTACCGACCAGGAACTTCGAGGATACATAGAGGAATACGGAGACACCCGCGAGCAAGCGCTAGAAAAACTGGTTGAGAAGGCTCAGTAGATCAAGGGCCCTGCAGGCTCCTGACCAACTTGGCGAGTCCATCGCGGAGTTTTCCAAAGCTGGGAGAAGCATTTGCCTCTATGTTCATGAAAGGCCCGATGTGGCCGGCCCATTCGTGTTTTAGCTGGCCCGGAAGAGGCCACCCGACTTTTTTCACCGCCTGGGACCCTCCTGGATAAATCGCGTCAGCCAAAAGCTCCCAGGTTCCGCAGACCGAGTCCTGCTGATAGCCGTTGAGCACCTCTCGGCGGGCTTTCGGGTACGCTGACAGTACGGCGTCTTGATCACCGAAATACCAGGCTTCCATTTCTTCAATAGCAATGCGGAACATCGTGGTGGGGGCCGAAGGGCATTTGGATTCAACTAGCTCCAGCAATTGTCGGAGAAAAGCCGAACAATCTTCTCGATCGCTGTCGAGGACCACAACCACCGCGTCTACTCCGGGTGATTTTCCCAGTCCTTCGATGACACGTGGTAATTGGTCCAAGAGGATTCGTTTTCGGGGGGCCGTGGAGGGTTTCAGGCCTTTAGGCAGTTTACCGATACCCTTGTAGGGGTGGACCCGCCAAGTGTGCTGGTTCCCCGGCTCCCCAAGAAATTTAGGCAATAGAATCTCAAGAAGCTTTTTGCCTGAGCTATCTTCAACCAGAACCTCAAGGTGCATCGGAAACTCGGTCGAGATAGTCGGCGTACCAGAGACCACCCAATGGCAGGCCTTCAGCTACGAGATTCTTAACATCATCCAGCTCGGATACTCGCTGTACCCTCGAAAATCCAGACGAGCCCTTCTCGACTAGCCACACCTCTTCCGGAGACAAGGCATCAACGAAGTAAGGCTGATGGGTCGTTACGAAAAGCTGAGGCGCCGACTTCTTTCCGGTTGCGTGGCTGCGAAATTCTTGAGCCAGTGCCTCGAGAAGTTTGTGGTACAGACCATTCTCCGGCTCTTCAATACAGATAAAGGGAGGCGGCTCGGGATCTTCCATCAGAAGAAGATAGGCGAAGACTTTCAGGGTTCCGTCCGACATCTGTTGAGCATAGAAAGGATCTCCAAAGGGTCCATCATCAAAGCGCAGCAGGACGCGCTTGTCTTCGGTCAGCTGAGTCTTAATGCTGGAAATTCCGGGTATTTTAGTAGCAATCCTGTGCAAAATGCTTTGGAAGCGGGTTTTGTGTTCCCTTTCTAGAAATTGCACTACATTTCCGATATTGTCTCCATGGATATTCAGATGCCTTTGTGGGCCTGCACTGGGCAGACTGCGTGCTGCGTCGGGGTAGAAATAAGAAAGATACCAACCCTTTAGAAAGTCTCGGAAGCGTTTGATTCTGGGGTGCTCTTTCAGGGTTCCCAGAGTTGCGATGCCCAACTGACGGGTGTCGGTTAGCTCTACTCCGGTTTGTTGGCGGTCCTCCTCTGCGCCCTCGATCTCTACAGCGTCTTCCCCTGCCCAGACCAGACCTTTGCCGTGAGTCAGTCTGAGAAAAGGAAAAGGACGACCGTGCTTTTGGCCTTTGCGTCGCTGTTTGAGTACCTCCGACTCGACAAAAGGCCGGCCAGATTCGTCCAGCATGATAGCCAATTCGTAGGTGATCGGCCTCTCATTGGGCGCTTCACGGTAGTAGATTTCAAAACGAATTGCGTCTACCGCGCCTTTAGACCTTAACCGTTCAAATCCACCCCTTTGTTTCAAATCGCAGGCCGTTTCCACATCGGTGGTGAGACAATCGGCTACGAAGCCAAAAGCATCAAAGAGGGTGCTTTTCCCTACACCGTTTTTCCCGATGACCACTGTAAAGGGCGTCAGGGGTTGGCCGTGCTGTTGATTCGACAGCTTTCCCAGGGTAACATCTCGTAGAGCTCGGTAGTTTTGGACTCGAAAGCCCTCGATTATAGGCACGGGGGTTCTCCTGAATGTTTGAGTTGGACTCGGTTTGGCATTTGCCAGCGAACTTCCTTGCTGACAGGTCGCACAAGCCGGAATGACGTAGTTCCGGCCATGCTGATCAAAGACCTCATCAACATCCCTGAGCGCATCTACGCCAACGAATTCGTCATCAAACTGACGGAGGGGATTGAGAGGCCGGAGGAGACGCTGGACCAGTATGTGGTCACGGCCCAACTCAAGCGACAATACGAGAGGGCCTTGTCCCTGGTGTAGAATTCATTGGTGCAGGGTAAGAGCCAGGCAGCCTTTTTGCACGGCAGCTTCGGCTCCGGTAAGTCGCACTTTATCCTCAGTCACCTGGCCCCCACCGACCGACCTTCGGCTAAGGCTTTGCTGGAGAACCAGCGCAGTGCCTTGCAAGAAAGGATGCGTCGAGCGCTGGAAATGGCCTATGGAATCCTTAAGGCCGAGCCGGGCATTTTGGATGAAAGCGACCAGAAGCAGCTGCCCAGCGATAAGCAGCTGCAATCCCTGCACGGCGCCTTCCAGCCGCGTCTGCCGGCGGTCAGCAATCTGGAACAAGCTCTACGCGAAATCCTGGCTAAAGAGCTGGAGGCCAACTATCCTGGCCATCCGGCCTTTCCGGTAGACAAGGAGATCAGTCTGGACGCGGTGCGCAAGGTCTGGAAAGAAGTCAAAGAGACCTGCAAGACCGACGACCAACGACTAGAAATTGTCGATCACACGATGCGCGACCGACTGCGCGAGGTGGCACAGCCGTTGCTGTTGGGGAAAATGGGCGAGACTCATTTCTTGCTCAACGACCACTGGCGCAACAAGTTCGAGCAAGAGATGGCCCGCCACCAGATCAGCGGACCGGTTCGAGTCGAGCGCCTCCAGGAATGGATGGAGCAGCCCAGGCCGATGGGATTACCCGCGCGCCTGAAAGCTCTCATTGTCTATACTTTTGCCGAGCAGACCCAGCGCCAGCTGGTCCGTCAGGGTCTGGCGCTGCGCGATTTTGAAGCGGACCTGGCTGCCGACGTCGAGCTGTGTCCGATGGAATTGCCCTCGGACGAGATTTGGGCCCGGGCCTGGGAGCGAGCCAAGCTGCTGCTACCTGACCTCTATCCGCTGAATTGCACCATGGCCAATGTAGAACTCCTCAGTCAGCGGGTGGGCGAGGCTCTGCAACCACGGCGCCAGGCTCTGCTCGACTTGCCCGCTAAGCTTCGCCAGCTGTGTCAGGCGACCCAGGTCGACCCGGCCGAGTCGCCCCGCCTGAATCATTCTCGTCTGGCCGCCGACCTGGTCAATCTACCGGAAACCAAGGACGCTCGCGAACGGGTTGAACAGCTGGCGCGGGCCCGCTGGAGCGATGTGCCCGAAGAACTCGCCGCTTTCGTGCGCGGGGCTCACACTATGCTCCCTTCTTTGAGTCAGGAGAACCTGGAAATGCTGGCCGAGCTGCCGCAATTGGCCGGAGGGCAAGACCTGTTGCACGAGATGCAAGAGGCCTTGCAGCGCAGCGAGCAGGCCCAACCTCTGGGCCCGGTGGTTGAGCTGGGTCGCAAGCAAGTCTTCAATCTCATTCGCTCTCGTCCCCAGAC
The DNA here is from genome assembly GCA_022842865.1 of Vulcanimicrobiota bacterium. Lineage (GTDB taxonomy): Bacteria > Vulcanimicrobiota > Xenobia > Xenobiales > JADMJV01 > JADMJV01. The sequence goes on along the minus strand of JALHOV010000467.1, from coordinate 415 downwards.
ACCGGCCACGGTGGCTCCCGCCCCGGCACGCGCCAAGCGCTTGAAAGCCGGCCAGCTCAAGTCAGCGAACAAGGATGAGGCGAAAGCGGAGCTGCAGAAGATTCTTGAATTGCTGGAAGACCCCAAGGTTCGTCTGAGCTTGAACTACGAGGTCTGGCAAGAACCCTGATGCTTCGGCCTCCCAGCGAATTTCAATTGCGCACCCAAGGCGAGCGGCTGCTGGATCGCCATCCCCACGCCCGGTTGCTTGCCTTTTATTGTCCGCAGGGCTATCAGGGAACTTCTGAGGTGCTTCTGAAAGGTCGGGCCTTCGAAATTGCGGTGGCTCGCAGTCCCCTGCACTTTCATCGGTTGGCAGCCGCCAGTGAGGAGCATCAGCAACATCTGGTGGTGCTCTGCCCGGAGCGCTCCTGGC
>JALHOV010000466.1 GCA_022842865.1 Vulcanimicrobiota bacterium | reverse complement strand
CTGCCAGGAGCCAGCTTTTGCAGAGCGGCCGCAACCGCAGGTTGGCAGCGGGATAGCGGCCCAGCCGGGGCAACAAGGGCCCCAGCCGCCTTAAGCCACCACAAAGTGCCTGCGCCATCCATTCGTCAACATTCAGAGGCTGTCGGGGAAATGTGCCTGGCTTGAATGCCGCCCTCGCCATCACGCTCTCTCCGGGTCAGCATTGCCAAAAGGAATTTAATGATAAAAAATGCTTTATAGCCGAATGAACCTGACCCACGAACGGAAGGGCCGAACCCACCTTCGGCCCTTTTCATTTTTCAAGGTTGCAGCCAGGTAATCTAGAATCTCCAGCTCATGAAACGACTGCTCTTGCTGGCTGCGTGGTCTCTGGCCGCCGCAGCCGACCCCCTGTCAGAGGCTCGAAACGCCATCCAGAAGCGTTATGACCTGGCCGATCGCGCCTTTGAGAAGGGGGATGCTAACAAAGCCTCGGCCTATCTCTCACCGGACTTTAGTTTCACCAGCGCCCAGGGGGACCGTTTCACGGTCAAGCAACTGAAGACACGAACGGAGACGATGCTCAAGCGCTGCTCCAAAATTCGCACCGGCACCAAAATCACGCGAATCCAGCTCACTGGCAAGAGAGCCACGGTCCAAGTTCAATCCCATTTTGAAGCCCAGGTTCCGGGGTTCTGGCCGGGCTCAAAAACAACCCACCAATCTGACGAAAAAGCTCAGGACAGCTGGATCCTCACGGGCAACGGCTGGCTACAAACGAGCTCCTCCAATCTTTTTTCGACCTCGACTCGCGACGGCAAGAAAGAGCAAAGTCAGGTGGGCTACCTCCGTGTCATTCGTGAGGACGGAACACCCGTCTCACTGGAGGCGGAAATCGCCAGCTTTCGCAAGGGAAATCAGACGGTCGACCTGGTAGCCGCCCTGCATGTTGGCGAGCATAGCTACTACCAACAGCTCAACCAGGATTTCAAAAGCTATGATGCCATCCTTTACGAATTGATTGCCCCCGAGAACGTTCGTCCGCAAGCCGACGAGGCATCGGACAATGCCCTGACCGATGGCCAGATGCTGCTGACGAATATGCTCGGCTTAAAATTCCAGCTCCACGAGATCGACTACTCAGCGCGCAATTTTGTACACGCTGACCTCACTCCGGAGCAGCTTTACGCCTCCATGGACAAACGCGGGGAATCGGCCAAGCAGATGATCTTTCAGATGCTTCAGGAGAGCTTGGGAAGCAGCACCGACATCGACCCGGCCGACGCGCTGGCGCTGAACGTAGCCCTGCCCCGCATTATGATCAAGGGCGCCAGGCCTGGCGATCGCGCTCTGCTGCGCCGTGTTTTCGCCCAGAGCTTTCAAAAAATCGAGAAAGTCACCGCCGCCCTTTCCGGCCCCAATGGCTCCACGCTGATCAACGTCCGCAATCAGAAGGCCCTTCAGGTCGCAGAACGGGAACTGGCGAGGGGTCGCAAGCGTTTGGCCATCTTCTACGGCGCCGGCCACATGGTAGACCTTGAAGCTCGCCTCAAAAAGCTTGGCTTCCAGCCCCAAAGCGTCCGCTACCTCAAAGCCTGGGACCTGCGCGAACCCAAGACCTAGAGGCCGTTCCCGGGCGCTGGCCGAAGCCGGCCCGCATCGTGAGCGGCCATCTTTTTATACTCAGGGGGGACCTGACTCAATTAAGCTGCGACGCATGGCTGCTGCCCACCGACGACAGGTTTACCTTGGAACCGGGCTGGCTGAAGCACCTGCCTCCCAAACGACCGCGCATGCCCAAAGTCTGGCCGGCCCGGACCCGCTCGATACTCTGGAAAAATTGGCCGCCGGGACTCCCCCAACCCTGGCTCACCGATACCGGCGCGGAGCCGGAGCCAGTGCAGTGGTTTGTAGATGGCGCCATGGAGTTCGTGCGCCGAGCCTCGGCCGCGCTCACGGGACCGCCTCGGGCCGGGCGAGAGCGGCCGTTGCTGGGGCTGCCGCTGGTGGGCACGGGCCGAGGGGGGGCACGACTGGTCAAAGGGGGTGTGGTCTCGTTGCTGCTTCCCGCTTTGCAAAAAGAGCTCAAGACCCTGAACGTAGACATCGCGCTGGTGGTCAACACGGCGGCGGCCCTGGCGGCCTGTCAAGCGGCTCGCGCCAAAAACAGTTGGCCACTGACACTCGAGGAAGGCGCCCTGGCACAGCGCCTTGCCGACCACGCCAAAAGCGGGCACCTTGCACTGTTCTTCGGATCCGGCGTTTCGGCCGGCTCAGGACTTCCCAGTTGGGGCAAATTGCTGGAAGAACTGGCCGAGGCGGAAAACCTGGACGCAGACTACCGGGCGGCTTTGGAACAACTCAACGAGGCCGATCAGGCCCAAGTATTGGCCTTGCGCACCCCGTCGGACCAGTTCCGTGAACGCATCGTGAACATCATCAACCGGGTGCAACACTACTCTTTGGTGCACGGCCTCATGGCCGGGCTCCCTCACCGCGAAGCCGTCACTCCCAACTACGACGGCCTTTTCGAACGAGCCAGCGAAGCCGCCGGCGAACCCGTTTCTGTCCTCCCCTATGAGGCCAAGCGCAAAGGCTGGCGCTGGCTGCTGAAGATGCACGGGGACGTGAAATACAGCCGGGACATCGTGCTCACCCGCGAGGATTTCCTGCGTTACCGGAACCAACGCGGTGCCCTGGCCGGCGTGGTCCAGGCCCTGTTGCTGACGCGCCACTTATTGGTGGTGGGATTCTCGCTACGCGACGAAAACTTTGTGTCCATCGTGGACGACGTGAGGCGGGCCGTGCCTGCGGGTCCTGGCCGAGAACCATTGGGAACGGCACTGCTTTTTGAGTCGGCCGGACCGCTGCGCGATCTTTGGAGCCGGGAGATTTCTATCGCATCCGTAGGCAGCGCGCGACGTCTGGAGATCTTCCTCGATCGCGTACTGGCCTGCTCCAGCGAGTCCAGCCGCCACTTATTGGACGAGTCATTCTCCGGATTTTTGCGCAAGCCGGAACTAATCTTACGAGAGAAGCTTAGAGAACTGGATCAGCTACCGGCAGAAGTTCGCGGCCTCCCGGCCTGGCGTGACATCGAGAAATTGCTGACCCAATTGGGTAAGCCAGTACGCCAGTAAGGGGATTATTCTTCCGCACAACTCACCGCTTGAAGATTGGCTGCTGTGGCTCTGGTTTCCGGATTGTCTGCACCCAGCAAGCGACAGTCCTCCCACGGGTCGTTGTCCCACAGGCCCTCCACAAAATGCCAGGCAACCACGCCCTCGGCCCACAAGCTTAACAGTCCCGCCAGGTCCCGCGCCCCCGCTCCTAGTGCCGGCAAGGAGATTGCCTACTTCCCAGCACACAGTGACACGTCAGATTCGGCTGCATGCTCGGGAATTTGTCATGGAAGATCGGCTCCCTTTCGGCGACATCTCCAGTTCAACTCCAAGGAGGTCTCCGTGAAACACACTCTGCTGGCTGCTCTGTTCTTAGGCGGTTGCGCTGCCCAGGCTTCCATTCCTCAAGCGCTCACCCCCAAAGCGGTATTGCAACCCGAAGCCCCGAGACCTGCGCAAACGCCCATGAAGTTGACCGCCAACGACGGCACCGGACTGGAACTGGTCAAGCTCGATTCCAAGGCGATGGTCCAGGGGCCGCTGGCCTTCAGCGAACTGCATCTCACCTTCAACAATCCCCAGCAGCGCACCCTGGAGGGACGTTTCGAAATTACCCTGCCTGAGGGCGCGGCCATCAGTCGCCTGGCCATGCGCGACCCTGGCGGAGCCTGGAAAGAGGGCGAGGTGGTGGAAACCCAGCGAGCCCGAGTGGCCTACGAAGACGCCCTGCACGTAAGGCAAGATCCGGCCCTTCTAGAACAGTCCGCGGGCAATCGCTTTCAGGCCCGCATCTTCCCCATTATGGGCAGGGCCAGCAAAGAAATCGTGATCTCTTATTCTCAGCAACTGGGCGCCGGGGAATCTTACCGCCTGCCGCTGCAGGGGCTGCCCAAAGTGCACGAGCTTTCGGCCACCGCTCAGGTGTGGCAGGGTCCGCAGCGCACCGACCGGGGCGAGGAAATGAAGCTGCAAGACCGCGTTCCATCGGAAGATTTTGTAGTCCAGCGCCAGTCGCCGGGGGAAGGGTTGATCAAGGACAACCTGGTCATGTTCTCGGTCAAGCCCAAGATAGAAAGCCAGCCCGTGCCTTTGGAGAAGTTGCTGGTGCTGGTCGACACCAGCGCCTCGGCGGGCCCCCACTACCAGGAACAGTTGAGCCAGTTGCAGGCCGTGCTGGAACAGTTGAAAGGCACCGAGGTGAAGCTGGCCGCCTTCGACCAGACGGTGGTGCCGATGAAAGACCTCAAGCAACTGCAGGCGCGTATGCCCATGGGCGCAACCAACTGGAACAAAGCGCTGCACTGGGCCGAGGACCAGCAAGGTTTCTCGCGCGTGCTGCTGGTGGGCGACGGCGTCATCACGGCGGGCCACGAGCGCCTCAGCGATTTTTTACCCAAGCTGCGTCGAGCCGGCATCAACCGCGTGGATCTGCTGGCCGGGGGTAGCGTACGCAATCAAGAAACACTGCGCCCACTGGCGGACGCGATGGGGGGGCTGGTTCTGGATGCTCGCGAACCCGCCGACAAGGTGGCGGAAGCGCTCACTCATAAGGCACTTTCGGGGGTGGCCGTCGAGGTCGAAAACGCCGCCTGGGTTTGGCCGCAAACATTGAATGGCCTGCGGCCGGGCCAGGAGCAGCTGGTTTTCGCGGAGCTGAATGAACCCGCCCAAAGCCTGAAAGTATCCCTGTCAGGACCGGTGTTAGACCAGAGCGAGATTCCTCTGACCGCAGTGGCCTGGCCCCTGTTGGAGAGGGCCGCGGCGGGTGCACGCATCGCCAGACTGACCCGAGAATGCCGCAACTGCAGTGACGAACAGCAAAAGAACCGACTGCGCGCCCAGATCGTGGAAATGTCCACCCGCTTTCGTGTGGTGAGCGACTACACCGCCCTGCTGGTTTTAGAATCCGACTACGACTACGCTCGCTTTGGTCTGGAGCGTAAGGGACTGGCTGATATTCTGGTGATGGGACCCAACGGCCTGACCTTGGAAAAGCGCGAGAGCAACTATGGCATAGCCACCCGTTCCCGGCGTGCTGAACCCTGGCCGGACCCTCGACTGAACTTGGAGCGCCGCTCGATGAGTTTCGACAAGACCACTCCCCCCAGTGCTAGCGAGGCGGCTGCACCTGCACCTGCCCCGGAGAGCGCCCAGGGATTGCTTGACGCGGAGAGCAGTGAAACTTCGCAAGCCTCCGCCTCTTTCGCCCCGAGCCCAGCAGCCCAACGCAAGGCGCGCCGGGATTCCATGGAAAGCTTCCTGAGCGAGCACAGCGCCACCCGCCCGGCCCTGAATGGGGAGTTCGCGCAAATCGAGCGCCTGCTGCAGGATGGCCAGGATGCCCGACCGCGCGCGCTGGCCTGGCTACAGAAAGACACCACCAACGTATTGGCCCTGGTGGCCTACGCTCAAGCCCTGCAGGCCGCCGGCCAAACAGAGGAAGCCGCTCGAGCCTACGGATCCATCATCGACCTGTTCCCGGGTCGGGCCGACATGCGCCGTTACGCCGGGGGCTGCCTGGAATCCCTGGGAGAGAACGAACTGGCCGCGGACACTTACACCAAGGCCATGATTTCCCGGCCCGATCATCCCAGCAGCCATCGTCTGGTGGCTTTTGCCGAGTTGCGCCTGGGTCACTACGCGGCAGCCTTCGAGCGTCTTCAGAAAGGGTTGCGGCACCAATACCCCTGGGGACGTTTCGCCGGCTACGACCAGGTGCTCAAGGCCGATCTGGCGCTGGTTGGAGCCGCCTGGGCAGCCCACGAGCCTGGCCGACGCGAACAAATTCAACGTGAGTTGAACAAGCTGGGTCTAACCCTCGACGACAAAGCCAGCACCCGCTTTGTGCTCACCTGGGAAACCGACTCCAATGACGTCAACCTGACGGTCAAGGAAGGCAGTCGCAAGGGTCGTCTGCTGGCCAACGTCACCACTGGCTACGGTCCGGAGTGTTTCGTGGTCCCCGGCAAGGCCCGGAACGCCAAACTGTCGGTGCAGTATTCCGCCCGGGGACCGATGGGCTACGGAATGGGCAAGGTGGAAATCATCGAGCATGACGGACACGGCAGCCTGCGCTTCGTGGAAAAACCCTATGTGGTCATGAACGATCGGGCAACGCTTTCCCTGCCCTTATAGATTTTTCGTGGAGGTAGTCCTCGAGCATCCGATCGAAGTCATTGTC
>JALHOV010000465.1 GCA_022842865.1 Vulcanimicrobiota bacterium | reverse complement strand
GGACGTGGCCCATTGGAACGATACGCACAACGGCCCGCAAGTGAGAGTGCCGCTGCAGAACGGGTTCGTGGAGAAAGACCGCCGCATCTGTCCTTTTGGTGAAGTGGGCCTGGGGCCGCATCTGTTGCTGCGCGATCCCAAGGGTCGCAAGGCTTCTTTGTTCATTCTGCCGGTCAAGGAAGCCCGTAGCCAGGTTCCAGCCAGTATCGAGGCTTATCAGGTCGGCTCGCAGACCGTGGCCCTGTGGCACAGTCCCAACTGGGCCTTTGGTTTGGTGGCCGAGGGTCCCAAGAACGAGGTCGTGCAGTGGATCCAGCCGGCGCTGGGCAGCGAGCGGCCTTGGCGCATTTTGGCGGGCTATTAGGGTGTCGATCTCCCCTGAACTTCGCGAACGGTTTGATCGAGAGGCGTTGGTGCACGCCGAGGCTCTGTTTCGCTTTGCTCGTCGTCTGACCGGCCATGACGAATCGGCCGAGGATCTGGTGCAGGAGTGTTATGAGCGAGCCCTACGCGCCTTTCACCAGTACAAGCCCGAGACCAACTGCAAGTCCTGGCTTTTCACGATTCTGCACAACTGTCACCGCATGCGCCTGCGATCCGCTCAACACCGCCGCGAGGTTTTAGATCCGGGTGATGATCCCAAGTTCTCCCTGATCGACCACTTGCTGGAGACGGAGGTTTCCTCGGAGCAGACTTTCTTTGATAACACCCCCAGCGCCGAAGTGCGTCAGGCGGTCAGCGAATTGAGCGAACCGATGCGCGCTGTAGTTCTGCTTTCCGACGTCGAAGGGCTGACTTATCAGGAAATTGCCGAGGTGCTGGCGGTGCCGTTAGGGACCGTGCGCTCCCGCCTGAATCGCGCTCGCAACACGCTGAGTCAGAAGTTGTGGAAAATCTTTCGTGAGCATATGCCGGTGCTGGCTCATTGATCGAGCGCGTTTTTTCTGAAGGAGTCGGTCCGCTGCTGGCCCCTCTTGGTTTCGCCGGTCGTGGTGCCTTACTGCGCAAAGATCTGTGGGTTCTAGAGATTCTGCCCGGTCCCAGTCCCGAGCAATTCTATGTGGGCGTAGGCAAAGGCGCTAAAACTTGGGCGGAATGTCCCGAGCAGACCACCCTGGGGCAGCTCTGGAAGGGCAAGCCCTATCATTGGAGGATCGCTTCCTCCGTCGAAATGAAGAAGGCGGTAGAACAAGTCACCGTGCTGGTGCTGGAGCTGGCTTTGCCCTGGTTCCGGGCTGGCTAGATCAGGCCCTTTTTGATGGCGATGACAGTGGCTTCGGTCCGGTTGTTCACGTGCAGCTTCTGGAAAATGTTGGAGATGTGATTGCGCACAGTGTGCTCGCTGATGTCGAGCTCGTCGGCGATGATTTTGTTGGGTTTGCCGTCGGCCACCATCTTGAGAATCTCTTTTTCGCGAGGGCTCAGCGAGGCGAGCGCAGCGTCGTAGAGGTCGTCTTTGCGATGGGTGGGGTTGGCGAACTCGGCCAGCAGTCGGTCGGCCAGCAAGGGCTCCAAGCTGGAGCCCTCGTGGAATACCTGGCGCACGGTGGAGGCGACTTTTTCTGAAGGGTTGTCCTTGGTCAAGTAACCGCAGGCGCCGGCTTTCATGGCCCGCAGCAGGTGCGGCAGATCTTTGTTGACCGTCAGGATGACGATGCGCGTAACCGGAACCAGGGCTTTGATTCGGCTGCACACTTCGATGCCGTCGATGTCGGGCAAATTGAGATCGAGCAGGATGACGTCCGGGGCGTGCGTGACGGCCAATTCGACTGCTTCGGCACCAGTGGTGGCCTCTCCGATGACCTGCAGGTCTGGATGCTGTTTCAGAAGGCTTTTGAGGCCCTCCCGAAAGAGCAGTTGGTCTTCTACGACCAGCAGTCTAATTGGCTCTTCTGATTTCCCCATCGTCGTGCATTGGCCAACGGACCGACTCGCTCCTCTATAAATTGCAAACTGTCTTAAGGTGGTCCGGTCGCGTCTCTGGGTTCACGATGGTCGCAATTTCTTAACTTTTGTCGGTCGGCGAGGCGTTATACTGGGCGTCGGAACGAAAAAAAACCACCATCCTTTGAAGGAATTTCAAGGACATTGGTGGGTTAAGGCGTATGGAGGTGCAATGTCCCTGACTCCTTTGTTTTTGGCTGGCGCCGTCATTGGATTGCTGATTGCCTTCGTGGTGCACGAATGGGCGCACGCTCAGGCTGCTTATTCGCTGGGGGACCCCACTTCCAAATATGACGGACGTTTGACTCTAAATCCGCTGGTTCATCTGGACCCTATGGGCTCGGTTTGTTTGCTGGTCAGTATCATTACCAGCCACGGTCAGATGTGTTTGGGCTGGGCCAAGCCGGTTCTGTTCAATCGCGATAACTTCAAGAATCCTTGGGTAGACGGGGCTCTGGTCGCCCTGGCCGGGCCCCTGTCCAACCTCTTTGCGGCCATGTTCTTCGCCACGCTGTGTCGCTTCGGGCTGCCCGGAACGGAATTTCTCTACCTGTTGGTCCTGGCCAACGTGGGTTTCGGGCTGTTCAATCTCTTTCCGTTACCGCCGCTGGATGGCTGGAAGATTTTGCAGGCTTTTGTTCCGCGTGAGGCTGCTCGCACCATGCAACGTTGGGAGGAATCGCTGGGTCGTTTTGCTCCGGTCTTTCTGCTCATCTGCTCGATGGCGTTCATGGGCTTTTTTATCCGGCCCGCCGTTGCCTACACCATGTATTTCTTGTTGAGATTTCCGAGCTGATGGCGCCAGGGTTCCAGCAACACGCCGTCAAGAGCAACTACCAGGTCTCGCTGCCTCAGTTCGAAGGCCCGCTGGACCTGTTGCTGCATCTGGTGGACGACGAGAAGCTGCCCCTCAACGACATCTCGCTGGCGGCGGTAGCACGCCAGTATCAGGGCTACTTGAAGACGCTGGAAGAGATGGACGTGGAAATCGAGAGTTCCTACATCGTCGTCTTCGCGCAACTGTTAGAGCTGAAGTCCAAGCTGCTGCTCCCGCCCGAGCCCACGCCCATGGACATGTATGAGGAAGACTTCAGCCCGTCGATGGCCGGCGACGACTTTGTCGAGGATGCGCCCAACGAGTTGCTCGATCAGCTGCAGGCCTACCGTATGGTCAAGGAAGCAGCCGACTGGCTCTACAATCGGGAAACCCGCAGCATGGCTCAATATAGCCGCCCGGCCGGAGTGCTGGAGGTAGATTGTCCCGAGTTGGACGTCTCATTGGAAGCACTGGCGGCCACCTGGGTGCGCATGGATCGCAAGTATGAAGCGCCTCGTCGCCCGGTGGAGCTGAGACGGGTGGTGCTGTCCGTTCCCGACCGCGTCAAGCAGATGTGGGACATGATTCGCCGCAATCCGCGCACTTTTTTCCACGAAATCCTGAACGGCGACTGGAACCGTGCTTTCATTATCGTCAGCTTCCTGGCCGTGTTGGAGCTGGTGCGGCGTAGCCGCGTCACGGCCGTGCAGGATTCGGTCGATGATGACATTGTGTTGAGTCCATTTGAAGGCGCCAAAGACCTGGGCGCCCCCGAAACCGCTGAGGAGTATCGATGAGCCGTAACGACTACCCGTCCCCTGATGAAAGATTCCGCATTCTTGAGTCGATGATTTTCGTGAGCCCCACGCCCGTTCGTTTGAGCGAATTGGCCGAAGCCACCGGTTGGACGGAGGGAATGATCGAGCGTGATTTGCGCCAGGTCGCCGGTCGCTACCTGGATCACGGTCTGGAGCTGCAACGCGTGGCCGGCGCCTATCGTCTGGTCACCAAGGCGGAGTTGTCGGAACACGTGGAGCGCCTGATCGGGGTGCAGACGCGTCGTCGCTTGTCTCGCTCCCAATTGGAGACGCTGGCGGTAGTTGCCTATCGTCAACCGGTGACGCGCGCCCAGGTGGAAGCCTACCGTGGCGTCAACTGCGAACGCCTGCTGGCCCAACTCAGCGACCTGCGCTTGATTCGCGAAGCGGGCCGCGCCGAATTGCCGGGGCGTCCCTACATCTATGCGACCACGGTGGAGTTCTTGCGTTACTTCGGCATCGATAAGCTCGAAAGCTTGCCGGATATGGGCGAGCTCAAGCGCCAGCCGGTGGAGGGGATTTCCGCCTCGCAGGCACTCTGGAACGCCAGTGCCCGCGGGGAGTCCAATTGGGATGCCCCGGATAGCGTAGAGGTGTCCTCCGTGCCTGAGCCGGCGCCCGCCGCCGTAGCTCACGTGCCCACCATTCAGGCCATGGGGCCGATCGCCGAGGAACTCTCTGGAGGGGCTGCCTCTTCGACCAAGAGCCTGCGCAAATTGCTGGATAAGATCCGCGGCCGCAGTCCGGCCAAGGCGCGGGTCGAAGAAGCCAGTTAATTGAAGGTCCGCTCGGCGCGTGCCGAGGATTTGCCCGAGCTGGAACGATTGCGGCGGGCCATGCCATACCCTGGCTCGCTCTTTCTGGGCGAGGGGGATTATCTGGAGCGCGCGCTCCAACGGCTGAGAGAGGCTCTGCCGCGACTGCAGGACTTGCCTGACTTGCGAGTGCTGGTGTTGAGCGAGGAGGGCAAGCCGAGCGGCTACTTTCTCTTTGTGGTGGACGAGCAGCACGGAATAACCCATCAGCTACAGTCGGTTCTTTTGGACTTTGCCGTGTTTGGCTTTGAAGGGCTGGCCAGGCTGGTGACGCGAGCTCGAAAGATCCAGAAGGCTTTAGAAAACGAATACCTGGTGGTCGACCTGGCGGCTCAGGACCAGCGCACCCAATTGTGGTTCTACCGCTGCGGGTTTCGCGGCGAGCAGAGCCGGGTGGTCAAATATGTCGATCGCGGCCAGCTCCCGGTTCTTTCGCCGGAGTATCCGATACGGCAGGCATGTCCGGACGATTTGTTCTTCATTCTGGAAGTCCACGCGGCCTTTACCCGCGCTTACCGGCCGGCCGGGCGCGAGTTGGATTTGCAGACGTTGGAAAGCGGCTTCCAAATGACCTACCTGCATTTGGATTTGACCAACCCTCTCTATTTCGTCATGGAAGAGGCCTCGAGCGGCAAGCGGGCTGGTTACCTGTTGCTTCATCTGGGCGAGCCGGTGGCCGGAAAGAAGACCTTCTACGTCTATGATGTGGCCATTGCTCCCGAGTTCTCGGGACGAGGCCTATCGCGCTACCTGCAGGCTACCGCGGAGAGGGTGGCCGGAGAAGAGGGCGGTTTTGTCTACGGAGACGGAAGCTTGGAAGTTGCTTCGCTGGGAAGCTGGCACACTCAAATGGGCTACCCGGTGGACACCATTCGGTTTGCTCTGGACTGTCGCGGATAAGCATTGAGAGAATGAGAAAGTGCTCAAACTGGCCGCATGTTAAATGATTGTGAAAAGCTTCCCAAGCGTCTCTGGGTGTGAGAGAATCAGGCCAAGCAAAACACAGGAGGACCTCAATCGTGGCTATTGGTGAAATTATTGGTAAAGTCATCGGCGGTATTGCTGGCGGTGGCAAAGGCGGCGGCAAAGGTGAAGCTGGCGGCGGCGCTATGGAAATCATTAACAAGCTGGTGAGCGCTATCACCGGTCAAGGCAAGTAAAGATTTTCTAATAGAGGCCTGCAGCAGGCCTTTAGCAAACCAAAAAACTCGGCCGGAAACGGTTCGGGTTTTTTGAATTTTTGGAGGGTTTTGAACATGGCTTCGGACGAAGAAGAGGTTCCCGCTTGGGGAGGCGCGATTCAAAGCGCGATCGACCAGGCAGGCGACGAAGAAGACGGGGAAGGGGTTAACGTCGTAAGCGGCAGTGGCCTTGCGGCCGACGGCGCCAGCGCATCCGGCGAACTACCCTACGTCATTCTGCTCAAGCAAGCGGTGGCCGGCTTGAAGGCCGGGGTGCTGAGCGAGGACCAATTCGTCGAGGGTGTCTCCAAGCTCGACGTGATCACCGATAACGCCTTAAGAGTCTACGCCATTCCAACCGTCAAGAAGGACTTGCCGGGCAAACTGACCGACCATCAGAACGAAATCGTCAGTGCCCTGGAAGTTGAATTGCACCGACTCAAAGAGGGCCTGACGGTTCTGCTCAATTACCCCAACACGAAGGATAAGAGCGACCTGGACAGCGGTCTGCAGACCTGTATCGACGCCATGAACGCTTCTCGGGACATCCAGACGGCGGCCTTGACCGAAAAAGAGGCCATCGACGAGCGCAAAAAGGAAGAGAAAACCCGGCGCGCTGAGGCCGCCGCTGCCGCCGACGAAGACGACGACGACGAGTCGGAAGAGTAATTCTGTTCAACCCGTAGGGCAGGCCGAAGGTGACTCCGGCC
>JALHOV010000464.1 GCA_022842865.1 Vulcanimicrobiota bacterium | reverse complement strand
AACCACAGTACGGCGCAGCAGTTCGCGGTCCAGACTGCGCCCCAGCAATTGCAGCGAATTGTAGAGAGGTACGCCGGAATCCAGCAGGGTCGCGAACGAGCGGAAATAAGCCGAGAGCATGCGAAAATGCACCTGCCGGCCGTACCAGGGCACGCGCAGCAGGAAGCGCTCGATGGAGGCCTTGCCGGCCCGCGTCTTGGACCAGTAGTAAAAGACATAAGCGAACACCGCCGCCGGTCCCAGGCAGGTGCCCACGACCACCAGTCCATACGTCTCCACGAACTTGCCAAAACCGACCAGCAGGCGCGTTGAGGTGGGTAGCTGCATGTTCAGGTCCACGAAAATAGTCACAAACTTGGGCACCATGTAGGTGAAAATGAACATCACCAGAGCGCCCGCGCAGGTCAGCAGCACGGTGGGATAAATGAGCGCCTGCTTGAGCTTTAGCGAATAGGCATATTCCTTTTCGTAGTGGGAGGCGCAGCGGTCGAGGGTTTCCGCAAGCCGCCCGCTGTGCTCGCCCACCCGGGTCGATCCGATCATAAACTGCGAGAAAAACTCGGGCCTGCGCATCATGGCCTGGGACAGCGAATAGCCGTTCTCCACGTCCACCAGCATCCGCTCCATGGAACGGCGAAAATGGGCCTGACCGCTTTTGGGGAGCAACGAATGCATGGCCTGAGCCAGCGCGATGCCGGCCGTAAGCATCACCGAGAGCTGGCGGATCCACAAGGCAAGAACCTGCGGTTTGACAGGTTGGATGAAATACCAAATCCAGTGCTTGGGCTTGACCTTGTCGATGGTAACGATGGTAAGGCCCTTTTTGTGGAGAATGCTTTTGACTTTGTCGGGGTCGCTGGCCTCCATCTCACCCGCGATGCGATTGCCCTTGGCGTCGATGCACAGGTAAAGATAATCCTGTAATCCGCCGTGACTCACTGAGGAATCACCCGGATCGTGGCAATGTTGCCGCTATTGAAGAGAATCTCCAGGCCGGGACTGGCCAGCGACTCGAGATTGTCCGCGTCGTGAGTAATCGAGGGCCTGAAGACGGAAGTCAATTCCGACGGCTCCTTGGTGCTGCCGACCGCCAGGCCGCCATCCAGGGTATAAAAGCTGTAGTCGGTCTCGACACCCACCACCACGTTGTCGGCCAGCGTAAAAGTGAGGCGAGGGGCGCTGTAGAGGATGCGGCAATAGCCGCCCTTTTGCTCCAGCATTTGCCCCTGACCCAGTTCTTTACGCAATTGCTCGAGGCGCAATCCCAACGGATAGTTGCCCAGGGCCTGGCCGGGTATCACCTTGGCGTTGGAACGGGTGGGCGTGTCGCGATCAGGCTGAATACTGACGCGAGTCTTGATGGCTTGCACCCACATCTCGGTGGGCGGCGGAGCGCTGGCGCCACCGGCCGAATGAGAATCCACGAAGGCTTTACAAGCGCTGGCCGGGATGGCTGTGCTCCAGCTCATGCCCCCCCAGGCGGGCCGGGGCAAGGATAAGGCCACCAACTCGCCGCGGTTGTTGATGAGGGGCGCCCCCCCATCGGCCGCTCCGGTGTAGCCGTCGAAGGCGCAACAGGGTCCAGTCTGGCCGCGGCTGCGCACTTCCAGAGTTCGCCCGAGATTGTGCGGGTCGCCGCAAATGAAGTTCTGATCGTTGCCGGGATTCTCGGGCGAGATGGGCACGGAAGTGCCGGGAGAGGGCCCCTGAATCTGCAGCAGAGCCAGATCCTGGCGACCGTCGGCGGCAATCATGGTGACGGAAACCCGAGTGCCAGCTAGCATACACTGCCCTCCCGAGGAACGAAAGGCCGAAATGGTGGTCAGGATGTGACTGTCGGAAACCTGCACTCCCTGTCCGCCGCTGCGCAGCCCTCCGCCGAAGGTGATCCAGCCGGGACTGGCCCGCTGCCAGGCTTCCGCAAAGCTGGTTTCGGAAGGACGAGGCGGCGGACCGGTGGGTGCGACCACGGCCGCAACCTGTGGCTGAGGAGCGCGCACCCTAAGATTGGATTCCCTCTGTTTATAAGCTTCATCGGGTAGAGGTAAGGAAGTGGCGCTAGGTGTGGGGGTGGGTGTGGGCACATTCTGGGCCACCGCCTGCTTACGCTCGGGCGGCTTGATTTCCAGTTTACTCTTGCGTTTTTCCGGGTCGACTCCACTGGACCCACCATAAGAACCGGCGTAACCGATGGACTGCTGATCCGTCTGGCGGTAAGCGGCCGGCTGTGAGCTTTCAGCGGCGTGGCGGTCCAGGCCGGCCAACGACTTGCCCTGGCGATAGGGCCTGACAAAAAGAGCGTAGGTCAACGTAAACCCGAACACACCGGTGACCAGCGCCAGCACGCCGGCTCGAATGAGATCGTCCTTGGTGGGATACTCCTCGGGCTCCTCGCTAATCGCCGCCATAGCCAAAGAAGTTCGAGTAGGAAGAATGGGGGCCCTGTTTATTCATGGCGAAGGCACTGAATCGGGTCCAGCTTGGAGGCCTGTAAAGCCGGATAGAATCCAAAAAACACGCCAATCATGGCCGAAAATCCGAAAGCTAACCAGACCGACTCCGGACTGATGACGGCCGGCCAATGAGCGACCCGGGCCACGCCCAGGCTGATCATCGAACCCAGGGCCACTCCCAGGGCGCCGCCGAAAATAGACAGGGCCACCGATTCCACCAGAAATTGTCCCAGGATATCGATTCCCCGCGCACCCAGCGCCATACGAATCCCGATCTCGCGAATGCGCTCGGTGACCGAAACCAGCATGATATTCATGATGCCGATGCCGCCCACCAACAAACTGACCGAGGCCACGCCACCCAAAAGCACGGAAAAAACCTGGGTGCTCTCGTTGGCCTGCTTGGTGGCTTCGGCCTGATTGTAAGCGTAAAAGGCGTCCTCGTCCTCGGGACGCACGCGGTAGCGCTCCTTGAGCAAATTGACCACCTGCTCTTCCAGCGCGGCCACTTGATCGGCCCGCTTGGCCGAGGCGCTGATGGAATTGATCCATTGATTGCCCTTCAGCTTGCGCTGAGCGGTGGTGTAGGGCATGACAATGACGTCATCGCGCTGCATACCCCAGCCCGTCTCGCCCTTCTCTTCCATGAGCCCGATCACCTGAAAGGGAAAATTGGCCACGCGAATGACCTTGCCCACCGGATCGGTGGCCCCGAAGAGTTTCTTGGCGACCTCCGTGCCCAACACCACCACGTGAGCACCCGAACGCACTTCGTCCTCGCTGAAGAATCGACCGCGCTCTACCGGCCAACTGCGGATGATGAGAAAATTGGGGGTGGTACCGGTGTAATTCGTCCCCCAGTTGGCCGAACCATAGACCAGCTGACAGGGGCCGCTGACCACCGGACAGGCCTGGGCAACCGTGGGCAACTCGGCAACCGCCCGCCAATCCGCAGCACGCATCTGCATACCGGTGCCGCGGCCGCCGCGCAGGCCCTGCTTCGGCTTGGAGCCACCGAAGACGTGCACGCAGTTGGTGCCCATACTGGCAATACTGGCCTCAATATTGGCTTTGGCGCCGTTGGCGATGCTCAACATCGAAATGACCGCGGCCACGCCGATGATGATGCCCAGCATCGTCAGGCAGGTGCGCATTTTGTTGCGCATCAGGGCGCGGAGAGCCACCCGCAGCGTCAGCATCCAGGTCATGGGTGGGTGAAAACCTTGTGCTGCAGGACTTCCACGGGCCGACCGTCGCCGATCAGCTCGCCGTCTTTAACCAACACGACCCGGTTGGTCTTAAGAGCCACATCCGGCTCGTGAGTGACCAGCAGCACGGTAATCTGCTCGTCGTTATTGAGATTGGCGAACAGCTGCATAACCTCATCGCTGGTGCGCGAATCCAGGTTGCCGGTCGGCTCGTCGGCCAGAATCAAGGGGGGCCGAGTCACCAGAGCGCGGGCGATGGCCACGCGTTGCTGTTCGCCGCCCGACATCTGACTGGGCACGTGGTGATAGCGCTGGCCGAGCCCGACTCGCTCGAGCACATCCATGGCCAGGGCCCGCCGCTTCTTGGCGTCCTTCTCCCCCCGGTAGAGCAAAGGCAGCTCGACGTTCTCGAGAGCGCTGGTGCGGGCCAATAGATTAAATCCCTGAAAAACGAAGCCCAGACTGCGATTGCGCACCCAGGCGCGCTGATCGCGGGTGAGGTGGGCGGTTTCGCGTCCGTCCAGCACATAGCTGCCCGAAGTGGGTCGATCGAGACAGCCCAGCGTGTTCATCAGCGTGGACTTTCCCGATCCTGAGGGACCCATGATTGAGAGAAACTCGCCTTTTTCAATGTTCAGATTGATGCCGCGCAGCGCGCGCACTTCCACTCCGCCGGCCGAACGGTAGGTGCGTACAATATCTTTTAGCTCGATCAGCGGCACTCAGAAAGCCAGCCGGACCTTTTTGCGCTTCAATTTCTCTTCGTCGAGAATTTTGGTGTAGACCTTGTCGCCGGCTTTGAGTTCGCCATCCACAAGCTCGGAAAATTTGCCGTCGCTGACACCGATCAGAATATCGCGGCGCTGCGGTCCGCCGCTGGCGGGAACCCAGACCACTCCGGCGCGGCCGTTCCGCTTGAGCTTCTTTTTGTTATCTTTTTCCTTGCTCTTCTCTTTTTCGCGAGCCTTCTTCTCTTCTTCCGGATCGGGAGGATTGGGCGGCAAGAAGCGCAGCGCTTCGTCCGGCACCAGCAGCACGTTTTTCAGTTCCTCGGCCGCCACTGCCACCGTCGCCGTCATCCCCGGCTTTAACAGAAGTTTCGGATTGGGAGCCGAGATGAGCACGCCGTAAACCACCACGTTGTTCTGGTTGGTGTTGGCGCTGACCGGAGCGGAACGCACCTGGGTCACTTTGCCCTCGAACTTGTCCTCCGGGTAGGCATCCACTGTAAAAGTCACTTTCTGACCGGTGAAAACCCGTCCAATATCGGCCTCGGAGACGTCGGCGCGCACCTGCATGCGGCGCAAGTCGCGGGCGATCTTGAAGAGCTCGGGAGCGGTGAAGGAAGCGGCTACTGTCTGGCCCGGTTCGACTTTGCGATCGATCACGGTACCGTCTACGGGCGAGCGAATGATGGTGCGCTGGAGGTCTACCCGTGCTCGCTGCAGGGTGGCTTCATACTGGCGAATGCGCGCCAGGGCCGAGTTGAGTTCGGCCTGAGCCGCCTGCACATTGGCGTGGTCGGCCTGCAGCTTGGCTTCGGCCGAGATCACGTTGTTCTTGGCCTGCAGCAACTGCGCCTGGTTGGTGCGCACTTGAGCTCGCAAGGACTGCTCGTTGGCCAGCGAGCTTTCGTAGGCGGAGCCGGAAACCCGGTAGGCGGTGCGCTTCTGGTCGCGCTCGCTGGCGGCCACCAACTGATTGGCGTAAAGCTGTTCATAGCGCTTGTATTCGAGCAGGGCGTTATCCATCTCGGCTTTGGACTTGGAAACGGTGGCCGTGCTGTTGCGCAGATTGGCGCGCGCGCCATCCACCATCGAAATGTTCTGAGTATAGGTGTTGCGAGCCACCTCCACCTGGGTTTCCGATTGGGAGATGGCCGCCCGGCTATTGGCCAGGCGGGCGTTGGCGGTTTCGGCACCGGCCAGGCCGACTTCCAAACCAGCCTCGGCTTCCTGCATCTTGGCTTGAAATTCCGAGGGATCGAGCACGGCCAGCACCTGGCCAGTTTTCACCTGAGAGTTGAAATCGACGCGCACTTCCCGAACGGGACCGGAGACCTGGGAACCGACCGTGACGGTGGTGATGGCCTCGAGGGCCCCGGTGGCCGAAACAGTGGCGGTAATGTTGCCCTTTTCAACGGTGGCATCTAACAGCTCTACGTCAGGGGTGGAGCCGGGGGCAAACTTGAGCCACCACCAGACGGCAGCAGCCACCAAAAGGATGAGGAACAGCCATCCCCAAGGGCGGCGGGCGGAAGGAACATCGGAGCTCACGGGCCGAGAATTCTAGGGCGGGGGGGAGCCTCCTGGGGCGTGGAGAAAACTCACCACGTGAAAAAGTTCTTGTTCCTGCTCGTGCTCCTGGCCCTGGCTGCGGGCGGCGCCTGGCTCTACTTCAAGAAAATGCCTTTGCGCAAGCAACCGACGGCAACCGCCAGCGCTCTCCCCAGCCTACCCAAGCCGTCCCGCGAATTCCGCTTCGGGGTGCTGGGCCGGCCCAGCGAGTTGCCCCTTCGCGCTCTTAGCCGCATGCCGGAACTACAGGATCTTCCCATCAAATTTATCCCTTGCACCAGCCCGGCCGAGCGCTGGCTGATGCTCACCAGCGGCCAGGTGGACGTGGTCGTAGCCAGC
>JALHOV010000463.1 GCA_022842865.1 Vulcanimicrobiota bacterium | reverse complement strand
GCTTTGTAGAAAAATTGGCCCTGGGGCAGAGCCGAGACGAGGTTCTGCGTGAGCTTTGACCTGTGGATTACCAGCAACTCGCCAGGGGAGGTCAGCAGCTGGGTGGGCGGGGTCACTCCGAAGTTGGCCCGACTCCGCCCCGACTGGCGGGTTCGCCTGGCGCTGGTGCCCTGCCCCTACGCCAGTGGCGCTGAAAAACGGGTGGCTCAGTCGCTGGAGGGCGTGCACGAGGTCTTGTCCCCCTGGGAGACCACACGCTGGTATTTTGGGTTGGGGAAATTGGGCTGGCCCTGCGCTCCGCGTGGCCTGGTGCTCTTCCTGGGGGGCGACCCCTGGCACGCCTTGCTACTCAAGAAAAAGCTGGGCTACCCGCTGGCCGGTTACTTTGAGCGGCCCACCTGGTGGAGCCGATTTTTCGATTTTCCGGTCTACGCGCACGAAGGGGAGCCTCGGATCGGCAACCTGATGGTGGACCGCGTCAGCCCGGGGGCTCCCTTGCAGCGTCCGGTGCTGGGGCTGTTCCCCGGCTCCAGGCCCTGGCAGCTCAGGCTTACGCTGGGGCGCTACCTGTTGGTCGCTCAAGAGCTACGCCGGCGCTGCCCACAGCTGGACTTCATGCTGGTGCAATCGCCGTTCGTGCAAGACGCGGACTTGCGCAACGCCCTGGCCAAGCCTTTCAACCTGGGCCTCCCATCGGCCAGGGCTCGCGTGGAACCAGACCGACTGGTGCTGGAAGACGGACTGGAAATCCCCAAGCGGATGGGAGGGGGGTCCATGAGCGATCTGAGTCTGGCCATGACGGTGCCCGGCACCAACACGGCCGAGCTGGCCTGTGCCGGCATCCCCTTCGTAGTCACCCTGCATCCTCTGGCCTTTCTGGGCGGCGGTGGACTGGCGGGCATCATCGAAAGGCTACCCCTACCCTCGGCCTGGAAAATCCCACTGCGCCGCCGTAAACTGCGCCGCTTGCGCTTCACCGCTTTGCCCAACCAGGTGGCCGGCGAGGCCATCGCGCCGGAAGTGATCGTGCAATCTTCGCTAGACCCGTTGACCGATCAGTTCCAACAATGGGTCGAGGATCCCGAAGAAGTTGCGCGAATCCGCCTGCAGCTTCAGGGAGTGATGGGCCTACCGGGCGCCACCACTCGCCTGGCTGAGTGGATCGTGGAGATAGGTGATGCAGCGAATCGGTGACTTTCTTTTCCGCCAGCGAGGCCTTTTGGTGGCCGTGCTGGCGTTTTATGGACTTATCAACGCCCGACCTACCCTGGCAGGCTTCTGCCAGGGGCTAACTTGGGCTCTTATGGGAGAGGCTCTGCGCCTGTGGGCCATCGGTTACAGTGGAGAGCCGACTCGCGGCCAGGTGCTGGACGCCCCCCAACTCGTCACAGCAGGCCCCTACGCATATCTGCGAAATCCACTCTACGTAGGCAACATGCTCAATAGCCTGGGAGTGCTCACCGCCGCCTTTTTCCCCTGGGATATACCGCGTATTCTGGGGCTCTGGCTGGCGGTTGTAGGACTCTACCTCTTCCTGGGCAGTCATGAAGAGAAGTTTCTAGGTCGCCTTTTTGGCGCAGAATATGAGGAATATCGGCGGAACGTGCCGGCCTGGTGGCCGAATCGCCGGGGCTACACCAAGCCCAACGGGCAGTTCTGCCCCAGACGATCGCTGCGTTTTGAACGCACCAGTCTGGTCTGGTGGTGCCTGATCTGGCTGGTGCTGGGAGTGAAGGGTTGGATTTATGGCTACTAAGAAAAAACGAGCAAGTGAGCAGCCCATCGCCAAGGTGGCTCCCAGCAAGAAGGGTTCGCCGCCGTCGGCTTCCCAGTCGGTGGAGAAGAAGGTGGGCGGCGCCTCGCCTCCCATCATTCTGGCGATGGGAGTGGCCGGAGCCGTGCTCGGATTCCTTTCCGGCCTGAATTTGTGGCCGCCGATGCCCCCCGCTTTGAGCTCCCTGGTTGCCAGCTCGGGCTGGCTGGGCGGCGTGCTGGGACAACAACACCTGGATTATCCGCACGCACTCGAGGGACTCTTTCTGGGCCTCTCGGTCGGCCTGGGCAGCGCCTACAGTTTTAATCTACCCATGCGCACCATGATCATGACCTGGTTGCTGGCCGGTGGTGGTCTCCTGGCCGGCGCCCTGGTGCTCAAGAGCGTCCCGGCCGCCGCCGCTGGCTGGGTCATCGGCCTGATTGTGGCTAAAGCAACTCCCTCTTAGTGCATATCCTTTACACCAACGACCTGCACAATCAGGTTGCCCCCTTGTCACGCCTGGGCGAGCTGAAGCGTGAAGACTCGCTGCTGCTAGACGGCGGGGACGCCATCGGAGGCTCGAACACGGCCATACGCTGGGAAGAGCCCATTCTGCATTGGATGCGTCGGCTCGGCTATGCGGCCATGGCCATGGGGAATCGTGAGTTTCATTACTGGCGCTGGGTGCACCGCTGGCGCGAGCAAGAGCGCCAGTTTCCCCTGCTGGCCTGCAATCTCGAGGATCTGCGCGACCATCGAACCTGTTTTCGCCCCTGGGTGAGCGTTGTGCGCGCCGGGCTGCGCTTGGCCCTGGTCGGAACGACTCCCGTGCAATATCCGGTGGGTTCGTTCTGGGAGCGAAAAACCGGCTTCCGCTTTCTCGACCCCTTTCAGTGCCTGCCCCCGCTGGTGGAGGAACTCAGGGCTGGACACGACGGAGTCTTTCTGCTGTCTCACGGGGGACTGGAGCACGACCTGAAGCTAGCTGACCGCGGCCTGGCCGTGGACTTGATATTAAGCGCCCACAGCCACGACCTGACGCCGGAGCCGGTTTACCGTGGTGCCACCACGATTGTTCAGACGGGAAGCCACGGCCGCTACCTGGCCGAAATGGAATGGGAACCGGGGCGCACCCGTCTGGGCTGGACGCTGCACGCCAGCGCGTGAACCTGCTCGTTCTCTCGAATGGAGCCGGGGAGGACGCCATTGCAGCTTCCATTCTCGAGCACCTGGACCCGCAAGGTGAGGTGGTCGTGTTCCCTTTGGTGGGAGCCGGCTCGGCCTACGGCTCGCGCTGGCGACGCCTGGGGGACGCCTCAGCCCCACCCAGCCAGGGTCTTTCCAACCAGTCCTGGCGCTTGTGGCTGCGCGATTTACGCTATGGGCTGGCAGGCCGGGTTTTCCGTCAGTGGAACGTCCTGAGGGGTTACCGGGGCTGGACGGCCCTGGCGGTGGGCGACCTGGTCCCTTGCGCCCTGGCAGCCCTGGCCGGGATTCGGCCCCTCTATTTTGTGGGAACGGCCAAGTCCGTCTATCATCACGCCTACTCCTGGCCCGAGCGAACCCTGCTGAAGAGCTGGGTGAGCCGGGCCCTGGTACGCGACCAGCCCACCGCCGACTTTCTGACCACGCACGGGATACGGGCCGCCTATCTGGGCAATGCCATGATGGACGAGACGGTGCCGGCCGGACTGGATCTGGGTTTCGACCGGGCGCTGGCCCTTTTCCCGGGCAGCCGGACCGAGGCCCCACGTGAGTTACCTCGTCAATTGCGCATCTGGCAGCGACTGCAGACGGATTTCCCTTGCCCGGCGGCGGTGGCGGTGGCTCCAGGAATGGATTTGGACCAGCTTGTGCCCGAGGGTTTTGAGTTGCGCCGCACAGGGTTGCAGCGCGGCGTGGTGGGCTGGCTCCATTCCAGTGTTCTGGGGGTTGCCCTGGTCCGGGGGGCTCTAGGGGATCTGCTGGCCCGTTCCTGGGTGGCCCTGGGGCAGGCAGGCACGGCCCATGAGCAAGCGGTAGGAGCGGGCGTTCCGGTGGTGAGCCTGCATCCGGATCCCGAGGGCAAGCTGGGCTGGTATCGCGGCCGCCAAAAGGGGCTGTTGGGTGACGCCCTGCTGGTGGTGGGCGAGGACGAAGAGGTGGCGGCAAGGGCTCTGGCCCGCCTGGCTCTGGACCCGGCCGAGCGAGAGCGGAGAGCAGCGATAGGACGAGAACGGATGGGCAAGCCGGGTGGTGCGGCCCGCATGGCTGCCTGGCTGAGTCGTCAGCTATGATGGCGGCCGGACGACTGGTTTTGGGCCTGCTGGTTCTGTGGGTGACTTGTTGGCTCAGCCTGGGACTGCTTTTGGGTCAACCCTTGCTGTTGCTACACCCCCTGGAGGCGCCCGAATACTTACGGGTGGTCTATCTATTGATGCTTTACGGTGGTCTGCTGGGCCTGCTTCGCTGGCGCTGGCGGGCCGAGCCGCCCTGCATCCGCTGGGGTAGTGTTTGGCTGGCAGTGCGAGTGGGTCTGCTGGGCCTGATCTTCGTCGCCTTGCAGCGCCTCTTTCTGGGAGCTGCCTGGCACCCCGCCCAGCCGGGAAAGGCTGCCTGGCTCAGCGCGCTCTTGCTGTCTTTTCCGATTGCGGCTGTGGAGGAAGCGGTCTTCCGGGGTTATCTTTATGGTTCTTTGCGCTGTTCCATGCGGCCGCTGCCGGCTGCCCTGATCGTGTCCGGCTTTTTTGCGCTGGTCCACCTGTTTCGGCCCGGAAGCCTCGATTTCAAGCTGGCCTACGGCTTCGGGCTGCTGCTGGCCGCCCTGGTGCTGACGCTGTTGGCCGAGCGGGCCGGCATCTGGTCAGCCGCTGCCATGCACACCACCTGGATCGTGGCCGCCGTGCTCGATCCCCCCGGCCACGTAGACCCCGGCCTGTGGACCGGCCTGCGCGGCGAGATGGCGGCGGGAGCGTGCAGCTGGTTACTCCTGATGGCGCTGGCCGGGCTGTGTTGGAGGCTGACTCAGCAAGATTCTAGTCCGCGATGAAGCGGCCGCTCAGACGACCTTGCGGACCTGCAAGGTCTGGCCAAGATGATGTCCAAGCAGTCTGAGATGAGTAAACTTCGGCAAGAGGCAAAGATCTAATGCAGGTATTCGACGTTTGGGTGGCCCCCTGGTTGGCAGCGCCGTGATCGCTTGCTGCCCTTGTCCTTCTTGTGGAGAGGGCCAGGTGGGGTATCGCCTGTGTTCCAATCGCGAGACGGTAGTGTTGCTCTGCGACAACTGTGCCCTGGTCTGGATGCATCCGAACAAGGTGGACGCAGACCATGCCAGCGATCCGCTCAATCCGGACTTTGCCCGACGGCATCCCCAGGTGGAATTACGCTCTTCGCGGTGGGCCGACGAAAAGGAGATTCACAGCTGGGGCTGGGGTGCGTACGTGCTGAAACCGGGAGACCTGTTGAAAGGTGCGAGTGACGGCGATCCCTCCGCCTCCGATTGACTACAATTCCTAACAAATAAAAGCTTGACGCCCGGGAGGTCTATCGGATAGTGTCGGGAGGCGTTAACAAGTTGGCAACAAAATGTTAACCGCAGTGACACACTTCGTCGATTTGGGAGGGGCCCTTGCATCGCGTAGAACCAGACCGTCACCCGGGACGAAAAATCTTCTTTGCTCCGCTGGAAGAGACCATCGGAGGGCTGGAATTATCCGGCAAAGTACGTCTCAAACCCCGAATGCTCCAGGTGGAACCAGACCACTGGGTGCGCGTGGATAGCCAGGAAGTTCTCTACCTGGAAGAAGACCACACGGGTCAAACCTATTGGGTAACCTTACGCGGCAAATTCCGTGACCTGGAAAAGCCAACACTCCCCGAAGCACTGGCCAAAGCATCGCGCGCCGGCGTCTTCATTCAGACCAGCCCACACTATGCGGTCGCTCCCAGTCGTATTCTGGGCATCCGTATGCGGCGTCGCGGCCCTCACGGCCTCGAAGTCGAAGGAATGGGCGGCGAAATCGTCGACCTTCCGCTGGAACATCAACGCCTGGCCGGCCTGGAAGTCTGCCTGGACGCGATGGATTTAGGCGGCGGCTTCTTGTGCACGGAGCCGGAAGACGACTAGACGAGTAGAACTCGAAAGACGAGAAAGGCAGACCTCACGGTCTGCCTTTCTTTATTTAAGCGGCTTTGAGTCCCTTGAGCCAGGACCAGCTGCCGCGGACTCCCTTAAGCCAGCGCTGCACTTGCCACCAGCGAACCTTTCGTTCGATCTGAGGGATTTGAGATTCGTTCAAGCATTCGTAGCTGTGGATGAGGGTCCCGATTTGCTCGACCTTCTGGCACAAGCTGGCTCCGTCATGGCCCGGCTCATGCAGCTCGATGTGCTCGAGGTCCCCACGCAGGCGGTAGTAACAAACCCGCTCGCGCTCGCCGTCGACGTGGAGAAGCCAGGTGCAGCGACCCTTTTCGAAGACGCCCCAGGCCTTGCCCTGAGTGGTGGACCAGCTCAGGAATCCGCTCTGTCCCAGGCTCTGACGAGTGCACTCGCGCACCTGCAGCAG
>JALHOV010000462.1 GCA_022842865.1 Vulcanimicrobiota bacterium | reverse complement strand
GGCCATCGACAGGGTCAGCACCGTCAGGATCCAGGGACCGCAACAAATCAATCCGGCACTGATGTAGCCTTGGAAATAGCCCAGCAGACTTTCGTCCTGGGTGAGACGGCGAAGCTTAAATCCGATTCCGGCCATGCTGCATCCATTTCTTGTAGAGTTGAGAATAGCGTTCGATCATATCTTTGTGATCGTAATAACGGCGCACGCGTTGCCGGCCCGCCTCCCGTTGCCGGTCGGCCAGAGCCGGATCGCGGGCCAGTTGGATGAGAGCGGCCGCCGTCTCATAGGGGGAACCGACTTGAGTGACAAAACCAGCCGCCCCCAGCAGACGATCGGCCTCTTCTCCACCGAGCAGGATCTCCGAGCAGGCCCCCACGTCAGTCGACACACAGGGGACACCGCATACAAAACTCTCGAGGATGACCAGCGGTTGGCCTTCGCTGATACTGGTCAACACCAGCGCGTTCAGTTTCGGATACCATTGCTTTACGTCCTGAGGGCCGGTAAAGATCACCTTGTCGGTCAGACCCAGCGTTTCCACCATGTCCTGGCACTGCTTAAAGTACTCCTCGTCCTCATCGGTGGGCCCAATCATATAGGTGCGCGCGTGCGGAACCGCCTCGACCACGATTTTGCAAGCGCGAATCAAAGTCAGCACATCCTTGATGGGCACAACCCGGCCCACGAACCCGATGGTGAACTCTTGAGGATTCTCTCCCGAGAGGTGGGGCCGGTCAAAGAGATCGATGCGCACTCCGTTCGGTATGATCTGGATTTTGTCCGGATCGGCGCCGGCCGCGATCTGCTTGACCTTGTTGCCGCCATAAAGGGTATAAATTTCGTCGCTCATGTCGTAGCAAAGATGACCCAGCGCTTGGAAAAGATGGATCCAGAGTGACTTGAGGAAGCCGAAGGCCTGGCCACCGTCGGCCTGCAGCG
This sequence comes from Vulcanimicrobiota bacterium, assembly GCA_022842865.1. Lineage (GTDB taxonomy): Bacteria > Vulcanimicrobiota > Xenobia > Xenobiales > JADMJV01 > JADMJV01. The sequence continues at coordinate 5,378 of JALHOV010000462.1, read as the reverse complement.
CTTCCACGTAGATCCAGTCCGCCTTCACGATCTCGATGCGCCGTTCGTTGGTGTAGATGCCGTGCTCGGTGAGCAGCAGCGGGCGGCCGCTGCGAATCTTGGCCAGCGAAGCCAGCAGGCCAGACCATCCTGTGGTGACAGTGTGATAGACGCGAGCTTCGGGGATGGGGGCGTTGAGCAACTGGAATAGAGGAAAGTGGATAAACCGCCAGGTCCAGAAAAAGTCGACAAAGGACAGATGAGGAGCGCAGCGGTGATATTGGCGTAGCAGAATGTCCCAGGCTCGGTCCGAGAAAGCCATTTCCTCCAGCGATAAACGCGGAGGATAGCCCAATCCACGAAAGAGGTCGTGAATTTCCCCCCAGCGCCCGTCGATAATGCCGGCGGAGAAGTTCTCCAGCGCCGCCCAGGCGGCTTCTTCTTGCTCCGGGCTACGCTGCGGATTTTGCGGCACCAAACGTACGTCGTAGATGTAGACTTCCACGAACTCGACCAGGTTCGGGGGCAGGTCGTATTTCAGCTCCTTTTTGAAAGAACGACCGGGGGAAAGGAAGACGATGCCAAATTTCAGTTCGGGCATGGCGGAAATCAGAGCGTGGATCCAGCTGGAAACGCCCCCCGCAATAAATGGATAGGTCCCTTCGCAAAAGAGCACGATATCAAGCACGCTGGAACCACCATTGAGCGGCCTCTTGCAAGCCAGGATCTTCGATTTGCTCGGGATGAATTTCGTCTTTCAGTCGTTTCAGCATACCAACGAACTGCCGGGTCGATTCCCCGATACCACGGCGGGCGCCGTAGTAGTAAATCTCCAGAATGCGCATCCGAGCCTCGCTGTTTTCCGGCCACTGCTGCAGGATGGACTCGCAAGTGGCCAGTGCCTGCTCGTATTTGCCGTTGCGCCGATGCAGTTCGGCGATGCGCAAGCGCCAAATCGGCTCGTCCTGCTGCAGTTTCGCCAGGATTTCAAAGCGCTGCACGGCCAGACCGTAGTAGAATTCTGAAAACTGGCCGTCCAGCAGGCCGCTGCGCAAATAATCCACGGTTCCTTCAGCCAGGGCCGCCTGCAGCTCTATCGAGCCCGGAAAGGCCTGGGCTCTCTGCGAGGCCTCATAGAGACTCACCGTATAGTGCTCCTGCAGTCGCGCCAATTTGGCGGCGGCTACGTGATAGGAGTCACTCTGCGGATCGGCCAAGAGAGCCCGCAATCGGCGCACGCGACCCGCGTCGGAGCCGCTGGTCAGCGAATCGGCCAGCAGTCGCACTGAGCGCGCGTCGGCTTCGCTCTGGCTCAGCGAGCTGGCCGTGGTCATATGCGAGGCCATCTGTTCTTCGAAGCTTTGGGGCGTGGGAGGCCGCGGCTCGGGAAGGGGGCGCGTATGTTCGCGAAATTCGGCCATGACCAGCGCGGTCTCGTCGGCCGCGGCCCCGAGCAAGCCGCCGGGGATCCAGGCCAGCACGGCCAGCAAAGGCCCGACTCCGGGCATGGTAAAGGACATGACGGCGGCCCAGAAGCCCCAGGCGGGCATTTTTTGGGCGAGGGCCAAACCCACCAGCAGGCTCGCACCCAGATGCACAGCCAGACCGCTCAGCCCGTGGCTTCCCAGCCACAAGCGGATTGCAGAGAACTCCAGGTAGAGTCCCATCGTTGCACAAGACCAGGACAGAACTTGCCTCATGGGTGGGCCTTTTTTAGGAAAAATCACTTCCCTGCCTATCAGCCAATACTTGTGGCTGCAAAAAGGGGAGGAACCTGCCAGACAGATCAAAAACTCACCGGCCACCATGACCATGATCCTTCTCGTGGGAGTTCCGCCCGAAATTGGCAGCTGGCTGGAGGCTTGTCTGCCTGGCTTGAAGACTCAGGTTGTGCAGCCGGTAGCCCAGGTCATCGACGTGCTCGAGCGCGAGGCCTGCCATCTCATTTTGGTGGACCACAATCTAACCGAGCAAACGGGTCTGGAATTTCTTCACCAGCTGCGCGCAAGTGTCTCGAAACTGCCCCCCATCTTCTACTCCTTGCCGGACCTTCGGGACTTCGCCCTCAGTTTTCGCCTCACCCAAGAATTTAAAGTCAAACGTCTGTTGGTCCATCCTCTCGATCCCGACGAATTGATCTTGCGCTTGCGCGATACGCTCCATCTCGCGCCGGCCACGCAGCCACCGCCGCAAATTCAAGGCCGCCTCAAGGAACTATGGGCCAAGCATTCACCCGGTTTGCTGGCTCAGGCCAAGGCCCTCTCAACCCTTACGGATTTTGATTTGCGGGACGAAGAAAAGCGCGCCTATCTGGTGAAATGCGCTCACCAACTGGCTGGCACGGTGGCCACCTTCGGCTTTCCAAGAGCTTCCGAAATGGCGCGCCTGGTCGAGCATTCGCTACTCGATGGCAATCCGCCCGCCGAAAGCCTGCGCGGCCAGGGTTCCGCCATTCTGCAAATGTTGCAGGGAACCGACAAAATGCTGGTCGTCAACAGCGACCTCTGGGACGAACGTCTGGGTTTGCTCCAGTCGCTAGCCCTCGATCTGCTGGGGGGGGCGCTCAACAGCGACCAATTGCGCACCGGCCTGGCCGAGGCCCGCAAGCTGCGGGTGGCCGCCAGTCTCTTTCGCTTGCCCGCTTTGCTGGGCGCCGCCGGGGCCGTGGAAGAACTGCTCATGCAGAGCTCTCCGGGCCGCGAAGTAGGCGGTCAGTTGGCCGAGCTGGTGCTCACCATGCAAAAAGAAGTGAGCCGCCGCGGTGGTCTCACCAAGCCCTCCCTGGGACGCAAGGTGCGACTCTGCGGCCAAGCCGACCTGGTGCAGCAGGACCTGGCCCTGACTTTCCGGCTGCAAGGATTTGACGTCAGCTTTTCCACGATTCAGGAACTGGAACAGAGTTCGCCTGGCACGCTGGTGTTTCTTGAGTTTCGACCCGAAATTTCTCAAGAGTTCTACCTGGCGCTGGAGGGGCTTCAGCAGCGTGGCCAGTCCGTTATCGTCTATGGGGAAGAGGCTACCACCAGTGTGCGCCTGCGGGGCAGCGAACTGGGCGTCAAGGCTTTCTTCGACAAACCGCTCGACCTGGGGGAACTGGTCGACTTCGTCAAGAGTCTGTTTCGACTCGAGGGGCAACAGGGCGTGCGTCTGTTGGCGGTGGATGACGATCCGGCCCTGCTGGGCATTCTATCGGTCACGCTCGCCGAGGCGGGCTACCAGTTCACCGGGGAACGGGAGCCTCTGCTGCTCTGGCAGCGCCTGGAGGAAGTCAATCCTGATCTCCTCATCCTTGACCTGGAGATGTCCCACGTGAGTGGCATCGAACTGTGCAAAGCCGTGCGCAGTCACCCGCGCTACAGCAGCCTGCCCATCGTCTTCCTGACTGGAGTGCGCGAAGCTGAGGTCGTGGAAAGTATATTTCGCGCCGGGGCCGACGATTATGTATTAAAACCGGTGGTGGGGAGCGAGCTTTTACGGCGCGTCCAGGACCGTTTGCAGCGCTTCCTCCGCACCTGGACCTCGGTGCAGGCCGGGCGCCAGGGCACCGCGCAGCTGGCCCAGGCTCGAGTGGAAACTCAACTTCAGCTGGCTGAGCGCTTCCAGCAGACGCTTTCGCTGGCCCTCATTCGCGACACCCAGGAAGCGGAACCCATCCGACTGGAACGGCGCCTGCGCGAAACCCTGCAGCCCGGCGACCTGGTGGCCCGTTGGGACGCCCGCACCCGCTTGATCGGATGGCTGGGCCTGGACCGTCAGGTCGCCCAGCATCGTCTGGACAAATTGGTCAGCGGAAGCGATGGGGTGGCCTCCGACCTGCTCTGCTTGCCCGCCGACGGGGATTTGGAGAGCGGCCTGGCTCGCCTGGAGATGTCCCTGGCCGGCGGCACCCAGGACCGGAGTAACCGCTTCGCCCGCGAGGTCTTGCTCATCGACGACGACCCGCGCATCCTTGACCTGGTTAAATTGACCCTGGAAATGGAGGGCCTGACGGTGCGCTGGCTCGACAGCCTGGGCCAGGCCCAGGCCTGGCTTGCCGCCCAACCCCCCGAACCCGCTCATCAAGTCATCTTGCTCGACGTGCGGCTGGGCGAGGCGAGCGGCTATGAACTGCTCAAGTCGCTGGCCGAAAAGGGCATCCTGAAGCACAACCGCGTGATCATGCTCACGGGCGAAGCCAACCCCCAGCAAAAAGTCTTCAAGGCCATCGAAGCCGGTGCTTTCGACTACCTGGCCAAACCCTTCGAGCCCTGGGTGCTGCTCTCTCGGGTCCGTCTCGCTCGCAGTCAGAGCTGAAGGCTACAAGCCAGGGCTAGCGAATGGGCCCGACGATGATGATTCTCGTGGTGGAAGACAACCCGCTCAATTTAGAGCTGGTGACAGATTTGCTAGAAATGTCCGGGCATACGGTGGTTGGCGCTGACTCTGGCGAGGCGGCCCTCGACATCGCTTGCCGTCAGCCGCTCGATTTGATCCTGATGGACGTTTCGCTGCCGGGTAAAGACGGGCTGACCACCACCGCCGAGCTCAAGGCGGACCCGAAGACCCGTGACATTCCCGTGGTGGCCGTGACGGCTCACTCGATGGCCAGGGATCTGGAGCGTATTATGGAGGCCGGCTGCGATGGGTATGTGACCAAGCCGATTGATGCTCAGACCTTTGCCTCGGATATCGCGAAGTTTAAGAAATAGGTAGTTCCAGGATGAAACAGGCCCCCTGGTTGGGAGCGCTTTCCACTCTCAAGCGCCCCCCGTGCAGCGCGGCCAACTGGTTGGCCAGGGCCAGGCCAATGCCGGCCCCCTCCTGCAAGCGCCGGTAAGTGAAGTCCATCCCTCCCCACTCCTCAAAAATCCGTTGCTGATGCTCCGGTGAAATGCCCGGGCCGCTATCGCGAATGGAAATGGTCAGGAGGGACTCGTTGTGCTCGGCTCGCAGCACAATCTGGCCCTCGACGGGGCTGAATTTCACCGCGTTGTCGAGCAGCTGGAAGAAAATTTGCTGCAGGCGGTTGGCATCACCCTGGCACAAAGGCAAATCGCTAATCGTGGAATCTATCGTCAGAGACCGAGATTTAAGGTTGTCTCCTACCGCCTGGAGCGCGCGCGTCAGGGAGCGCGAAGCATCGACGGCTTGGAGCTGAAGCTTCAGGGCGCCGCTCTTGAGCTGGGCCAGGTCGAGAATCCCGGAGACCAGATTGCCCAGACGTAACCCGCTGGCGTGAACGTTGTGCAGGTAACGGACTTGCTTTTCACTCAAGTTTTGGCCAGGCGACTGAATCAGCAGTGTTTGAGCTAACCCTGGATGGCCGTTCGTGAGCCCGATTTGCTCAACTTGAGTGACCGTTACTTTTTCTCTTCAGAATGACGGCTTCACCCCCAGTCGCTCGTGAGCGGCACGCAAGG
>JALHOV010000461.1 GCA_022842865.1 Vulcanimicrobiota bacterium | reverse complement strand
CCGCCCCCACTCGACCTGGTAAGTTAGTCCCGCTTCTATCGACCTTTGTGCTCGGCTTCGCGTCCGAGCCTATTCGTATGTACCGACTCAGGGCACCGCGGCCGGGGGTTTCAGGCTAGTTCAGCGCAATGCCGCTAGCCTTCCCGTGAGTTACTCCTGGCTGGGGGCAACTTAGGGCTTAGCCACCGGTCTCCAGTTTCGCTCGTAAGACTTCGACGGTGTCAAAGTCGCTGGACAGACGGATACGGCGAATGCGCCAGGGTCCGCAGCCGGGCAAGTTGTAGCCGTAGTCGGTGGTAAACACAAGCCTGAAACCGCTTTGGCGGGCTAGCTCCAGACAGCCCTCGTCGTAGTGCCCGTAGGGCCAGGCTAGCGAACGCACAGGTTTGCCCAGCCACTCCTGGAGCACTTCGCGTGAACGCGTAAGATCGCGCCGCACGGCGTAAGCGGAAACCTGGCTTTCGGAGCGCCGCTCGGGGATGGGAATGTGCAGGTTGTAGGTATGCGAGCCAAACTCGAACACGCCGCTGCGGTCCATCTCGCAAACCTGAGTCTGAGTCAGGTGAGCAGTGGGCTTCAGCCGGTCGACCTGCGAAACCACCAGAAACACGACCGCTTTCATTCGACGTTTTTTGAGCTCCGGGTATGCGTAGCGATAAACCCCGTCATAGCCGTCATCAAACGTGATGAGCAGAGGCTTGGGAAACTTCTTGGCCGAGAGTTTGCCCTGCAAGAAAGCCTGCGCCTGGTCCAGGTTGACTGCTTGATACCCTTGCTGCTGCAAAAAGTCCAACTGCTGGCGAAAGCGCTCGGGCGTGGTCACCATCTCGGTGTCCGCTTTCTGGTGAATCTGGTGGTAGCAGAGCACGGCCAGATTCCGTGGCTGAGCCAGCGCCCAACCGGTCAGGCACAGAACCAGCAACAGCGTTCTCATTTGGGCGGAATGGGCACCAGCAAATACCACAGCTGGACGCTGGTGTTGGCCATCGGCTCGGTCCACATCTGAATCTGGTCGCCTACGCTGACCGGGCCCCTCCAAAGGGTGGAGGCGTAGAGCTTGGGCAGGAGTCCAGGATTATTAGGAGCGTGAAAAACTTCGGCCACCGTGCGCTTGCCATCGGAGACCCAGTGGCGACCGCCAAAAACGGCGCCCCGGTTCAGAGCCAAGATGGCCACTTCGCGGCAACCGGGAGGCAGGGCTTTGAGATTCCAGCGCATGCCTACGCGAGCTCCGTACTTGCCGCGATTGTCGGTGACGGCGTCAGCCCCGCCCTGCTGGACGGTGACATCCACGCCCGGGATCGATTCAAACTTCGAGTAGACCTGCATCGGATGGTCGGCTTCGGACCAACTGGAAACCTGATAGTCGACTTCCGAGAGACGGTCGGGGGAGGGAAAATGCCCGCGGGCATGCTGAAAAGACTGCTTGATACGATTCCATCGAGTGGGATCGGCATTTTTATCGATAAACTTGCCGAGTCGCTCTTCCTCTTCCTTCCAGACGATGGAATGCAGCACCGGCAGGGCGTCCAGGTCGGCCTTCCTGGCAATCTGAGGAGTTTCCACCTCCGAGACCACCGCCGCCAGGTCGCCGGGAGCGCTGGAGAAATACTCTTGATGCAAAACCAATGTGTCTTCGGGCTTGAGCAGCTGGCTCACCAACACGGTGCTCTTATCGGCCTCCAGTTGGACGCGAGGTTCCACCACCACCTGACCGCCCTGCTCCACAAAAGCCTGTTTACCCGCAGCAACGCTGTCCTGATGCACCGACATGGTTCGCTTGCGCACCGTCAGAAATCCCGGCTTGCGCGGAATCCACACCAGGTCGAAGCGTAAGTTTCGCTTGGTGCCGTTGGTGTGATCCACCAGCACGCGCACCGTTGACTGATTGGGAATCGGCGAGCGGGCGTAGATGCCAGTCGCCCCTGGACCTGGAGCGGGACTGCCGGGGTTGGCGGCCGGCGTGCGCTTGCGATTATCCAAAATGCGCTCCGGTTGGTCGCTGAGGAAGAGAAAGTTAATGTAGCTGGGCTGGGTTTTGAGAGGCAGGTTCAGATGAACGCCGGGATACTTGCCAGCGTAGGCAGCATCGTCCGTACTGCGCCTGTCCAGATCGGTGGGGTAATAAATTTTGTAACTGGAAGCTCCCTGGACCGCCTTGGGGGCGGGCTGATTGGAGGGAACCAGCTGGATACCCAGCGTTTCGACCTTCACGTTCTTGCCCACCTCCGGCAAAGCCCTGGCCAGGCTCTCCAACCGCGGGCTGGGCTCGAGCGGCTCGGCAGCCAAAACACCGGCGAACAGCAGACAAAAACAGGAAGCTTGAAGTTTATTCATCAGCCGAATTTCTCTACGGAAGGAGGGAAACCTTGTTGACTTCGGCCCAGTCCTTCCAATACTCGGCCTGAAGGGTATCCCTCAAAATGTCTCGGCTCACATCGTAAACGACTTGCAAGACAGCTGCGGTCTTCTCCGGGTCAGCCTCGGGATCCGCAGAGAAGAGCCAGCGCTTACCTTCCTCACAAGCCAGGTGATACTCGCCCAACTGACTGTAGCGATCCATCCGCTCCAATCGCTGATCCAACGTTGGCAAGGCAACTAGAGCCATCGTCAGGACTTCCTGCTGCTCCTCGGGATCGAGGAGTTGAAACGTCATGGAGCCTTTGGGCACCCCTTCGTCGTCGAACTGCACTCGATAGAGGCGATCGGTCTGCAGTGCGTGGTCCGCAAACCGCAGAGGCTGGTCCCTGTGCAAGGCAACGCGGGCTATCTCGCGGTCACCCTCGAAAAGCGTAGCCCGCACCCGGAATTTTTCCCCCACCTGGATCCCGCCTGAATTGGGACTGACCAGGCTCGGCCCGGAAGAATCCCAGGCTAGAGTCAAGGGAGCAGGTCCGGGCTCCTGGAGATTGGGCGGAAACTGCGGGCCCCTAAGAGAGGTAGCTCGGTCCAGAAAGGGGGCATCGACGGCCGCTGAGGGAGGAGGCGGCATTGGAGAAGTGATTGGTGTCCTCAACCTCATCCGGCGGAAGGAAGCGTTGGCCACACTGCCACCTACAGCATCCAGCCCACCGGAACGAGGAATCTCGAGGGGCCGGTTGCGGAAGCCAAAGCGCTCGACTTTGACGCCACCCCCCACGTCGTCTTTGCCGACGACCATGTCGCCGGGACCCTGAGCCTCCTCGCGATGGCCATCGGAGCGAAAGCGGAGACTGAGGTGAGAACCCTGGGACAACCGGAGCAAGGTGAGTTCCGCCAGTTGCTCACCCTCCGTGAGCAAACGCCAGACGGAAGACTCCTTGACTTGAACTTGTCCCTGCAGCCGGGTCACTTTGGCGCCCTGCAAGGAGGGCTGTTGACCGTAAGCGGCTACTGTCGAGAGGGCCAGAATGACCAGCAAGCGAGGCTTTTTCACGAGGTTTCCTTACCTGATTTCTCTAAAGTGTAGACTTCTAGTTGACTCGTTTTGCCCTTGAAAGTCTGTATCCCAATCGACTTCCAGGTCCAACCCGGGGGTAATTTTTCGACCAGGTCCCGGGTGAACTTGCTCACCAGCACGTCGTAACCCAATTTGCCAGCCAGGGATTCCAGGCGAGCGGCCAGGTTGACGTCGTCACCGACAGCGGCATATTCCCAACGTTCGGCCGAGCCCACCGAGCCCAAAACCGCTTCTCCGGTGTTAATGCCCAGCTTCACCGAATAAAATCCCTGGCTCTCGTCGGGGTCAGCGCGCTTGAGTTCATTCAGACGCTCGATCATTTCAATGGCGGTATAGACGGCATCCCGAGGATGGCTGGTGGAGGGCTTGGGCGCGCCGTAAACGGCCATGATTTCGTCGCCTACAAACTGCTTGACGTAGCCTCCACGCCCATCGATGAGGGAAATCATCTCTTGGAAATAGGAGTTGAGCATGCTCAACACTTGCTCGGGGGGCAGCCGCTCGCAAGCCGGTGTAAAACCATTGATGTCGCTGAAAAGCAAAGTGATCTGGCGGCGTTCGGCGCGCAGTTTAGGCTGCTCTAGCATCGCATCGGCCACCTGGCGGCTGACCATGCGACCAAGCAACCGGTGCAAGCCAAGACGACGCTCCTCCAGCAATAGAAACTGCGCGGCCGATCCGACCAGAAAGCCCAGACTGACACAGGGGGCCCAGCTCCACAAAGGAAGGATGGCTCCCCCGTGAATGAAGCAGGCCAGACAGAGCAGGTAGTAGGCCAATGAGATGCCCACGCAAATGAGCAAACTGAACAGAGGAGTGCGAAAAGCCGACACCAGCCCGCTCAGCAGGCAACCGGCCGCCAACAGGAGCGCCCATTCCCAGGCCGGCACCCTCCGCAAGTAAGCACCGGTAAGCACTGAGTTGAGGGCGGCCGCGTGAATCTCACCGCCCAAGGTACGTTGCAGCCCGGTCGAAACAAAAGGTGTCGCGTGCCGATCGGAGGGAAAATCGGGCACGATTAAGATGAATTTCCCTTTGTAAAAGTCTAACCCCCCAGGTTGCGCAGCTCTCTCGAAATAACGAGCCAGCGACTCTTGGGGGATGGTCCCCGGAGGACCCGGATGATTGATGCGCAGCGTGTCGCCTCGGCCTTGCGACGGCCAGGCGTGCTGCGGGAAGCTCCAGCCCTGCTCGGTCCTGGACATCTCCAAGCCTAGACCCAACTCGGCTACACGCAGGGCAAAAGTGTGGTTAACCCAGCCGCGATCCTGCTGCAGGCCCACCAGTGGGAGTCTGCGGATAGTCCCGTCCGGGTCGACGAGGAAGTTGGCCAGGCAACTGTTGCGACCTTCGTCCGCGAAAGCGACCACAGAGGCTGGCCAGGCAGGCTGCTGCAGTTCGCCGGTGACGTCGTTCTCAATCAAGACCAGCGGAGAATCAGCCACCGCATCCTGCAGCGCAGCGTAACCTTCCTCCACTAGCGTCCTTAGACTGGCTGGACTTTTGTTCAGGTAGGGATCACCGGCAAAGTCGAGTCCGACCGCGGCCGCCCCGGCCGTGCGCAATTCTTGGCAGATTTGGGCCAGGTCGCGTGTCCATAACACAGACGGCTTTCCGAGCTGAACTTCTGCCTGCCGATCGACAGTCAGCAGTAGAACCCGCTTGTCCAAAGGCACCGACTGGGGGGCCAATCGCTGACGCCAAACAAAAAGCCAATCGCTGGCGGTCGTCTCGGAAAGCTCGACGGTGCCGAGCCGACCGGAATCACCATAGGTGGAAAGTCCCCAGAAGAAGCAAGAGGCCGCTGCCAGCACAACCAGCAGCGGCCGTAACCAACTTCGCGGCACTATTGTTGCGCTAGAATCAGCACCTGTTGGGCCTGTAAGTCCTGTTGAATGATAGCGTTCAAGACGTTGAAGTATTGCAGACAGCCGTTATTGACCGCGTTGGCAGCCTCATAATTCTGTTGCAGTGCACCGGTGAAGCGTTTCTGCAGGTCGGGCTTTTCTTGGAAGGCCAGCACCAGCGGGTTCTGACCGGCGATCTGGGTCACCTGTTCGGCCACTTCGGCCGGAACGAACTTGCGGACTTCCTCTACGAAGGCTCCGGCACTAAGCTTTTTCTCGCCTTCGGGATCGGGTCCAGTCAGGATTTGCTGCAACTGTTCGGCGGGAATCTGACCCTGATAGATATTGGCTTCGATCAGATAACCCAGTTCCTGGTTGAAGAGCTTGTCGCGATCCGGGATGCCACCTTGTTCCGTTTGAAAGTCGGCGCGGTTTTCGGCGTTGACAGCGGCCTGCGCCAGCGTCTTGGTCTCGGTAGCCAACACATAGAAGGCGGAAGTGAGTATGCCCTGGTCACTGGGAGTCTCTGTGCCCTCCGCAGCCGAGGCGAGGTATTTGGCCACCTCTTCTCGGTGCGGCATCGTGGCCGCACTGACTTCCTGGAACTCCTTGGGAGCAGGCTCGAGCACTTTGGTGATGAGTTCGTGGCCAAGTTCGACTCGGGCCTGAGCCATCTGGTGCAACACAGCAATGGCCTGTTCTTGAGGCGAAGCTTGTCCAACCGACACCTGATCGGTGGGCCCCGCCGGATTGGCCTGGGGCTGGCTGGCGCCTAGAGTTTTCGGGGTTTGGGCCGCTGGGGCTCCCATTTTCCTGATTTCCATGAACATCCTCCACCCCGAGATTACCCCGGTAGTCTGAAAAATTTCTCTAAGGGCGCGGCCGGCCCTCCTAGGGGGGCTGACGCGCCTCCCCCTAGCCCCCCCCACTTCTCAAGCTCTAGGGGGGGCTGACGCGCCTCCCCCTAGGAAAGCGGCCGAAAACCCCGGACTTTAGCTAAAGAAACTTCCCTATCCGAGTTTTTCGGCAGTTTGAGGGCCCAAAAGTCGTAGACTTTCCGTCAGGCGGGTGGTCTGGTGG
>JALHOV010000460.1 GCA_022842865.1 Vulcanimicrobiota bacterium | reverse complement strand
ATTTTCTTCAAAGTATGCAATGATCTCACACATTCTGCCCCGGCTTCTCGTCTTCCTATGGAGGGGCAAGATCCGTGTTGTCGAAGCGCGCCCCCATGAACGACGCTCTGGAACCAGAATTTGCTTCCCTACTGCGGGACATTTTGACGAAAATTTCCTCACGCGACGTTGGTGAGTTTCGCTCCAGTCAATCTCTTTCGGAATTAGGTTTGGATTCGGTCTCTTTGGCCGAAGTTATTGTGATGCTGGAAGACGAGTTCGAAGTGAGCCTCGACCAGCGGGAGATTGAACAAATCGAAAGCTTTGGCGATCTCCAAGATTTATTGCAGCGTGCACGAAGTAAGTAAATGAATTCCCAACAAGAAGTTCCTATCGCCATCATTGGCATGGGCTGCCGATATCCAGACTCTCCCAACCCTGGGGAGTTCTGGCGCAACCAGTGCCTGGGTCACCAGAGCTTTGGACCCGTTGATCCCCGCCGTTGGGATCACAGCCGGTTCTTTGCTTCCGGCCGTGACCCGGATGGCACACCTTGCGACCGGGTTGCTCACCTGCGCAATGTCGAATACTTTGCGGCCAGCCATTTCCACATCGCTCCCCGGCGGGCCGAGGTCATGGATCCCCAGCATCGTTTGCTTTTGGAGGTCACCTGGGAGGCACTCCAGGACGCTGGTTTGCGTCCTGACAGCTATGACCGCGAGCGCAGCGCCGCATACGTAGGTTGCAGCCTGGCTGAGTATCTTTCTCTTTCCACCAGCCGCCTGCGCGAACGTCAGATGCTGGCTGGTCAGTTCGGCACTCCTCACGACACCACTCCGCGCACGCAGCGTCTGGCCAGCATTCGCAGCTACACCTTGCCCGGCAACATGATGAGCATGAACGCAAGTCTGATCGCACAATCCTTCGACTGGGGCGGGCCCAGCCTGTCCTTGGATGGCGCCTGCGCAAGCTCCCTGCTGTCCGTTCACGAGGCCTGCCAGTATTTGCGCCGCCAAAAGTTTGAAGGACCGGCTCCCATCGCTTTGGCGGCCGGAGTTTACTTGAATTTTGTGCCCGACAACCTGGTGGCTTTCTCGCGCATTGGCGCCCTGGCCTACCGTCCCAGTTCGGCTTTCGACGTCAGCGCCAACGGGTTCACCCTGGGCGAAGGCATCGGTGCCGTTCTCCTCAAGCGCCTCGATCAGGCGGAGCGCGACGGCGACCGAGTTTACGCGGTCGTTCGCGGCACCCACTGCAACAGTGATGGCAATGCGCCCAGCCCCATGACCCCGCAACTTTCCGGACAGCTGCGCCTGTTGCGAGAGGGCCTGGAGATCAGCGGAGTCAAGGCAGAGCAGCTGGGTTACCTGGAATGCCATGGCACTGCTACCCCGGTGGGTGACCAGGTGGAGCTTCAGGCCTGGCGCGACATTCTCGGAGAGAGCGAAGAGCAGCCCCATATCGGGTCGGTCAAAGCCAATCTCGGCCACACGATTTCTGCAGCCGGCGTTGCCGGTCTCATGAGGGCAACCATGGCCGTTTATCAGGCCACCATTCCGCCCCACGCCGGTTGGAAGGAGTGGCATCCGAATCTGCTCGATTTCGCGCAGCGTTTTCAAGTGGCCCAGCAAGCCAAACCCTGGGAGCAGGAAGCGCGGCTGGCCACGGTCAGCTCGTTCGCCTTCGGCGGCATCAACTGCCTGGCCATCCTCGAGAGTGTGCCTCAGCCTGAGGCCCCGCCCGCCCGCAATCTGCCCATCTTGCTGTCGGCTCCCAACGCCGAGCTCCTGGACGCGTTCTGTCGTCAGCTTCAGGACGCACCCGTCCAGTCGCTCAACTGGATCGCTTACACTCTCTCGGTCTTGCGCCCCCGCGAGAGCGAATGTCGCCTGCTTTGGGCGGCCAGCTACGAAGAATACATCGAAGGGCTTCGGAATTGGCGCGAATTGCCGAGCGAAGCTCCCCGAGATCTCAGCCAACATTTCCTGGCCGAAGACCAGCGCGTGGCGGATATTCCGCCCACGCCGCTGCACCGCAAGCCCTATTGGGTGGTCGGCAAGGAAGCCCAGGAGCAGCACAGTCATCACGAGCGCGAAGTGCGCGAATGGCTGGCCCGCAATTGTGGTTGTTCCCCCAATGATTTTAAGGCCGAGCAACATCTGATCGACGATCTGGGCCTGGATTCCATGGCCCTGCGCGACCTGATCACGCTGCTTCCGCCGATTGAGATCCCCATGAACACTTGGGCTCAATGGACGGTGGGCGAACTTTTGGCTCAGTGCCGCTTGCCCGAGCAACTTTACAGCGGCGGTAAACTCAGCCCGAGTAGCCATCCGTTCTTGCTCGACCACGCCCTGGATAAGACCATGCTGCTGCCTCTGGCCAGTGGCCTGGATTTCCTGGCCTGGAGCCAGAACTTACAAGCTCCCTGGAGCCTGTACAACGTCCAGGTTCATCGCGGCCTGATGTTCCGCGAACAGGCCGAGATCGTGCTCGAACGAGAGGACCGCGAACTGCGCCTGCTGGAGATCCGTCCCGGCGGACGCAAGATTTTGGATTTGTCCGCTCAGATCGGCGACCTGGGTCAGCCGCCCGCCCCCGTTGACATTGACGCGCAATGGAATCTGCAGGGAGAACTGCAGCGCTTCTACAGTGACCTGGCTTTCCACGGCACCCGTTTGCAAGGCGTTAACTCTCTAATCAAAGCCGGAGATACCGGCCTGGTCGGCATGGTGCGCACCTCGATTCCGCGGGATTGGGTGCCCGGTGATCCACGCTCCCGTTGGCACCTGGATCCTCTCGTGATCGACTCTTGTTTGCAACTCTGCCTCTACTGGGTCCAGCGCCAGCACAATCGGCCCGTGCTACCCTCGGGAATTGGTGAAATCACGCTGCAAACCCAGCTGACGCCCGGCCTGGTGGAAGCTCGGGTGCGCGCCCTCGACGTCAAGGAAGAGGGTCCAGCCGCCGACGTGATGCTTTATCAGAACGGCCGGCTGGTCGGCTGGATCCGCGAAGTCCAGTCTCGTTGGGTGCAGTCGCTGCCGCAGCGCAGCTTTGCTGCCATTCCCTCAGAATGGACCCGAGTGGACCAGATGCCTGAGGTCGTCCTCCTGCAAGATCGATTGCAGATGATGGGCAAGGAGAACCCCTATTTCCGAGTTCTGCCCCGCACAGACATCAGCTTCTGTCACTATAACTACGTTGGCCTGGCCCGCCATCCTAAGGTTTTGGAAGCGGCTGCTGAGGCCGTGGCCAAGTATGGATGCTCCGCTCAGGCTTCTCGTCTGGTGGGCGGGGAAATCGAACTTCACCGTCTCCTGGAACGCGACATCGCCGATTTCTTGGGACACGAAGATGCCCTGGCGATGGTCGGCGGTCACGCCACCAATACGGCCCTGCTGAGCCACTGGATGCAGGCCCCCGACCTGATTTTGCACGACTCTCTGAGTCACAACAGTATTCTGGAGGGTGCCTCGGCCAGCGCCGCACGGCGACTTTCCTTCCCACACAATGACATCGTCGCCTTGGAAAAGATTCTGCGCAAAGTGCGCACTCGCTTCCGCCGGGTTCTTCTGGTGGTTGAGGGCATCTACAGTATGGATGGTGACATCGCGCCGTTGCCCGAACTGGTTCGCTTGAAGCACACTTATGGGTGTCTGCTGATGGTTGATGAAGCTCATTCGTTGGGTGTGTTGGGTAAGACGGGCCGCGGTATCTGTGAACATTTTGGAGTCGATCCCAAACAGGTTGACGTTCTGATGGGCACGCTTTCCAAGACACTCGGAAGCTGCGGTGGTTATCTGGTAGGAAGTCAGCCGCTCATCGACTATCTGCGTTACACTCTGCCCGGATTCGTTTTCAGCGTGGGCCTGTCGGCGCCTTTGGCCGCTGCGGCCCGGGCCGTTCTGAAGTTGCTCATCCAGGAGCCAGAGCGTGTGGAGAAGCTGCGAAAAGTATCCAAGCATTTTTGGGAAGGCTGTAAACGCCAGGATCTGCCTCTGGGAACGAGCGAGCGGACCCCGGTGGTTCCGATTATTCTGGCAGATAGTGCGGCCTGCACGGATCTCTGCGCCCGGCTTATTGGTCGTGGAATTCAGGTGAAGCCCATTGTCTACCCGGCCGTAGAAGAGAGCGCCGCCCGTCTGCGCTTCTTCCTCAGCTCCGATCACACCATTGAGGAGCTGGACATCGTCCTGCAGGCTCTGCAGGAGATGATGGGCGCCCCCGCCGTCCCCGTTCCTTAGTCAGTCCGTTTACCTGGCGATTTCGTAACGGCACAGCTCGTAGAGCATGGCCTGAGAGAAGTCGAAGGAAAAAAGCACCAGAACTTCGTCTCCGACGGCGCGCGGTGTGATGCACCGACTTTCGTGATCCTCGGCCTTTCCGTCGCGGTGAATGATGTAGGTCACGTAGTGCTTGGATCCTTGGGAGCGGGCTTTGACCACTTCCGCGTTCATGGCCCGGCCGTTGACCAGCAAACTTTTTTCCCGCTGTCCACGCCAGACCAGCACGTCACCCAGCCAGCGGAGTCCCACCAGCACCATCCCGGCCACGGCAATTTGCAGCAAGCAGCTGATGGGAGTCGACGGCGAGAGGCCGAGCATCCCGTCCCAGGGAGGTCGAGGAACCGTGTCCAGGCTGTGGCCTCTGGTGCACAGGCAAAACATGACCCAGAGGGGACGGACCATATCGTAAACAGCACACAGCATGAGAAGCCAGATCAACCAGCCGACAAGAACAGGGGCCGTGAAGCGCCCCTTTCTGAGGCGCACGGGTCTTGGGATCGGCACGAGCGTGGGCAGCATGTGGGGAGAACGTTCTCTTCACTGTCCAGGCTCCCTCTCCTGAGAGGGGAATCCTCAGTGGCTTTCGAGGTGGGACTGGTTGACGAAAAGGTCGGCGGTCTTGCGCACAATCGGCCCGAGCAGAGGGACTGTGGACAGGGTGCCCGCCAGGGCCATGGCATGGTGGGTCAGACCGCCCCGCTCCATCTCCTCGCGCTTTTGCTGGGCGTTGAGCTCCTCGCCCCAGACCAGTCCGGTCATCCACTCATAAAGTGGGCTGGTTTCCTGGCGCTCGCGGCGTTCTTGCTGAACGTGCTGATAAACCTTACGTAAATAGCCGGGCTCGGCCAGGCGGGCCGGGTCGATTTTGACGGAAGCGCCGATGGCCAGCAAATTTCCTTGCTTCAACCCTGGTTTTTCCTCAGAGAACGGCACCAGGCAGGCATCCGGACCGGCCACGGTTTTTTCGAAGGCGTCAAAGGCGCTGTGCAGGTCTTGCGGTTTCACGGTTCCGTAGGCGTCCAGGTCGGAGTTGGCGCCCAGGCGCCCGCGCGAGAAGCTGCCGGTCAAATAAAGCTGGCTGGGATAGGCAGGGAGCTCGTCCAGCACTGTTTTCAGGGAGCTCTGGAGCTGGTCGATGCGAGCCCCGATCTGCTGATCTGCATAAGGGTGCAGCAACTCGCGGTCGAGCTTGCTCTGCCAGCGTGGCGGGAGCTCCGCGCCCGAGCGATGAGAGAGATAGGTGGCCAGAGTCTCCTGCAAGTAGCTATGGTCCTCGGCGGCAATGTTGCGCTCGGCCATCAGGCGGCCGGCGTCTTGCCAGTGGCGGTCGCGCGGTGTCGTTTTGAAGGGCTGAATCACCATTTTGGAAGCTTATCGCAGGGGGACTGAAATTGCCCTGAAGTCGTCAGCAATTCGCGGAGCTGCTGGTCGCCCAGGTCGATGGCCTGATTGCTGCCTTCCAGCAGATCGTAGGCCATCTTTCGTTTGTGGCCGTGCAGGCAGACCACCTTCTCTTCCACGCTTTCGCGGGCGATCAGGCGATAGACGGTGACCGGGCGGGTCTGGCCCAGCCGGTGGGCTCGGTCCGAAGCCTGATCCTCCGAGGCCGGGTTCCACCAAGGGTCCAGGTGGATCACATAGTCGGCCGCGGTCAGATTCAGGCCCGTGCCGCCGGCTTTGAGGCTGATCAGGAACAGGTCACCCTGGCCATCTTGAAAGGCTTCCACGCGACTACGCCGGTCCTGGGCCGGAGTGCTGCCGTCCAGACGCAAAAAGGAAATTTCTCTTTCTTCCAGCTCTGCCTGGAGCAGGTCGAGCAGGCGGGTGAACTGGCTGAAGACCAGACAGCGGTGGCGTCCGGCTCGCAGGTCTTCAAAGAGCTCGAAAAAGGCGGCCAGCTTGGAACTGGTCAGCCCCGGCTGGTCGAGCACCAGACGAGGATGACTGCAGGCCTGGCGCATGCGCGTCAGATGAGCCAACAACTCAAAGCGTGACCCTTGCTGGCGCAGACCTTCCTCCGCCTGACGGCGCAACTGCTCATACAACGAGCGTTCCTGAGTGGACAGGTCGACCAGCAGCGTGATCTCGGTGCGTGGGGGTAACTC
>JALHOV010000459.1 GCA_022842865.1 Vulcanimicrobiota bacterium | reverse complement strand
CGGAAATCCGGGCTTGGTCACCGGTAGCCAAATCTCGGCCACCCGTAGCCAACGCCCCTGAGCCCCCGCGGAAATCCGGGCTTGGTCACCGGTAGCCAAATCTCGGCCACCCGTAGCCAACGCCCCTGAGCCCCCGCGGAAATCCTGGCCTTGGTCATCGGTAGCCAAACCTCGGCCACCCGTGGCCAACGCCCCCGAGCCCCCGAGCAAGTCCGGGCCTTGGTCACCGGTAGCCAAATCTCGGCCACCCGTAGCCAACGCCCCCGGGCACAGCCAAACACCCCGCAAAAGAAAAAAGCCCCCCGGCGAACCGAGGGGCTTTCGAGAGTAGAACGCTTAGTAGCGGTAGTGCTCGGGCTTGAAGGGGCCGGCTTTGGAGACGCCCAGGTATTCGCTCTGCTTGTCCGTCAGCGTGGTGAGCTTGACGCCCAACTTGCCGAGGTGCAGGCGAGCTACTTCTTCGTCGAGGTGCTTGGGTAGCACGTAAACACCGATCGGGTATTTGTCGTGCTTTTCCCACAGTTCCATCTGGGCCAACACCTGGTTGGTGAAGGAGGTGGACATGACGAAGCTGGGGTGGCCGGTGGCGCAACCCAGGTTCATCAAGCGACCGCGAGCCAGCAGAATGATCTGACGGCCATCCTGGAACTCGAAGATGTCGACCTGCGGCTTGACGTTGATTTCCTTGGCGTTCTTCTCCAGCCACGCGACATCGATTTCGATGTCGAAGTGGCCGATGTTGCACACAATGGCCTTGTCTTTCATGGCCTGCAAGTGCTCGGAACGGATGATGTCTACGCAACCGGTGGCGGTGACGAAGATGTCGCCCTGCTTACAGGCTTCCTCCATGGTGGTGACTTCGTAGCCTTCCATGGCGGCCTGGAGCGCGTTGATGGGGTCGATTTCGGTGACGATCACGCGCGCGCCGAAACTTTTCATCGAGTGAGCGCAACCCTTGCCGACGTCGCCGTAACCGGCCACGACGACCACTTTGCCGGCCACCATGATGTCGGTGGCGCGCTTGAGACCGTCAGCCAAAGATTCGCGGCAACCATAAAGGTTGTCGAATTTGGACTTGGTCACGGCGTCGTTGACGTTGATGGCCGGTGCCAGCAACTTGCCTTCCTTCAGGCGCTTGGTGAGGTTGTGAACGCCGGTGGTGGTCTCCTCAGAAATGCCTCGGATTTCCTTGAACATTTCGGGATACTTGTCGTGCACCAGGTTGGTGAGGTCGCCACCGTCGTCCAAGATCATGTTCGGACCCTTGCCGTTCGCGAACTTGAGCGTTTGCTCGTTGCACCAATCTGCCTCTTCCAGCGTTTCGTTCTTCCAGGCAAAGACGGGCGTGCCAGCAGCAGCGACAGCAGCGGCAGCTTCGTCTTGGGTGGAGAAGATGTTGCAGGAAGCCCAGCGCACTTCGGCGCCAAGCTCCTGGAGGGTTTCGATCAGCACAGCCGTTTGGATGGTCATGTGCAGACAGCCGGCAATGCGAGCTCCGGTGAGGGGCTTGGTCTTGCCGTAGCGCTGGCGGAGGGCCATCAGGCCGGGCATTTCGGCTTCGGCCAGAACGATTTCTTTGCGTCCCCACTCGGCCAGGGAGATGTCTTTTACCTTATAGTCTTGGGTTACCACAGACATGTGTAGTTCCTTTCGTCTCTCTCAAGTGCACAGAAGTTCCCAAACAGAGATTTCTCCTGTGTTTGGGCCAGTGTGGACGAGGGACCCCTCGGACTACGAGCCGTGGAGACTTCCCTTAACGGAAGCTCCGATTCAGATTTCCCCAGGCGAACCTGCTTAAAACCCTGTGGGAAGATCCACAAAGCGGGTCTGAATGGAAAACTCTTTCTCCAGCTCCGGCATCAACGCCTTCACGCCCCAGATTTCCGTCTGGTAATGGCCCGCCAGCATGATGGAAAGCCCGGCCTGCAGGGCGGCGTGGTAAATGGGGTGGCCAGCTTCGCCAGTGATCATCAGCTGGGCGCCGGCGCTCACGGCCTGGTCGACCATCCCCACCGAGGCCTGGCCCGAGCTGACGGCCACCCGAGTCACCTGAGCAGGACCAAAATCCAACAGGCGAGCCGGACCGATGCGCGCTTCCACCAGGCCGTGCAATTCGTGCAGCGGCAAATCCACCTCAGCCAGGTAGCCGACCGGCGGAAACAGTTCGCCGCGCCCGAACCCCAGTTGCGCCAAAATTTGAGCGTTGTTGCCCAGCTCAGGGTGTACGTCCAGAGGCAGGTGGGAGGCGTAGAGCGAGGTCCCCTGACGGAAAAGCTGGCCGATGCTCTGGGCCATCACCCCGGTCACCCGCGAAATCTTGGGCCAGAAGAGACCGTGATGAACGACGATCAACTGGCAGTCCCGCAACTCCGCAAAGGTCTGCAGGCAGGCGTCCACCGCAAATCCTACACGGGTCACCTCCTGGCTGGCCTCGACCTGCAGACCATTGGTGCCATACGGTTCAGGCACATTGCGCGTGTCCAGCCGACGGTCCAGGTAAGCGACCAGGTCGGAGAGCTTAGCCATTTTTCATGGCCACGGCGATCTGCGCCGCCAGGCGGGCATTGGAGACCAGCAGGCCCTTATTAACCTCCACCGTTTGGCCGCTGCTACTCTTTGCCAGCCATTGCAGCAAAAAGGGCGTCACTTCTTTGCCGCCCTTGGGCACGCTGGCCAGGCCCTTGTGCAGCCATTTATGCAGCACTTTGGGAGAAATCGAGGTGGGCGGTTCCTGCACCACCAGGCAGCCCCGGCCCAAGATCTGGCGTCCCAGTTGATAGGCGCGACAGAGTTCCTCGAGCGTATCCATACGAATGCCATAGGTGCGCGAACCGGCGCTGAAGAACTCGGGAAAAGTGTCGGTCTGATAGCGGTAGACGGGGATAGCCAGCGTCTCCAACGCCTCCAGGGTGGCCTCCACGTCGAGCACGCACTTGACCCCTGCACAAACCGTCAAAAGCGGGGTTCGCGCCATCTCCAGCAAATCGGCCGAAAAGTCAGGGTGTTCGCTCCAACCGCGATGCACGCCGCCCACACCGCCGGTGGCGAAGACTTTGAGTCCCAGCATTTCAGCCGCTCGCAGCGAGGCCGAGACGGTGGTGGCGCCAGCCGATCGAGTGGCCAGCGCACCCGGAAGGTCGGCCACGTTGAGCTTGGCGCCGCGAGGTTCTTTGCAGAGGTTCTCCAGGGCGCCGGCGCTCAGGCCGAAGTGAATCAGGCCTTCGTCAATCCAGATGACGGCCGGGATGGCTCCCTCGTCGCGCACTGCTTGTTCGACCTGCTGGGCCGTTTCCCAGTTGTCCGGCCAGGCCAGACCTTGGACCCAGACGCTGGATTCGAGGGCGACGATGGGCTGGCCACTGGCCAGGGCCGAGGCCACTTCCATGCTGGGGGAGAGAAAATCAGCCAATTCGGGCTCCTTTGCAGTAAACGGCTTCCACCACGTTGACTCCGTAATGGTAAGGCCACTCTCGAACGTCGCTCAAATTGAGGGCCAGCACGTCAGCACGCTTGCCCACTTCGAGGCTGCCCACCTGCCGACCGCGGCCCAAAGAATGAGACGAATTGACGGTGGCCGCCAGCAGTGCTTCCTCTGGACTCAATCCCATTTTGAGCACGGCCAGCGACATGGCCATCTGCATCGACTCGCTCAGGCACGAGCCGGCATTGAAGTCACTGCCCAGGGCCAGCGGCAAATTGGCCTCAAGCAAACCCCGAGCCGGTGCAAACTGGCTCATTCCCAGGAAGAAGCTCGTTCCCGCCGTCATGACCGGAATCGTGCCTCCCTGGCGCAGGGCCGCAAAATCTTCAGGTGGCAAGAATTGCAGGTGGTCGACTGAGGCCGCGCCCAGGCCCGCAGCCATGCGCGCTCCGCCCAGGTGGTTGAACTCTTCGGCGTGGATGCGCAAGCCCAGTCCGGCTTGCCGGCAAGCCTGCAGCACCTGTCGGGATTCTTCGACCGTGAAGGCTCCCACTTCGCAGAAGACGTCGCCATACTCGGCAAAGCCCTGGGCGGCCACCGCCGGCACCATTTCTTCCACTACCAGCTGGACGTAGTCGCTCTGCCGGCCGGTGAACTCTTGGGGCAGCGAGTGGGCTCCCATGAAGGTGATCACCAGCTCCATAGGCAGCACGCCCTTCAGCTCCTGGTAGATTTTCAGATGGCGCAGCTCTTCGGTCGTGGACAAGCCGTAGCCCGACTTGACTTCGGCAGTGGTTGTGCCGTGCGTCAGCATGCGGCGCAAGCGTTCGGCGGTCAGGTCACGCAACTGCTCATCGGTGGCCTGACGGGTTGCCTGCACCGTACTCCAGATTCCACCGCCGGCGGCGTGAATTTCCTGGTAGGTGGCGCCGCGCGCGCGCATCTGAAATTCGTGGACCCGCGAACCTCCAAACAAGGGATGGGAATGCGGGTCGACCAGTCCGGGGGTGAGGGCGCCCTTGTGGTAAACGCGCTTGCCAGACCATTTGGCGCAGACCTCGGCCTGCGAGCCCACCGCGACGATGACGCCTTTCTCGATGGCCACCGCCCCTTGCGTCAAAATTCCGAGCTGGCCCATTTGCGAACCAGGGCGAGGGGCGTCGCCGGGGGCGCAGGTGACCACTTGAGGGGAGCACAAAATCAGGTCAGCGTTCATACAAGGACTCCTGGTGTAGTAGATTCCATTCCAGCAACTGGCCGGGTTGAAGGGTCAGCATTTTCAAGCGAGAGCGCGCTATTTTTAGAAAGGAAGCGGATGGCGCCATTCCGATCAGCTCGCTGGAGTGCACCTCGACCCCCCGCAGGGCGGCTTGCTCACTGACGTGGCTGAAAACCTCTTCTAAATCCATCTGCTCCGGGTTCGTGAGATTGATGGAGACCTGCACTCGGCTTTGACTTTCCAGCCACAGACCCAGCGAACGCACGCTGGGCAGTCCGCGCAGGTATTTGGCGATTTCTCGAGCCAGAGACAGGTCCTGGCTTTCCAGCACCACGTTGAAAGCCACCAGCGGACGACGGGCACCGATGGCAGTGGCTCCCAGTCGAGGGTGCAGCTGAACCGGACCGAAGTCGGGAGCGCTTTCCAGCAACCTTTCCTGAAGTCCCTGGCGTCGCAAGTCGGGCAGATGGCGACGAGCGGGAGTGCGCGCGGAAAATTCATAGAGAAGCACGGGCAGTTGGAAGCGCCTCGCCACCGCTTCGGCTGTGGTCAGCGCCACTTCCTGGGCCGCCTCCATGGGCGTGTTGCCCAGAGGCACGAAAGGAACCACGTCTACGGCGCCAATGCGGGGGTGCACCCCGGAGTGACTGCTCAGGTCGATGTTGTTGGAGGCGATCTCAAATAGCTGTAGCACCGCTTCGCCTAGCCCGGGCGCGCTGCCCAGCAAGGAAACCACCATGCGATGATGGTCGGGATCCATGGAGAGGTCGGCCAGGGCGACTCCGGCCACTGCTCCCATCGCCTGTTGGACCTGGGAGAGGAGCTGGGGATTGCGTCCCTCGGACAGGTTCGGCGCGCATTGAAAAAGGGTCATTTCGGAAGATACCTCTCCACTCGACTCCAGAGCAGCTCCACCAGCTCCGGCTGCATGTACTCGTAGTCATCCTGTATAGCCAGAACCCCAACCTTTTTCCCCTTCAACAGAGGCCTAAAGCGCTGTTGCAGACGACGTCGATGGACGGGCTCCATCACCAGGATCAGGTCGGCCCAGTCCAACTGGTCCGAACTGACTAAATGTTCGGCATCGGGAGACAGTCCTGCCGAATCAACCTCCCACCCCTGAACGCCCGCGAAGACGTGCTGGGCGGTGGGACTGCGCAGCCGATTGCGGCTGCATAAAAACAACACGTTCACAGCTCTTCGGCAAAGTGACAGGCCACCAGTTGCCCCTGCACTTCCCGTAAGGACGGCATCTCCTGGGAGCAGCGCGGGCGAGCATAGGGGCAGCGTGGGTGAAAGCTGCAGCCCGAGGGCGGTTGGGTGGGATCGGGCATATCCAGGGAGCGTAGCGGGAGGGGTTTGCTTTCGCGGGCGCGGCGCGGGTCGAGCGGGGGCAGGGCTGCCAGTAGGGCCTGAAGATACGGGTGGAGTGGGTGGTCGAGCAGCATCTCCACGGGGCCGGTCTCGATTACCTGGCCCAGATACATCACCAGCATGCGCCCTCCCCGCCCCAGGTAGCGGGCCGTAGCCAGGTCGTGGGTAATGTAGAGAAAAGCGATGCCTTCTCCGTTGAGGCGGCGCATCAGGTCGAGAATGGCCAGGCGCAGCGTGGCGTCCACTCCAGAAACCGGCTCGTCGGCCACAATCAACTTGGGCCGTAGCGCGGCCGCCCGAGCCAGGGACACGCGCTGGCGCTGCCCGCCGGACAGCTGGAAGGGTAACTTGGCGGCGAAGTATTCCGGTGGGGTTAGTCCTACCTGCTCCA
>JALHOV010000458.1 GCA_022842865.1 Vulcanimicrobiota bacterium | reverse complement strand
GGCGGTGGCGCGGCCAGATTCCGATGACGCCTCCCCAGGTGCGCGTTCCCACCAGCGGCCCCAGGCCCAGCAACTTGAAGCAGTGGCTGAAGATATCGCCGTCGGAACCGGCCATTTCATTGGTCAATGCCACGATGGGGCCACGCGGGGCGTCCATCGGATAGGAGACCGGCTGTCCGTAACGCGGCACATCCCAGCCGACGATACGTCGGCTCAGCTTCTCCAGCAACAGGCCGGAGACGTTGCCGCCGCCGTTGTAGCGCACGTCCACCAGCAGACCTTCGCGGCGCACTTCCCCGAAGAAGCCGCGATGGAATTCGGAGAACCCCCAGGGACCCATGTTGGGAACGTGCACGTAGCCCAGCCGTCCACCGCTCTGCTCGTGAACCCAGCGCCGGTTGCTCTCGACCCAGTCCCGATAGCGCAGAGCCGTTTCGCTGCGCAGCGCGCGCAAACACAGGCGCAGCTCTTTCTTGCCGCGGCGCCCCTGCACAAACACTTCCTGGCGGGCGCAGTTGACCAGCGCCGCCTCGGGGGGCAACGTCGAGGACAGGGGCACGTTTTGTACCTGGGTGATCAGGTCGCCGGCTAACAGCCACTGGCCGGGACGTCGCCCTGGCGCCGGTTCGGAGCGAGCCCAGACATCGCCGCTCAAAACGCGCTCCACCCGATAGGCCTTGGCCTTGGGGTCCCAGCGGAAATCCGCGCCCAGCTTGCCCAGCGGGTAAGTGGGTTCGCCCAGGTAGTCGCCGCCCGACTCATAGGCGTGGGAAGTCCCCAGTTCGCCTTGCAGTTCCCACAGCCAGTCGCTCAGCTCCGAGCGGCAGCCGACAAGCTCCAGAAGCGGGACGTAGCGCTGGTAAATGCCTTCCCAGTCGTGTCCTGAGGCCGGGTCCCAGAAATGTTCACGCATCAGCCTCCAGGCCTCGCGAGCCATTTGCTTCCATTCGGCTCGCGGCTCTACCGAAACACGCAGACGCCCTCCCGAGAGCCAGCCACTCTTGCGACCCGGGGTGTCCTCGTTGGACTCCGGCTTTTTTTCCACGCTTACCAGTCGTAAGCGCTGATTGGACCGGTAGCAAAGAAACTTGCCGTCCTGTGAGGTGGTGAAATTGGTGACCCGTTGGTAGACGTCTTTGCTTTCCTGAGTCTTGAACTCGTAACTGACCAGCACGCCGCGCGGCACGTCGCTGTCTTCCTCCAGCGCGCCTTCGGCCGGGTAACGGGTGAACCAGACCGTGTCACCGCAGCCCTGGATCTGTCCGTAGCGTCCCTCGTTGACCGGAAAGGCGCTGATGCGTTGCTCGATGTCCTCCAGGTCGATGCGCGTCGGCTCCACCGCTTTAGACCTCTTTCTGCGCTTGGGCTCCTCCGCAGGATTGGGGTCAAACTCGAAGGGATCGGAACTATCAGCCTGCAGCCGCACTAGATAGGGTCGCATTCCATAGGGAAAGGCCATCTCGAAGAACAGGTTGTCCCACACCGGATTGAAGTCGCGCAGGCTTAAGAAGTAGAGATGGCGGCCCTTGGGGTCAAAGTGGGGGGCTACATCGCGAAAGCAGCCTTCGGTCAACGGGGTGACTTTCAAATGAGCCACTTCCACCAATTGCAATCGAGCCGTCAGGCGGCCGGTGGGGGAGGAGTAGGCCAGAAACTGGCCACACGGCGACCAGGCCAGACCGGGAATGCGGTCGTGGGGATTGACCTCGATGCGGTGGGTGGCCTTGCTCTCCAGATGGACGAGCCACAATTCGTATCGGTGGTTGGTGACGGCCAGCCAGGGACCGTGAGGGGCCACGGCTATGCGCAGGGGGCGTCCCAGTACGGGTAGTTCCATACGTTCCTTGCGTTCGCCCCGCCAGTCGTAGATCTCCAGCGCTTCCTCGCCGCCCTGATCGCTGACGCAGACGATGCGCTCTCCGTCGGCCAGCCAGCTGGCCTGGCGATAGCGAATTCCCTGGGGTTCTCCCAGCTGGTGCACGGCTCGCTCGTGGGCATAGAAGGCCAGCGCCTTGCCGCGCACCGTGCAGGCCAGCGCTTTGCCCTTGGGATGGAGATCGTAGCTGTCCAGGAATGTGCCGGCGGCGGTGAACTTGCGTTGGCGAGCAAAGCCCGCCGCGCGCAGACGTAAGTCGACGGGCCGGCCCTCCTCGGCCGCCAGATCGTAGGCATAGATTTGAGCTCCGCATTGGTAAACCAGCGAGCGGCCGTCCGAGTTGGGGCGCCTTAGATAAAAATCCTGGTGTTCCGTGTGCTGACGAAGGTCTTTGCCGTCGGGCCGGCACGAGTAAAGGTGACCGTGGCCGTCGTGGTCACTGCCGAAGTAGAGGCGCTTGCCCAGCCAGAGTGGACTGGTCAGGTTGCCGCCGCCCGGGCGCATCGCCTTCCAGTCGTCCTTGCCTTTGCGATCCACCCAGAACTGGCCGACGGTTCCACCGCGATAGCGTTTCCAGCGAGCCGTATCCCAGGTATGGCGACCCAGCGCTCGTCCCGGGCCGCCCGGCTCGAAGGCCAGCGAAGCCGCCGGTCCCCACGGCATCCGTTCATGGGGGCCGCCCGCGGTTGGCACTCGTCCTAACGCGTGCATCCGTAGGAACGGTTGGCCCTCGTTGCTGGTGTAGTAGATCCAGCGGCCATCCGGCGACCAGCCCACCACCATGGTATCGGCGCCCAGAAAGGTCAACCTCTTGGGCTCGCCGCCCTCGACCTCCAGCAGGTAAACCTCAGATTGGCCCTCATCGCGTCCGGTATAGGCAATCAAGCCCCCGTCGGGGCTAAAAAAGGGAGTGCGGCAACGGCCGCGGGAGGCGGTCAATCGCTGGGCCACACCGCCCGAGAGGTCGGCCCACCAGAGGTCGTCCTCGCAGACAAAGACCAGGTTCTGGCCGTGGACGGTGGGATGTTGATAGTAGCCCTGCATGCGTTGGGATTTGAACCCGCGGTGAGCCAGTCCTCCTCTTCAGAGAGCCTGACACTGAGGCAGGGCGGCCATTCGCCTATCGAGCGTCAAGGTGAGCAATCCCAAGCTTCGATAGTCGTTGACGACCAGCCGATCCAGCAAGCCACAACCGGAAGTTGCAGCCAGAGCGGCCATTACCTCTGGACCGTTTAAGGGGGAGACCAGTCCGCTGTTCAAAACCTGGGCTAAACCAGCGCGTGCGTCCGACTTGCTGACGCCGTAGTGATGCTGTAGGGCAATATAACATTCGCCCAGGACCTGATTGGAAGCCAAGATCTCGGCGCCCTGGCGTAACACAAGGTCACTGAGATGAGCTACGCAGAGGTCAAATTGGGGTTGCGGGTCTCCCGTAACCAAACGAACCAGAATCGAGGTATCAATCCCGAAGCGCTGGGTCATGAGCTTGCTCGCGAAATTTGGCCAGGTCGAACTTGCCTTTGCCTTTCGACAACTTGTTACGAAGGGGGGCCAGAGCGGTCAGATCGACGCGACGCGGCTTCAGCAGGAAACCCTCGGGGCTCTCGATCAGCTCCAGGTAATCTCCGGACTGTAATCCCAGAGTGTCGAGAACATGGGCAGGGAAAGTAACCTGTCTTTTCGACGTGATTCGGATGAGCATAGGCGGCTCCTTACTTATTAGTGGTTCGGTAAGGAGGCTCAGGATGCCTGTCAGTCCTTTTGCGAAAGACTCTGTTTCTTCAGCTCGTTGTAGTAGGCTTTCAGACCTTTGGCCACTCGCTTCCACAGGCTGGATTGCGATTTCAGATGGGAACCAAAAAGATTGATCAACTCGGTCTGGGTTACCCGTTCCGTTTGAACCAGGTAGAGCATCACGTGGAGCATCTGGGCCACGGTTTTGTGGGGTTGAGGGCGGCGTAGCGGCAACTCGTCGACCCCGCGCATCTTGGAAAGTTGGGCCGCTTCGGGCAGCGCTTCAACAAAGCTGCGGATGGCGAAGAAGGGGTGGTTTTCCCCGGCGCTCCAGCCTTCCAGTACCTCTAACAGGCGACCCGGTTCGGGAGTTTGGCCGCGAGCCGCCACCACCGGAGCCAGTAACGATTCCGTCACCAGTTCGAAGATGGTCGGGTCAAACCAGGCCTGTCCGTCCAGTAGCCGCGGCAGACTGGCGCCGGGGAACAGACTCTTCTTAAAGCGGGCGCAAGCGCGTCCGGACAGTTCGGCGGGACGCTGGCGGCGCTCCGCTTCAATCCAAACGAGTAGAGCCCAGATTCGGTCAGTTTCCTCTTGTTGAGAGAGGACACAAAGCATCTGGCACAGCCTCGGCAGGGGCAAGGCGACCAGCAAATCCAGACGGTCTCGAAAAGAGATGGGAGTGCTCATAGAAGCTCATGATAGATCCTCGGCCCCCGTTTGGGGAGAAACACACATACCGAACATTTACCATGTTCTTGGTTGGTATTGACCAGGACTTTCGGGTTAGATAAAGACCATTGGGCAGGTCAGTCCTTCTTCCAAGCGCCTTTCCAGATTGCTGCGCAAGCTGCCGGAGGAGATGGCTTTGCCGGAACGTAAATATTGCTGGCCGCCTTCGCAGAGCGTCCGCCCGAGGTCGCCTAAGATTCCGAGGGTCTTTTCGTTTTTGATGAGGTTGGTTTCAGTCAGGTCGACCTGCAGGTCTTTGGCATCCAGGTAGAGGATGGCGCCGGGCCCGTCCCAGGCGACCTTGAAGGGCTTCAGTGAAATGCCGTCGCGAACGGGCATGATCACGGTATCTTCGGCCAGACGGGCGGGCACTGCCAGAATGGCCGAATACAGGCCATTCTTCACATAGCCGAGCGGCCAGCGCGAGTGGGTCAGGCGCGGGCCGGTGACGGCGGAGTTCCCCTCTTTGGGCAAGTAGATTTCGAAAAGATGGTGCTTGGGATCGACCGAGGAGCCGTTATCGAAGAGGCGGGACCAGAGCGTGCCAAGCACTCCCGAGTAAGGGGGCACCCCCAGATCGTAGCCGGGGCAGGGACGCCCGTTGATGGAGATGGGCATGGGACAGAAGGCGCCGTGATCATAAATCAAGGCTTGCTCCCGGTCCATTCCCTTGCGGTCGCCAGAGAACATGGAAAATACGTCGCGGCTGCCAATCTTGGCGCCGATGTCGGAAAGCACGTCGGCGGCCGTGCGTTTCAGAAGCATCCGGGTCTGGGCCAGCGGTTTGCCGGGGGTCCAGGCTGCCGAGCGCTGGCCTTTTTTGGTCCAGCGCACCTCCAGCCCATCCTTGCCGTCAAAAGACTGCACCGTAATTTCGGAGGCTCGAGTGCTTACAGCGGCGTTGAGGCCCATCGCGAAATGGCGCAGGGCGGGAGTGGTTTCGCTGCTGTCGGCCATCAGACTGTAGAGCACATTCTCCAGCTGATAGGGCGTGAAACCCAACCCCAGGATGGTGACCTCCACTTCGGCCGTGCGGCTCTGCAAGGACAGTCCACTGGCGCCACCGGCCACGGCCGCCTGCACCAGTTTGAGGATATAGTAAAATGCGTCCTCAAACTGGAATTCGGCCAGTTTCTCCTTGGCTTTGGAGACGTCCACAGTAAAGCGACCGCTGGACTGCAGCTCTCCTTCGCCGGAGAGCTGGTTCAGCAAGTCGTTAACGTCTAGGAGGTTGGACACCTAGTAGGCGACGGAGAAAAGCACCTGCTCCGTGGTTGCTTCTCCACTGTAGATGCATTTGCCGCTGGCACCCGATTGTTCGAAGGGAATGCAGCGCACCGTACCCTTGGTTTCTTCCTTGATCTTGGCTTCGGCGGCCGCGTCTTCTTTGAACCAGCAGCGCACGAAGCCGGCCCTTTTTTCCAGAGCATCTTTGAGTTCGGCGTAGCTGCTGACCTCGACGATGTGCTCGTCGCGGAACTGCAGGGCTTTGTCGAACATGGCCTGTTGAATCTCTTGGGCCAGATTCTGCAGCCAGTCGGCGGTGGCGTCCTTGAGCTCGACAAATCGCTTCTCGCCGGTGGCGCGGATCTTGAGCACGAAGGTGCCTTTCTCCACATCGCGGGGACCGATCTCGAAACGGAAGGGCACGCCCCGCTGCTCCCAGTGGAAATGTTTCTCTACCGGCCGGTCGTCCCGGATGTCCAGGATGACCGACTGGGTCGAGGTGGCGTCGGTAAAGACCGACACCATTTCGCGATTTTTCTGACGCTCGAAAGCTGCTTCCAGGCGATCTTCACCACAAAGTTGACCCAGCAGTTTGCGGCAGAACTCCAGAACGGGGCCCTTTTCTTCTTCCTTGCGGTAGATCGGCACCACCGCTCCCAAGGTGGGGGCCACTTTGGGAGGGAGCACCAGACCCTCGTCATCCGAGTGGGTCATGATGAGCGCGCCAATCAGGCGGGTGCTCACGCCCCAGGAGGTGGTCACGGCCAGATGCTGCTGGTGGCCGCGGCCCAGGAACTTGATGTCGAAAGCCTTGGCGAAGTTGGTGCCCAGGTTGTGGGAGGTGCCCGCCTGGAGCGCCTTGCCGTCTTGCATC
>JALHOV010000457.1 GCA_022842865.1 Vulcanimicrobiota bacterium | reverse complement strand
GGAAGAGACGGTGGTGACCGCTGACAAAGCCAAGACCAGGCGCAAGGACACCACGGCCACGGTCGAGGTGGTCAAGCGCGAGGACCTCAAGCGCATCAACGCGCGTAACTTTGATGATGTCTTGCGTTTGCTTCCAGGTCTGATTGTGAATCGGCCGGCCGGACTGGGCATTGTGACCCCTCAGTCGATCAACATTCGTGGCGTCCAGGGTCCGGACCGGGTGCTCTTGCTGGTCGACGGAATGCGCGTCAACAACGGCGCCAATGACTTCATCAATCTCAACACGCTGTCGGTGGATAGCATCGAGCGTATTGAAGTGGTCAAAGGCGGCAATTCCGCTCTTTATGGCACCAACGCCCTGGGCGGTGTCATCAACATCATTACCCGCAGCGGCTCCGATTTGAAGCCCGGCGAGCAGGCCTTTCGCACCCGCCTGGAAACCGGCAATTTCGGCTACCGGCGCATCTCGGTCGGAGCCGACGCAGCCGACGACAGCGTGCGCCTGAGCGTGGGCTACGAGAACCAGGCCACCAATAATGTCAATTTCCGAGATTCCATGCTCGATGCCCTGACCTTGACCGACAACTCCACCGACGGAGAAGAGATCGGGCGAACCGGCAGCGGCGTTTCCGACGTTAAACAGGTCCGCCGTTCCGCCTACAACATCGGCTTTAACTCCGATCGCTACCGGCTTCGTCTCAACGCCGACGTGGGCGAAGGCCAGACGCTGGATTTCAGCCTGAACGCCTCCGACAACCGCACCGGGGTCAAAGATTCGCGCAACATTAACACTCTCTCCAATTTTCCCACCACTCCGCAGCCGCGCCTGGTCATCCCACCCAACGTGATCCAGGACGCCAATATCACCACCCGCCAGTTCCAGTTTGGAGTCAACTACCAAAACCAGCTCAACGAAGACTGGTTGCTCACGGCCCGCTACGCCCTCACCGATAGCTCCCAGGATTTTTATGACGAGGCCTTCAGCGGGGTGATTCCCTACCGGCTCTCGGTGCCGCCCCCACGCGGCATCACCGTCAACCTGCCGGCCTTTGCTCCCAGCCAGCGCTCGACTCAGTCCAAGGTTCACAACGGCGAAGTGCGAGTAGCCGGCAAGTCCGGCGACCATCGCATTGTAGCCGGGGTGGAATATATCGGTAAGGTGGCCAGGTGGAGCAATGTCAACCGCGATAACGGCTTCAACATCTTCGACGCCCCCCGCAGCGCCTCCGACAGCAACTTCGGCTTCTACGCCCAGGACGTATGGAGCCTTTCCTCCGCCACCGACTTGAGCTTGGGACTGCGCTTCGATAACAACAGCCTCTATGGTTCGGCTTTTTCGCCCAAGGTTGGGCTGTTGCATCGCTTTGACGACTCGCTGCGGCTGCGCGCCAATTTCTCGCGTTCGTTTCGCGCCCCCGCTTTGAACCAGGGCTTTGAGATCGACTTTCCCTTCGCACCCTTCAGCGTCTTCCGATCCAATCCCAATCTGAAGCCAGAGTTTGTGACCAGCTACGAAGTGGGCGTTGAGAAAGACTTCACCCAGGACGTCACCGGCACCCTGACCCTGTTCCGCAACGACCAGACCAATTTGATCACCACCACGGTGGCCCAGTTGGAGCCTCGCCAGGGATTTACCCTGGGAGTGCGCCGCTACGATAATCTCTCGGCGGTCACCGCCCAGGGGGCCGAGTTGGGTCTGCGCGCCCGCTGGAGCGACCAGTGGAGCACCCAGCTTTCTTACACCTACCTGGACGCTTATCTCTCCCAGGACGGCCCCTTTGACGCCACCACGGGAGGGCCGACCTTCCGCAGCGGGGACCGTCTGGAGGGAGCGGCTCAACACAATGGCGCCCTGACGATGGCTTATCAAAGCACTCCCGACGTGGGTGGCATCGGATGTGCCGTGACGGCTCGCCTGAAAAGCAACACCCGGGAACAGAACTTTGCGCTGCGTCGAGTGCAGAACGTGCCCGGCTACGCGGTCTTCGACATCAACCTGGATTACAAGGCCTTCGAAAACGGACGGATCTTCGCGACGGTTTACAATGTCCTGGATCACCGCTATCAAGAACAAACCACCGATCTGGCACCGGGAAGACAGATTTTCGGCGGGCTGAACCTTGAGTTTTAGCCTGGCCCTGGTCACCCACGCGGGCTCGGCTCAGCCTTGTTTGGAGGGCTTGCGCGCGCTGCGTGATCGCCTGGGGGTCAGCCTGCAGGTCAAACTTTACCTGGTCCACCAGCTGGCTCAAGGCCAGCTCGACAGGGCTCGCTTCGAGCAGGACTTGGCCGGTGCCGACCTGGTCTTGCTCGACATTTTGGGAGGCGGCCCGGCCGCTTCCATGTCCGTGGCCGCGCTGATCAAGGGCGAGCAGCCGGTGGTCTTGCTCAGCGACTCGAGCCCCGAACTACGGGCGGTGCTGCGTCTGCGCGATCGGCCCGAGGCCCTGGAACAGGCCCGGGCCTACTGGAGTCACCTGAGCTCGGACAACTTCTGTCATCTGGTCGCTTCTCTGGGCCGGCTCTGGTTTGACTGGGATCTGAAAGCCTTGCCCCCCCCGCTGGCTCAAGGCGATCTGGGCTTCTATGACCTGCTCGAAGATCGCTTTCTGGAGGAGTGCCCGGCGCCCGGGAGCCTGCCGCGCATCGCTCTTTTGCTTTACGCCGGGGTGCACTTTCAGCAAAGCGCTCAGGTCGGGCGAGCCATTGCCCAACATCTGCAGGGTCGGGCCCAGACGGTCGGCGTCTACGCGCAAACGGCCCGCACCCTGGAGGCCCTGGAGAGTTTGCTGCCCGCCTTTCAACCGGAGGCGCTCGTCAGCTGCCGCTGGTTTCAACTGGCCAGTTTCAGCCAGACCGATCCTCAGGCCGTCTTGCGCGCGCTGGAAAACCTCAACGCCCCCCTCTTCAACGCCGCCCCCCTTTATGGTCAGAGCAAGGAAGAATGGCTCGAATCGATCCAGGGCTGCACCTCGGTTGAGACCATGACGGCCTTCATTTTGCCCGAGCTGGACGGGGCGGTGGAGCCCATCCCCTGTGCGGCCCTGCAAGAAGTGCCCAGTCCTTTGGGCGAAGGTTCTTACACCACCGTGGTCGCCTTGCCCGAGCAGGTCGAGATCGCCACCGCCCGCATCCTGAAGTGGATCGAACTGCGCCGCCGGCCGGCTGGCGAAAAGCGGGTGGCTTTTGTGGTCTACAACACGCCGGCGGGCGAAGACAATCTGGGCAATGCGGCCTATCTGGACACTTTTGAAAGCCTGCGCCGACTATTGTTAGAAATGAAAGCCCGCGGCTACGCGGTGGAGAATGTTCCCGAGTCGGGTTTACATCAGCCTTTTGTGCAGCAGGGACTGGTCAATCAGGCGCGCTGGAGCGAACCGGAGAAGGTGGCCGCGCTGGCGCCCGGGATGGGCAGCAGTCAGTTCTCCAGCCTGGAGCGGCGTTCCCAGACGTTGCATCGCGAGTGGGGACCGTGGCCGGGCCCGGTCATGAGTCACGCGAACGAGGTGGTTTTGCCCGCCCTCGAGTTTGGCCAGTGTCTGATCGCGGTGCAATCAGTGCGCGGCTTTCACGACGACCCGACGCGCCTGAGCCACGACAAATCGTTGCCCCCCCACCAGCAATATGTCGCTCTCTATCGTTATCTGGAGAAGGTCTGGCGAGCCGACGTGCTGGTGCACGTGGGCACTCACGGCACCCTGGAGTTCCTGCAGGGCAAGGAGATGGCCTTGTCTGGCAACTGTTGGCCGCTTGACCTGGTGGGACAAGTGCCTCATCTGTATTTTTATCACATCGTCAATGCCTCGGAAGCGACTATCGCCAAACGTCGCTGCATGGGCACCCTGATCAACTATAACTCCCCTTCCTTCCGAGCGGCCGGCCTGTATGAACACTATCAGGAGCTGGAAGACCTGATCTCGGAAGAGGTAGAGGCTCGCAGTCTCAGTCCGCAACGCAGTCAGGCCCTGCAGTTGCGCATTCAGGAGAAAGCCCGAGAGCACGCCTTGCCGGAAGACCTGGATGAATTGCACGAGGAACTGGGCCTGCTGCGCCGTTCGGTGATCACGCAAGGTCTGCACATTCTCGGTCAACCCTGTCAGCCCGAGGAAATGCTCGAGTTTGCCACCCTGTTGTGCCGAGCCGACCGCCCCGGTCAGCCCGCCGCGCACCGGCTGCTGGCCGAGCAGCAGGGTCAAGACTACGGCCATTTGCTCCAGTCGCCTTATCAGCAAGACGAGCGCGGAGCCTACAATGCCCTCGATCGGCTCGAAGAGCAAATCCGCGAGAGAATTCGTCCCTTGCTGCACGCAGACGGGCCGACCGGCGACCCCTTACAAGAGGCTCTTCAGCAGGCGGCCGCGGCCAGTCGCCAGCTGCACAACCGCGGTGAATGGGAGAACTTCTGGAAGGGCCTGCAAGGTGGGTACATTCCTCCCGGCCTGGGCGGCGATCCGCTGCGCAATCCGGAAGTCTTGCCCAGCGGTCGTAACTCCTTTCAGTTTGACCCGCGCCTGGTCCCCTCCGACGAAGCCTGTCGCCGCGGAGCAGAGATTGCCGAGAATACCCTGCGCGAATACAAGCGGCGCGAAGGCCGCTATCCTGATTCGGCCGCCGTGATTTTGTGGGGTTTTGAGACCACCAAAACGCGCGGCGAGACGGTGGGCCAGATTTTGCATTACCTGGGAATGCGGCTGGTGGGGCGCAATCCCTATTACAAGGAATTGCAGCCCATTCCGCACCAAGAGCTGCAGCGTCCCCGCATCGACTGCTTGGTGCAGATCTGCGGATTCTTCCGAGACATGTATCCCAATGTGATGACCATGCTGAACGAAGCTTTCCGGCTGGCCTCGACTTTGGCTGAGGATGAGGCGGACAACTACGTGGCCAAAAACACCAGAGCCCGCCGTCAACAGTTATTGGACCAATGCCCGGCCGACCAGTTGGACAAAGTTGCCAGTGGCCGGATCTATGGACCTCGCGCCGGCGAATACGGCACCCGCACCACCACCTTAATCGAGTCCGGACAATGGCAGAGCGAAGAGGAGCTGGTGGCCCTCTATCAGCAAAACATGAACCACCTTTATCAGGAAGGCCTGCACGGGGTGCGTCAGGCGGCCGCCTACACTTCGGCTCTGGGCCGGGTGGATCTGGTCAGTCAAGTGCGCGATTCTCACGAATACGAAATTGCCGATCTCGACCACTATTACGAGTATTTCGGGGGATTGGCGCGCACCGTCGAATCGGTCCGAGGTTCCAAGCCCAGCATGCTGATCAGCGACACCACCCGGGAAACCATTCGCACCGAGGACGTCAAACAAGCGCTGGAACGCGGCATTCGCACCCGTCTGCTCAACCCCAACTGGATCGATCCTTTGCTGGAGCACGAATATCACGGGGCTCAAGAGATCAGCGACCGCGTGCAGTATCTGATCGGATTTGCGGCCACCACCGGCGCCGTATCGGATTGGGTCTGGGACCAGGTCACCGAGCGTTTTCTGGGGGACCAGACGATGTTTGAACGAATGCAGCAGAACAATCCTTATGCCGCCCAGGAGATCGCCAAACGTCTCCTGGAGGCCGAGAGTCGGGGCTACTGGGAGCCGGGTCAAGAGCAAAAGCGCATCCTGGAAGAGCGGTTTCTCGAGCTGGAGGGGACTTTGGAGGACGGAATGCTATGAAGTTGAGGGAACTGACCTTTGCGGCCATGATGGCTGCCTGTGTGGTGGTGTGTTCCAATTTGCTGGTAGTTCCGCTGATGAAGCTTCAGATCCCGGGTCTGCGGCACTTTGTGATGGCGCCCGTGGCCAGCTTTTTTTATGTGCTCACGGTGGCTCGTCTGCGCCGCCCGGGCTCGATTCTGCTGGTGGCCGGCTTACAGTGTTGCCTGTATGCCCTGATTTCCTGGATCATCTGCCTTTTCGTGCTGGCCGGAGCCGTAGCCGCCGAAGTGGCCGGATTGGTATTGCGCAAGGACGGCTACGGGCCCCGTAGCCAGGTGGTGATGGCCCTGACTTACAGCCTGGTCAGCTTTCCCACCGCCCTCTATCTGGGCTTGCGCTTTATGCCCAAAATGTTCGCCTATTTCCAAACGCTCAGTTGGGCCGGCTTCGCGGTCTCGGAACTGGCCATTGCCGTGGCCGGCCTGGCAGGCGCCCTGCTGGCCCGTCGGGTGGTGCGAGAACTGGTGCAGAGCGGCCGCTTTCCGGCCGAGTGACCCGGCTTCATCCGCTCGGCAAAATCCTGGTGTCCTGGACGGTCACCGCCGCCAGCCTGGTGCTGCAGAGCCCTCGGGGTCTGGCCGTGCTGGTTTTTTGGCTGACCCTCTGCCTGTTGTTTTCTTTTCGTTGCTGGCGGCCTTACTGGCGAGGCCTGCTGGCCGCCCTGGGCTGGATTGCCTTGAGCGCCTGGCTGTTTGGCTGGCTGCTGGACGACTCGGGTCATGCCCTGCTCT
>JALHOV010000456.1 GCA_022842865.1 Vulcanimicrobiota bacterium | reverse complement strand
TTGGCCGCATACCGTCGCTTTTGTTGTCCTGTGCTCATGGTAACCATCCTCCGATGGGCGTTCTCCGAGTGTCCGGAGATTTAGCCCGTATTTTGGATGGTCAGCGTAAGATAATCGCAGCTGGCTGACCCCCAGGGTGCGAAAGTCTCCGATCCCCCTCTTATCGTCCATGACTGGATGGCACAGGTTTTTGCCCGGTTGAAAACGGTCTACCCAGGTGGTCTGAACCCCTATGGCCAAGGGATAGATCAGTCGGGGACGGAGGTTTTTGAAGGCTGTCCTGACCCGGGCTAGATTCTAAAGAAAAGAACCCCAGAGAAGAGAAAAGATGCCACTCAACGCGGTCTCTATGGAGAAGATTTCCACTCTGCTGGATTCCATCCAGCTGTCCTGCCAGGCCTTTTATTATGTTGAATTCGGTGGTGATTGGGGAGTGGAACTGCCGGAGTCCGAAGTGGCCGCCTTCCACTACATCAAGGCCGGGAAGGCTTCGTTCAGGACCGATCCGGGCGGGTGGAGCATGCTGGCCGAAGGCGACCTTCTGTTTCTTCCGGGAGGCTGTCGCCACACGCTCGGGGCCAGGCCGGAAGCGATTTATACACCCCTGGTGGAACTACCCTCGCGGTGCGTAGAGAAGCCCGGCACCATGATCCAGGTTTATCCGGGGGGTCCGCCCTCGGCCACGCTTTTGTGTGGCATGTTTTCGGTGAAAAATGCATCCGGCCGGTCGTTTTTCCAATCCTTGCCAGCCAACCTGACCTACCGTCATTCCAAACCAGACGAATACGGGTCGGCCATCTCGGTGCTGATGCAAAAAGCCAGTCAGGAGGCGGGGCAGGAAACCGACTGCAGCCGATTGATTCTTGACAGACTGCTGGATCTGATCTTTCGACTGATTCTAAGAGACTGGTTGGAAGCGTTACCTCCCTACCGATTAGTGGCGTTGTGCGCGCTCAATAAGCCGGGATTGGCCGAGGCGGTGCAGGCCATTTTAGACCGTCCTTTTTTCGGATGGGATCTGGACAACCTGG
The DNA here is from genome assembly GCA_022842865.1 of Vulcanimicrobiota bacterium. Lineage (GTDB taxonomy): Bacteria > Vulcanimicrobiota > Xenobia > Xenobiales > JADMJV01 > JADMJV01. The sequence continues at coordinate 5,436 of JALHOV010000456.1, read as the reverse complement.
CCCGGTTGGCCCATCTGTCGCGCTCGGCTTTTGCGGCCACCTTTCGAGAAGAGTTGGGCCTGACACCCCTGCGATTCGTTAAAGAGTGCCGCTTGGACCAGGCTTCCGAATACGCAGCGCGGCCCGAGGAACTCAAGCAAATCCTGGCCGATAACGGTCTTTCCCACCCGCACTTTTTTCGAGAGATGCGCAAGCGAGAGAAGCAAACCCGGGCCGCTAGCTCGAGGGGTCAGGTCGACGGTCGAGACCAGTGCGCATTGCCTGTCGCGCTCGGTTGAGTCGCGAACGAACCGTTCCAACCGGTATGTTCAGAGCTTGCGCGGTTTCCTGGTAGCTGAGGCCGAGCAGCCCGACCAGAAGGAGCACTCGCCGTTGCGGCCTGGCCAGGTCCTGCACCAGACCTCCTAACGAAGGTGCCACTCGGCTGGAGTGAAAGTCGTCTTCCGCCGAGGGTCCGGGGGGCTGCAGGCTGTCCAGCAAACCGGACTTCCGGTTCAGGTCCAAGGGCATTTCTCGGCGATGGTAGGCCGAACGCAGCTTCATTCGGTAGCTATTGGCCAGGATGGTAAAGAGCCACGATTTACAGCGGCTGCCCTGGCTAAACTGGTGGAAATGATGCCAGGCTTTTTCCAGGCACTCCTGGACGAGATCTTCGCTTTCCTGGCCCCCCCTGGTCAAACGTCTGGCGAAACAATCTAACGCCGGACGGTGAATCAACGCCTCGTTTTCGAAGCGAATCGACTTTTCCGTATTGGTCACGTCGGGAGTGTAACTGCCGGTAGGGTAGGGGACGAGATGCAGAAGTCTGCCGTTGCGAACTAGAAGTACAAAATTGGCCTCGGTTTTGCCAAGCACAGCCAGACGAACCAGCCGTTCGCCCTAAGTCTTTAGTTGTATTTTCTACTCTACGCTGGGCAATCTTGCATATCTGTGTCAGTATTGTACAAGTTATGTATGCATTAGCCCAACGGACCGTCCAGGCACCATCTCGATGCTTTCACAGCGACGAGCTCACAATTTCCATGCAATCGATCGATCGGTCGGCCACACTCTCGTCAGCACTACGTCAGGCCGAGAATCTGCGAAACCTGGCCCTCCGCTCGCTCAACCCCCAACGGGATGCCCGCCAGCTCGCCGGCTGGTTGTACAACGGGGACGATGTCTCGGCCCTGGCGGGTCTGCACGCTCTGGCTTCGGTAGCCGATCCGCTGGCGGACCGAGTTCTCCTGGAGTTGCTGCTGGAAGGCGACCCGTGCCGAGCGACCCACGCGGCCTGGGCATTCTCAGCCCGTCGGTCCTGCCCCGAGGCGATCGGTCCCCTGAGCCGAATGGTGAGCCGGGGCGGCTTTCCGGCTATGTTGGCGGAGCGGACCCTTTTGGAATGGGCCAGCCGGAAATCTCAGCCGAAGGTGGCGCGTGCTTCGGACCGAGCGAAACGCCGGCCGTCCGGGATCGTCGTCATCCAACCCTTTCTGCATGCCCACATCGACCGAGAAGGCTCCGGGCTGGGCGCCGGAGATGCCGGCGGCATCGCCTCTTTGCTCCGTTCTCTGGGCACCGCACTGGCCGCTTTACCGGAGATCGACGAGGTCATCACCGTGACGCGCAAGCAGGCAAGCGAGCCGCGCAGCCAGGTCTTGGGCCCAGGACACCGGGTCGAGCGGATGGAAATCGGCCCTCCTGGTCCGCTGCCCTGCAGCCATGCCTGGCCGCATCGGTTGGCCATTCAGAAAGGATTTGAGGCTCTCGGCGCGGCGCTGGCCGATCGTCGCGTGGTCTGGCATCTGCGAATGGCCGACGTGGGCACCCTGGCCGCGGCCGCGGCAGCTCAGCGGCTCGGCCAGCCAGTGGTGTTCACGGCAGCCCCCGACCCCCATCTCGTACTGGATGCTCTGCTGGAGGCGGGCAGATTGTCACGTTGGCGCTTTGGCTCGGAAGATGCCGTCCATCATTACTGGTTTCGCAGCCGCATGGTGGAGCGCTTGATCGCCCAATCCGACCAGTTGGTGCTGCTCCCTCGTCCTAACCTGCAGCAAGACCTGGTCAAACTGGTCGGGGTGGATGCGACCGACCTGGCCAAGCGTTCCACGACGCTGGCCGAGGGAGTCGATGTGGGCCAGATCGAACGGGCCCAACTGCGCCTGGCTACACAGGGGCGCGCTCCGGCGGTTGAGCGCATTCTCCAGTCCCTGCCGGTGGCGCGCAGGGAGCTTCCCTGGCTCTTGTTGGTAGGTCGGCTGACCTCCACTAAGGGCGCCCATCGTCTGGTCGAGGCGGTCGTGGCCAATTCGTGCCTGCACAGCCGGGCAAACATCGTATTGGTCGGTGGTGACCTGGAGCAGCCAAGCGCTGACGAGGAGGCCACAGTCGAACGGATCCGCCGTGCGGCCGCGGGAGCGCCCGATGGCCTTGTGACGCTGACGGGGCATCTACCCCCTGCCACCGTCAGTGACTTGCTGGTGCACGCAGCCGCTCACCACGGAGTATACGTTTGCGCCAGCGACAAGGAAGAGTTTGGTCTGGCCATCGTGGAGGCCATGGCCGCCGGGATGATGGTGGTGGCGCCACTCCGTGGTGGCCCAGGTCACTACATCCAGCACGGCCAGACCGGCATTCTGTGTGACACGCTCTCGGTCCCCGCGCTCGCCCGGGCCATCCAACAAGCCTGGCCGATGGCAAGCGACCCGGGGCGAGCCGAGCGAGCGCGCGCGATGGTGCGAAGGGACTTGAGCGTGGCCGGAATGGCCCGGGGGCTCTCTCAGGTCTACACCAGGGCGGTGGCAGAGTGAAGCTGCTGGTCGTGACTCCCGACTATCTTTCCCACGCCTTGCCGCTGATCCAGATCGGCCAGGCCTGGTCCAGGCGGCAGGGAAAAGTGGTGGTGGCGACCGGACCTGCTACCCGCCCGCTGGTGGAAGCGGCCCACCTGGGCTGGAGTGAATTGCGCCTGGGCAAGGGCAACAATGCCGGGGTGATCGAAGCCAGCGAGCAACCGGCCGGTGAGGATGAGCACCTGCGATCTTTCTTTGAGGCCACTCGGGCCGGCCCGCTGGCCACCTTGCTTTATCAGGCCAGGTCACGCCGTCACGATTTGCTGCACGCACCCGACCGGGTGATGGACGATCTGGGCCGGATCCTCGACAAAGTGAAACCGGACCAGGTGATCGTCGATCACGTGGCTTTTGGGGCTCGGCTAGCGCTCCACGCTCTCGGGGTGGATTCGGTCTCGGTGGTGCTCGGCCATCCCAGCGCCCTGCCGGCACCCGGTGAAGTGTATGGCTTGCCGCCCGCCTGGCCCCTGGCCATGCGGCCCACCCCGCGCGAACTCCAAGAACTGGAGCGCGAATGCCGCGCGTCTGTCGAGGAACTCAGCGCGGCGGCCCGCGAGTTGATGCAGCGTCGAGCTCCCCTGCGGCCCGACGTCGGGGACCTCACCACCAGACCCGGAAAGTCCACCCTCTATGTCTATCCAAAAGCTCTCCACGACCCGCACCGAGAACTGCCGCGCGACCATCTTTTCATTGGCTCGCTGTGCCGCAGCGAGGACCTTGGTGCCGTTGCACCCCCGACCGGCAAAGGATTGCGGGTCACGGTGGCGCTCGGTTCCTTTCTGAGCGCCCGCGACGATGTGCTGGCCAAGGCCGTCGAGGCGGCCCGGGCGGGAGGCTGGAGGTTGGCGCTGGCCCACGGCAGCACTCCGCTGGAGAAACTCGGCACGTTGCCTCCAGGAGCTCTGGTGGCCAGGACGATTCCTCAGGTGGCGCTGCTCGAGCATACGGACCTGATCATTCATCACGGTGGCAATGGCAGTCTCACGGAAGCGGCGGCGGCCGGGGTGCCGATGATCGTTTTGCCGTTTTCAACCGACCAGTTCGCGGCCGCGTCGGCTGTCGAAAGGGTCGGTGTGGGACGGGCTTTGGCGCCCAATTCTTTGACCCCGTCCACTCTTCTAGCCGCGGTGGACGAGGTTCTGTGCGGCCATGCACCAGCAAAGGCCCGCGAACTGGCCCGTTCCATGGCCGCCGAGGGGGGCGCGGATGCCGCCGTGGCCGCCCTTCCTTGGCCTGCTACAGGGCCTTAGCGGGAGCCCCCCCGCCAGGGCCCACTTAGTCAGCAGCAGGAAAGCCAGAACTCTGATTGTCAGCAGCCTGCTGTTGGGCAGCCGCCTGTTGGTCGGAAGTCGGCTGGCTGCCCCCGGCCTGGAACTGATTGCTGTCGCTGGGAAAACCGGAGCCACCGTTGGTTGCAGCCCGTTGTGCATCGGCCTGTTGGTCTGATGTCTGCTGATTTCCCGCGGCTGAGAAACTGTTGCTTCCGCCGGGAAAGCCAGAACCCTCGTTGTTTCCGGCAGCCCGTTGTGCGGCTGCCCGAGGGTCAGAACTATTGCCATTCTGCTGGTCTCCGGCCATCGATGCGAACTGTCTCTGAAGAGCCGAAAAGACCTGGAGCATTTCTGCAAAGAAATCGCGCGCGTTGGGTCCCGTAGCCTGCGCCTGGGCCGGGACCGAGTTCTGGAGTGGAGCAAATGAACGAGCGCCCACGAAGTTGCTGGAGTTGCTTTGGAAAGGTGCTAAGCCTGTTACGAATGCCATGGTTCTCTCCCTCAAAGGCAGGCCCGAGTCAGCCCCGGTCTGCGTTTCGTCTCTCAAGCGAGCATAGCGGTGGCAGGTGTTAAAAAGGTCGTTTCCGGGTCGAGGTTGTTGCCAGGCTGTTAATTGCTGTGTTCGTTTGCTCCGGCATAGGGCTTGCCATTCCAGGGGTTTTCCGGCCTCACGAGAAATCTGCAAGGTGACATCCAACCGCAAGGCCACCTTAACGAAGAGAGAACTCTCGGTGGTTTTTCGGCAGCTTTCCCTCATGCTGGCCAGCGGGCTTCATCTGGCTCAGGCCCTCGACACGGCTTCCCGGGCCGCCTCCGAAGGCTACGGGCGCATTCTCGAGCAGGTCTCCCAAGAGCTAAATCAAGGCCAGCCCCTGTCGGTTTGCCTGGCCAGTCACCCCCAGGCATTTCCCGGCATGAGCTCGGCCCTGGTGGAGATCGGTGAAAGGAGCGGGCAACTCGGCTTCTGCCTGGAAATTGTGGCCGACTGGCTGGAACGAGAAGAGCGAATTCGTATGCAAATGGTCAGCGCGCTCAGCTACCCTGCGCTGGCCATCAGCCTGTGTCTGGTGCTGACGCTTGCCCTCTTCCGTTTTGTGCTGCCGGGTTTTTTTGAGGTGCTGCAGGGCTTCGATGTGCCTCTACCGTGGCTGACCCGCCTCTTCATCGGGCTGACCAATGCGGTTCAAGGTCTCACCTTCTGGCTGCTGGGACTGGCTCTGTTCTTTGGGCTTCGGGGTCTCTATCAAAGGTGGGGAAAAGTCCCCCGAGTCCGAGAGAGCCTCTACTCGCTGGCGCTGCGCATTCCTCAAAGGGCTCACTAGCTTCACTAGAGC
>JALHOV010000455.1:4597-6468 GCA_022842865.1 Vulcanimicrobiota bacterium | reverse complement strand
GGGATAGCCGGTTGGCGGCACACAGCCATACAGATTCTCGCCCATGCGTTCCACCCAGACCGGCAACTGCGTCTCGGGAGCCTGCAATTGCCCTCCAAGAATGCGCACGCTGCTCACAGTGTATTCCAGCGGATTCTTTACCTTGGCCCGCAGAGACTGCGGCGACCAGAAAGCAGGAGAATTGTAGATCGCCTTGATCATCGCCTTGGAACTCCCACCGCTGCTCGCAAAAACTCGGGCAAGTTGCCTCACGGTCGCCTCATCGGGCTCATCGGAGAGAAAGCGAACGGCGAATTTGCGCGCAATTCGCTGTGCAGTATGAGAGTCGCTGGCCAACATATCCAGCAAGCGCTCCCCTTCCGACATTCCCTGGCCGGCCGGGAATTTGCTGCCCAAAATGGTCTTGGGCCCAGAATCATGCAGGAAAGGCAGGAAGACAAAGCTGTTCTCCCCTTGCTGCACCTGATCGGGATTCTGTTGCATCAGACGCTCAAACCGGGCACCACCTCGCCGACCGCCAGCCACACTCCAACCGGTCAGAACTCGCGCGACCTCCGTCACGTCTTTCTGGGAATAGCCACCATCGACGCCCAGGGTATGCAACTCCATCAATTCGCGCGCATAATTCTCGTTCAAGCCCATCGGTCGTTTACTGTTGGCCATGCCCTGGATTTGTCGAACGGCGAAGTTGCTCAGACGGGGAGCATCGGCGGCGGCCATGGACTGGGCATTATTCAAATAGAACAGCATAGCGGGATGCTTGGCCGTAGCGCCCAACATGCTACGGAAATTACCCAAGGAATGGGGGCGAATCACGTCCCGCTCGTAGCTGAGAATGTAAGGACGAGCTGCATTGGCGGTCCGGGATACGTTGAAATGATTGAACCAAAAATCGGTCATCACTTCTTGCAGTTGGTGTTTGGTGTAAACCGCCCGCGTGACCTTTTGGGCCACGGTCTGGCGCAAGAGTTCACGCTCCGATTGCAACTGATTGCTGCGAGCAAACTCGAGAATGGCCCCACGATTCTCGGAGTCCTTAGAGACCGCTCCCGCTTCCATGGCCAACTTTTTGAGCTTCGGACCGGCCAGATAGGTTTTGTCCATGGTTTTGAGGTCCATCGCCATCGCCGGATAAACCTGCAGGGCCTGCCTGCAGACAGAGTCATCCTCGCGTAACTGAAGCTGAGATTCAAGCCAGACATCCAGGCCCTGGTGCACCACGGCATCCACCTGGCCAGGGGTTGCGCCGTAGCTAAAGCGAGACAACATATGGGCCGCGGCCTGGTAGCTGTTCAGGTTGGCACCTTCGTAGGGAGCCTTGGCGTAGCAGGGAGCCGTCAGTAAAAGGAGGAGAGCGTAGCGTTTCATAGGCCATCTAACCGGCCGCCGCCAAAAAGGTTGCGCTACTTCAGGCTACACCCGAAGGAGTCGGAGCCGAGTGGAGTTCCACCATGGCGGCCACCTCCACTTTGAAACCGGCCACCAGTTCTTCCGTTGACAGGATCGTCAGGTCGGGCATCGAGTGCTGTAGCCAGCGCTGCACCAGGCGACGCGTCGGAGGGTCGGTGATCAGCACGGGCGGATGATCATGCTCGTCGCGCGCTTTGCGCACGGCTCTTTCCAATTGTTCCACCTGATCATGGCTCCAGTTTTTGCCGCTCAGCAAGCTTTCTCGGATGGCCTGCTCGGCCACCGGACCGAGAGCCAATACCCGTAAGTTCCCTTCGCGGTCAACAACCGAAGCGCAAATCTGCCGGGCTAGAGCGACCCGACAGAGCTCGGTCACTTCTTCCACATTGTCCAAAAGATCGACGTGGTCGCCGCAAATCTCCATGATAGTCACCAGATCGCGAATGGCCACGCGCTGTTCC
>JALHOV010000455.1:0-4587 GCA_022842865.1 Vulcanimicrobiota bacterium | reverse complement strand
GGTCCTGCAGAAACTCCTCGACCACCACCGGATGCGAGCTACGCAAGCGATGGATGAGATCATAGGTTTCCTGCAGGCCCAGCAGCTCGGGACAGGCGCCCAAAATCAAGCCCTTCAAGTGAGCCACCATCACGGCCAGGGGGCCAAGCACGGGACAGCCCAAATTCTCGGCCTTTTCCTTAAGTTCTCCCTGAACCCACTTGGCAGGCAGGCGATGCACGGGATCCTGGGTGATACCGCCTTCCAATTGGCCTAGAAGGTCAAGATTTCCCAGCACCATCATGCGGTCCAAATAAATCTCGCCAACGGCCACCGGGGCGTCTTTGATGCGCAGCAAATACTGATTTTCCAACTGCAGATTGTCGGAAATCCGTACGGGAGGTATCACCAGGCCGACCTCGCGGGCAACCTCTTCGCGGATCTGCTCCACCTTGGGAACCAGCGGCGACCCATTCTGCGGATCGACCAGGGGCAACAGGGCTTTGCCCAGTTCCAACATCAACGGCTCGCGATAAACGTAAGGATCAGTGCCGGGCTCGCTGCGACCGTCGAACTGTACGACGACTTCCCCTTCGACCGTCCAGCCATCGTTGACTAAACGCATGAGAGCCTGCTGCAGCTCGGCCCGCACACTCAGCTGCGAACCGACGTACAGGTAAGAAACCTCCTCGTTGCGGGACAGCTTAATATAGACCTGCTTGCCCTGCTCGTTGCGGCGCCAGGGCGCAAACGGCTCGAACACCTCCCCCACGCGTAAAACGTGGAGTTCCTGAAGCTCCTCTTCCGCTCGGTTTCTGGCCACTTAGGGGGTTCCCTTCGGGGCGGGAGTGGCGGCGCCAGTGGGCCACGGATCGCCATCAAGCAACAGATAAACCGGTTTGCCGTCCTGCTGAAAGAGACTACCTCCCAGCTTGCCTTCTAACGTCTTGGCCAGTGCGGCGTCGTCGATGGTCTTTAGCTCGCCGGATACTTTCATCGGGCCGGAATTACGGGCATCCACTTCGGCCGCGTCCGCACCAGAGAGAAAGGCGATAATCACTTGATTGCCGGAACTGGGCTCCATCAAAGGCACATAGGCGCCCTTGCCAGACTCCAGCTTGGTGCCAACCAGCGCGGATAAATCCTTACTCATCCCGCCGAAAGGTGCCACGGCCAGGTCCTTGACGGTTTTGCCCTTCAAGGTGGAAAAGTTTTGGGCGACCGGCGAAGCCGCCACCGGTGTGCCCGAAGCCGCGGGCGGAGCGGGCTGCGAACATCCGCACAGCAAAGTCAATAAGCAGAGTGCCAAAGTCTTCTTCATAGCTGCTGGGCTTCCGTCGTGCTCCACAGACTCCTGCCAGAGCCCAACGAGCCAGGCCCAGGATCCATTATGGCGATGGGCGAAGCGCCCGCAATGTCTGATTTTCTCAGCCTCGAGGATAGCGCCGAGCAACTCGGTGTGAGCGATGGACAGTTACGGTCCTGGATCAAACGCGGTCTGGCGCGAGCGACACGTCGCGGAGGCGATTACCTGATGCGACCCGCGGAGGTGGACCGCCTGCGTAACGACCCGCCTTCCCCGTCCCTGGACTCCCAGGAAGAGGCTTCTCCTATCAAGCGCCCACGGGTGCTGCCGCCGCGCAGCGACAAAAACCCGGATACCATCGCAGGAGAACGAGACCGTCGCAGGCGCATGGGCCGCCGAGCCAGCGACTTTACCCTGGAAATTCTTCATCAAGAGATCAAGTCAGCCATCACCGCCGCGATGGAGCCCATCCTGCCGAGGCTGGAGCAAATTCACGCGCCTGCGCCCGCCGTAGCGGAGCCCGTAAGCAACAACCATTATGAAATTGAAGTCCTGGAACAACGAATTCTGGAGCTGGAAGGACAGCTTCGCCATCAGGACCTGGCGCGAGAAGAGTTCCGCCAGCGCCTGGAGGAATCGGAGCGCCACCGGCACGAGCTGGAAGCCGCCCAGCGGGGCGTCCAGAGCAGCTCGAGTGAACAAATTGCCGAGCTGCAGAAGCGCCTGGAGGAATCCGAGCGAAATCGCCTCGAACTCGAGCAAATCAGCCGCCAGGCTCAGCAACACGATGACGGGACCCAGCAGTTGCTGCAGCGGCTCTCCAAAGAAGTGTCGCTGGAACGACAACTGCGCCAGGAGGCATCCGAACACGCGGAGCGCCTGCGCACGGAGATCGAAGATCTGCAATCCTCTAGCCTGGCCATGGATGCGGAACGCGCTCGCTGGAGTTTGGAAAATCGGTCCCTCCAGGGAGAAATCGACCGCCTGACCAGCATGCAAGAGTCTTGGGACCAGCAGAGGCGGGAGCTGGAACAATCCCAACAGCGCTTGCAACAACTGGAACAGAACGGCGGAGACACCGAGAAGGCGCTGCGTGAACAAATCACCAGTTTGACTTACAAACTACAAATGGCCGGCAGCGGCGCGACCGGCACCAGTCCTGAGGAATCCCGGCGCTTGATGGAACGCCTGGCCGAGGCCCAGGCGGAAATGTCCGAAAAGAACGAGCTGGTCAATCAGGCCTACGCGGAAATTGGCGAACTACGCTCCAAGCTCGACGCCGTGCAGCGCAGCCACTATGAACTTCAGCAACGCCACGAGCACCTCAAAGAAGAATGGGGTCAGCTGGCCGCTCAGGTGGCCGCCAAGCAGATGAGCGACCACCAACAGCAACAGGCACCCCAACCTCCCGGTCCGGGTGAACGCCCCAAGGGCTGGGGAAGCCTCTTCGGCCGACGCGACGGATGAGAGCTTTTGGCTTCTTGCTGGCCGCCCTGGGAATTGCCTTGGGAGCATTCGGCGCACATGCCCTCAAGGCAACCCTCTCTCCTGAGTTGCTCGTTACCTGGGAGACGGGCGTGCGCTACCAAATGTACGCCGCCTTCGGCATTGTGCTGGGCTCTATGCAGCCAGGCTCGCGAAAACCGCTCTGGTTTCTAGCCCTGGGCTCTTTGCTTTTCTCGGGCAGCCTGTATTTGCTCTGCTTGAGCGGAATGCGCTGGCTGGGCGCCATCACGCCGCTGGGAGGCCTGGCCATGATTGCCGGCTGGCTCTTGCTGGGACGCGAGGCGCTCCGGAATGACTGACCCCCTCACCCAACAGATCTACAAGATTCGCGACTGGACCTACGATAACTATCACTGGGCCTACCTGGCTGGCACGGCCGTGCTTTGCCACAGCTTGTTTTTTCCCGATCCGGCCCAGGCTATTTATGCCTGGCTGCTGTGCCTAGGGCTGGGGGCGGTGCTGGAACCCTGCGTCAATCCTTACCGTCAGGTGTACGGTGAGAGCATGGGGCGGCTCGCCTCGGGGGTAGCCCTGACTTTCGACGATGGTCCCTCCGAGGACACCCCCGCGCTGCTTGACTTGCTGGCCCAAGAAGGCGTCAAAGCCACTTTTTTCCTGATCGGTCGTCAGATCGAGAAGTACCCTGAGTTGGTCAAGCGCATCGCGGCCGAGGGACACCAGATCGGTAACCATACCTATTCCCACCCCAACCTGATGATCTGCACACCGCAGCGCACACGCCACGAACTGGAGCGCGTGCAGCAGCAGATTCTGGAACTGACCGGTCAGAAACCCACCTTCTGGCGCCCCCCCTTCGGCTTTCGTTCCCCCTGGACCCAACCGGTAGCCACCAAACTAGGACTCCGGTCCGCGCTTTGGACCATCAATCCCCGCGATTTCCAGGACCCCGGCGTGGACGTCATCGTCTCGCGAACGATGGCGGCCGTCGACAAGGGCGTCATCGTGCTGCTCCACGACGGGCTCGAAAAGCGCGGCCAGACTCTCGAAGCCACCCGCCAGTTGATCTGCCAGCTCAAGGAAAAGGACTTCAAGTTGGTGCGCCTGGACCAAGGACATGGCTAGGGTCCAGCGACTTGACCCCCTGGTGGCCGAACGCATCGCCGCCGGAGAGGTGGTGGAGCGGCCCGCTTCGGCCGTCAAAGAACTGGTGGAAAACAGTCTGGACGCGGGCGCTCGCCAGATCACGGTAGAATTGATGGGAGGCGGAATCAGCCTGCTGCGCGTCATCGATGACGGCTGCGGTATGAGCGCTGAAGACGTCAAACTGGGGCTGGAGCGTTTCGCCACCTCCAAAATCACTCAGTGGGAAGACCTCGACTCGCTCTCTACCCTGGGCTTTCGCGGCGAAGCCTTGCCGAGCATCGCGGCCGTCTCGCGACTGGAGATCGCGACCTGTGAGCAAGGCGCCGATTTTGGCACGCGCGTCCGAGTGGAAGGCGGGGTGATCGCCGAAGAAGGGCCCGCACCGCCCCAAACGGGCACCCGGGTCACGGTGGAGGACCTCTTCTACAACACTCCGGCACGCCTGAAGTTCTTAAAAAGCGCGGCCGCCGAAACCAGTCAGGTGGTCGATCTGCTCACGCGCATGGCCCTGACTCAGCCAGAGGTGCACTTTCAGGTGCGCTCCAACCTGCGCGAAGTCTTTCTGGTCACTTCCAAAATGACGCTACCCCAGCGCATGGCCCAGCTCTGGAAGGTTCCACTGGAAGACCTGGTAGAGGTGGAGGGGGAGGTGCAAGGGGTGCAGGTGCGCGGCTGGGTGGCCAAACCGCACC
>JALHOV010000454.1 GCA_022842865.1 Vulcanimicrobiota bacterium | reverse complement strand
AATGGCTGACATCAAATCTCTCATCCAGCAGGCTCAGAGCGCGGGCAATGACCGTGGAAAACTTCAATCCATCGCCGCTAAGGCCGCCAAACAGCTCGGTCTACAGGGCGAGAAAGCCCAGGAACTGCAGCAAGCTCAGACGGGTCAGGAGCTGGCCGCCAAGTTGCAACAACTGAGCGGTGGTTCCGGGGGAGGCGGCCAGAGCAGTGGCTGCGGTGGTTCCGACAAGGTCGGTGGAGCTTCCCCCAGCGGAGGCTGCTCGTGCGGCAAACCCGGATGTCAGGGTGCCTGCGGCGACAATGCCAAAAAGGGCAATGAGTGCATCAATGGCAACTGCGGTTGCCCCTCGGCCAATTCTTGCCAGCCAGCCTCGGTAGTCAACAACATCACCAACAATATTACGAACAATACCACCAACAATACCACCAACAATTACAACGCCGCTCCCACCGATGCCGCGCCCACGGCCCCCTCGGCACCGGCGGTTGAGCAACCCGCTGCAGCTGCTGCACCCGCTTTCGAAGGAACCTGCTAGCACAGGACGGCCCGGGCGGGCACCCCAGGTGCCCGCCCGCTTCACTCACGAGAAGTTTAAGGAGAACGTGTCATGGTGTTGATTGAAAGCTTGCTGCAAAACTTCGCCTCGGTGCAAGAGGAAGCGGAAGTCGGTCCCCCTCAAAACCTGCGCGAACTGCGACAGTTGCTGCAGAGCGCCTGTCAACGCGGTTCTTTCCACCAGGACCTCTCGTTCTACTGCGGTTGGTATGCACAGTTCTTAAGTGAACTGCATGCGAAAGAAAATAAGACGATGGGTCGGATGCGCGGCCAGGCGCGCCGCATGTGGGCGGAACAGAGTCTCATTTACCAGGACCTGATCAACCTGCTGCAAGATCTACAGACCGCCTTAACGGCACCGCAAGCCACGACCATCGCCGAGATGGTCAATGAACTGTATGCCCTGGTCGACGAACTTTCGGAAGCAGTTCAGGACATGGAAGACTGGCTGCGGTCCGAAGATGCGCGTTGCCTGAACTGCGGTTGGAGTGGAAGCACCGGCCACTGCCCTCATTGCCACCTGCAGATCCTCAAGCCGGTTCGGCAGGTTTCGACCCATATCAATCAGCTGGTCGCCCTGGCGCCAGCCCAGGCGCAGCTCTACACGGCCATCGTAGCGATCATGGAAGGCCGCCAGGACGTAAGCACTCTGCTCGGCCCCATCCAACTCCTGCAGCAGCGCTACGAAGAGACCCGACAGGCGCTGGCACCCCATCAGCATCCGGTGGCCGAAGCCGGCCTGCGCAACATCGAACGAGGACAGGCCGGATTGGGGCAAATCCTGCGCGTTTTTCAGGACGGGGACGCCCAGCACTTGGAAAATGGCTGGGCCATGATATTCGAAGCGGACCAGGCAAACCTGGCAACCGCGGCAGAGGCCGCGCCCTCCGCTCAACAAGCGGTCGCGGTAGCGCACGACATCATTCGCGACCAGGTTAGCTTCACCAACGAATAGGAGGTTGTCGAAATGAACGTTTGCGGTTTGATTTCTCACCCCGCCTATCTCTTCAGCCAGAAACCGCTGCCGCCGCAAATTGGCTCCGAACAGCGCGACATGCAAGCTCTACAGAGGCTCCTTTGCCTCCAGGCTCCGGCTCCCGAACAAGAACTCAACATAACGGTGTAAGCGGACTGAGGATCAGGCGGTTGCTTCGAACTTCTTCAGAACTCGCTCCAGCAGGCGATCAAAAGACCAGCCTTTGACCAGGTCGCGGGGAAGCTTGCCCCGTTCATCCGCCCTGCAGATTCTGCTGCCTACCAGGGGCTCGGCTCTGGCCACCAGAAAGAACCGACGAGCCCGTTCGCCCCACAGGTGGCCGTAGCGGTCCCAATATTCGCGACCAAATCCCGGGGGGCGTCCAGCCTCCAGATGGCGCAGAGCGAACACCTCCCCGCGCCCCCGACCAAAACCTCGCAATAAGTGCCACAACCCCTCCTCATAGCGCTCCGCCTGAAGCGCCGCCGAGGCCAGGTTGTAGTGTCGCCAGGCCGAGCGGCGCGGCAAGCGTGCATACTGAGCCGCCGCGGCTTCGAGCATTCCCTGTCGCTGCAAAACCGCACCCAAATCCAAACAGGCTTCGCGGGTAGGACAACAAGCCGCGCGCTGGCGCTCCACCTCGGCACACTCTCGGAAACGCCCCTGTTGCAACAGCAGCTGACCCAATCGCGCCTGAGCCAGGAGATAGGATTTCACCTCAGGCGGAGCCAGCTGGGCTCGGCCGCGAGCGACCAGGTCGCGCAACTCTTGTTCGGCTGCCTTCAGGTCACCTTGATCCAGGCACTCTTCGGCCCGTCCCCACGAAGCTCGCTGGCAGCGCGCTCTATCCTGAACAACGGCGGCCACACGATCCAATACTTTGGAATCCGTCTCATACGCCAGCGCTCGCAAAAGGGCTTTCAATCGTTCCTCCACCATGTCTTCCCGCTTGCATGCCCGCCGAAGCCGTTCGCCACCGCTCGCCAGCAAAAGGACCAGGCGCTCGCGCAAATGCGACCACTTCACGCGGAGACGAGGGAGACTCGCCTCGATCTCTGCCTTCCAATCAGGACAATCGAAACGTTCTAACGCTTCCTCCTCAAGCAAATGACCCAGGCGCATCTGACACACCTGGTCACGCCCATCCCGATAGGAATGCAGCAGTAAAATCCGCCTGCCCGACCTGCGCAGAAACATGGAAACCCTCCAGATTTTTGTAGTGTCATTTAGCTAAGCACACTACAAGATCCTACAGGCACAGAAGGATGCATCGTGGGGGTGCCCCGAGAGTATGCGCTGAGCCAGATCATAGTCACATTCACCGAAGCCGTCTAAAGTGGGCCCATGGCTTATCGAAGAATCCTTGTTCCTCTAGACGGCTCGCCGCTGGCCGAACTGGCTGCCGAACACGCCGCCGAAGTGGCCCGCGTGTGCAATGCTCACCTGATCTTCCTGCGCGTAGCGCAGCCGGACCAGACCCAGGAGGCCGCCCAGTATCTCTACGACGTCAACCAGGAGGCTCACTACCACAATCTGGACACGGAAGCAATGGTTCGCTACGGCGTGCCGGCCGAGCGTATCGTAGACACCGCTGACGAAATGTCCGTCGACCTGGTCATTCTCAGCTCCCACGGACGGACCGGACTCTCCCGACAAGTCTTCGGCAGCGTAGCCGAGACCGTCATGCGCACAGCCAACTGCCCGGTGACCGTGGTCAAATCCTTCCGAGTAACTGGCCCCCACACCAACTGGGGCAGACAGCCGAATTGAAGGATTGGCCAAAGCGAGAGCTATTGCACCAAAGAATCAAGTTGTGCCGTTCGCCCTCGGTGACTGGTTTGGCTCCGTGGCGGTGCTTGCCCCGGTGCAAGATGGCTCGTCCCATCACTTGAGAGATCTCGAACTCTTCCTCAGGTCGCGCCATGGTTTGCTGGCACAATTCACAGCGAATTCCGCGGAAATAGAGCTCCCCACCGTAAAAGTCTCTTCCCAGGCAGACATTCAGGGTGACATCGCTGGCGTCCACGTGAAAGCCCAGTTCCAGGTCTTTGTATGGGCCATATTCCACGGTGAATCCGTGGTGCTGGTCAAGCGAATCGCCACCTACGTCGGCAAACCACAGCCTGGCAAAAGGACTCACGACCTCCCCCATCAGCGTCTGCAGGCAATTGTCAAACCCAAAGGTGTCCAGGATGACGCCGTAGTTATTCATGGAATTGGGACGAAGTTTGTCCAGGTCATTCTCGTCACACCAGTGCTGGAAGGCTTCGACTTCCTCGATCAGCGCCTCGCAAATCTCCTGGCGGAGCATTGGAAAAGTGTAGATCTGAGGGTGAGGCACTTGACAGAGTTCGGCCAGTGCGGAGGCTGAGGGGCTGCGGAGAGCATGGACCAGTTCCGGGCAAAGGAACGCGTCGCTGAATTGATACAGGTTGCTGTGTAGTGGACGATAGTTTTCTTTAATAAACAGACGATACTCTTCGTACCCGGGAAATGAAATCATAATGCTCCCTCAGAAGCTAGCGGCCGTCTCAAAAGTCCCCACTAAAGAAAATCAGAACCCCGGTCACCTTGCGCTGGTCATCATAGCCGCTGACGCCGCGAGCCTCGCCCCAAGTACTGCCCCCCTTGCGGATGCCGCCACTGGAATCAAACCGGCCGACACTGCTCCCCCCGACGCGCAATTCTCCATCCTTTCGCAACTGACCGTAAGGACTACCGCCCTTGCGAATCTCTCCATCCGAGCGGATCTCGCCGACCGTGCTACCCCCCTTGCGAATCGAGCCATCCGACGAAACCGAGCCCACCGTCGAACCGCCAATGCGGATCTCCCCCGATCCGTTGATGATCGCCCAGGTGCTTCCCCCTTTGCGAATCTCGATGTCCGCATAGGCCCAACCCAGAAGGGACAAAAACACCAGTCCTAACCGTATATAACCTTTGATCACGATGACCGCTTAGAATCGACTAGGCGCGACCGTCAGCGGTCCATTCGCCGTTGCGACCAATTCGAAGATCCACTTCCCACTCGCCTTCGCGGTTGATGCTGGAGGGAGTTTCCCATTCGCCCTCGCGATTGATGCGGGTCTCTTTGGGTGCCGGTTTAGCGGGTGCGGGGGTGTAAGCCTTGGGGTTGGTATTGTTGATCATCGTTCCTCCTGAAGTTTGTTTTCTGCCCCCGAGCTTAATCGCTTACCCTTAAAACTTTCTCATAGCTTGAGCTTGACCTCGCCCAGGGGAAGTGACAACAGAGGACTGACCCAGGCATCTCCTTCGCGGGTGCCGGCCTGCGATAGACTCTGCCCGTCCATCAAGCAATCCTGAGGGGAAAAACCGTAGACGCGCAGGCGGATCTGCCGAAACCAGGGCTGAAATCGACCCTCGGGCTTTTGGAAGCGAAGACTCAAGCCAGAACCCTCCGGAATCATGCGTACGGCCCAGCGAAAATATTCACCTCGCTGGTAGTCTGTGCTTTCCCCATCGTCGAAGTAAAGCTGGCAAGCGCCCGCAGCACCCGCGTAGACCCATAGCTCCAGGGGTCCCTGGGGCACTTCGGCGCAGGACTGGACCAGAGGCTGGACGGGCAGGATTGAGCCGGCCCTTGCGAAGACGGGAATCTGGTCCAAAGCAGGGTCGAGTTGCACGGTGCCACTCGTTTGCGCTTTCCCGGTGTGCAAATCGTACCACCGGCCGCCCGGCAGGCGGACTTCGTAAGCAGCCGGGTCTTCCCGAAGCCTGGGAGCCACCAGCAATTGACTGCCCAGCATGAACTGCTCGCCCCGGGTAACCACCTTGGGATCCTTGGGGAATTCCAGAAACAGCGGGCGCATCAGCGGCAGGCCCGTTCGGGAACATTCTTCCATGGCGGAGTAGAAGTAAGGAAGCAAGCGGTAACGCAACTCGATGGCCTGTTTTCGGGCGGCTTCGTGGACGGGGCCGTCAACCCAGGGTTCGCGGGCACGAGTGGTCCCGTCCGAGTGGTTGCGGAACAGGGGGTTGAAGGCTCCGAGTTGCATCCAGCGGGTGAGCAGGTCGGGAGTGGGATTGCCGCTGTAGCCTCCGATGTCGGCGCCCGCGAAAGCAAACCCCGAGACGCCCAGGTTGAGCAACTGGGGCACCGACAGGCGCAGGTGGTTCCAGCTCGCCGAATTGTCGCCCGTCCAGGTAGCGGCGTAACGCCAGCTGCCCGAGAACCCGGAGCGTGTGAGCACGAACGGGCGCAGCTTGGGCCGAAGCCGCTGCATGCCTTCGAAAGTGGCGCGGCTGTTGAGCATGCCAAACACGTTGTGAATCTCTCGCTGATCGGTGCGGCGCGGGCCCAGGTTGTGGCGCACGTTGAGGGGGACGGTTTTGTCCAGTCGGTAGAAAGCCGCGGGTTCGTTCATGTCGTCCCAGATGCCCCGCACTCCGGCCTCCAGAAAGGGGCGGTGCAGGTCTCCCCACCAGGCTCGCACTTTGGGGTTGGCAAAATCGGCCCAGGCCACCAGACCGGGCCAAACCTTGCCGTAGTAGACCTGGCCGTCGGGTCGAGTGGCCAGGTAGCCCCGGGCCACGGCCTGGTCATAGGCGGGGTCACCCGGGTGCCGGGCCAGGTAAGGGTCGAGGCTGACGATGGACTTAAAGTGAAGCTGCTGCAATTCGCCAAGTAAGGCTTCAAAATGAGGAAAGAGCTTGCGGTCCACGGTGAAGGGACGGGCGCCCTCTTTGTAGTCGCCGTCAAAGTAGAGGACGTCGCAGGGAATGGCGTGTTGACGGAGCTTGTGGGCCACCTCGCGCATGGCCGATTCGGGAATGTAGCTGCCCCGGCTCTGTTGATAGCCCAGCGACCACAGTGGGGGCAGGGGCATGCGGCCAAATAGCCCGGTGTAGTCGCGTAAGACCTCTTTCGGGCTGGGCCCGGCCATCACGTAATAATCCAGACTTCCCCCCTCCGAGCGGATGGAGATCGGAAGAGCA
>JALHOV010000453.1 GCA_022842865.1 Vulcanimicrobiota bacterium | reverse complement strand
ACGTAGAAAGCCCGGAGCGGATGAAACTGGTGCCCAAAGCCCTGGCCGAGCTGTTCAAGGCTTACGAAGCCACCCGCTAAGGGTCCCCAACGTTTGTTCGGGCCGTATGGAGACTTACGGCTCACAGGTTCGCCTTAAAGTCTCCGCTTCGCTTTAGCGAACAAGACGTTTGATACTACAGTCTGAAACGCCCCGCCTCGGAGGAGGCCACGAAGAATTCGCCGACCGACTTCAGGTTTTGCCAGATGTGGCGGATTTCTTTGGCCTCTTCCGGGGAGATGGCCTGGTCGTCAGCCAATGAAGCCGTGACGCTGGAGAGCAGCAGAGAAAACTCCGAAACCATGCGTTGGGTGGCCTGCAGCACTTCGACGGGCGAAGATAAATCACTGGGGGGATTGGCCACGTAATAGCCGCCGGCTTGCTGACACAACCATTCCAGGACCTGAGTGCTCTTGGTCAATTGGACCAGCTCCAGAACGCGATCGAGCGGATTGACCGCGCGCGCTCCATCTTCGCCGTCCGGCTGGCACCATTTGTAGACCATCGACTGGGAAAGCCCCAGTTTGTGGGCCGCCAGTTTAATCCCCACCTCTTCCAAACTGGCCTTGAGCACTTCATGTGATTCCATCCGCCAATGGTTCTGAACCCGCGCCCAACACCCTCCCCCCCTAGAACCCCCCTCTTGCGACCGAAGGGTTACAAAATAGCGACAAAACCTTTGCCAAAATAATCTACTGTTAGTTTGTGGCAATGACGATTTCTCGCGATTCCTATTTTGTGCCGGGCGATTTCTCGGTAGCGTCAGCCTTCGAAAGTCGCGCTGCCGAATCGCTTGCGGAAGCCGAAAGCCCCGTTCCCCAAGACATCTTCATCGCCGATCGCCACGATGAAGTCCACCTCATTCCGCCCCCGCGCTCGCGCCGCATTATGGATACCCCGGACGGCGCCCGTCCCTATTACGACTCCCAGGCCGACGCCAAAGCCCAGTCCGCTTACTATCAGGACTTCCAGCTCAACACCGAGGACGGCAAAGATGCCTTTGACCGGCTCTCCAAACTGGTCAAGGAATCGCACACCACTCTCCTCGAGTATCATCCGGAAAAATACGTCTACCCGTGGGTCGATCGCCGTCCCGACGGTCAGGTGCAGAGCATCTACAGCCCGGAAAGCGTGACCGAGATTACCATGGCCAAACAGCGAGCCGTGGACAAAGCGATGGCTCAGATGCTCAGCTTCGCGCCGCTGGCTCCGGAAACCGTGGCAGCCCACGTCTCCCTGACCCAGACGGCCGGCTCGCTGAACTGCGAACACGTGGTGCCCCAGTCCTGGTACGACGCCAAAGAGCCCATGCGTGGGGACCTGCATCATCTCTTCGCTTGTGACAGCCGCTGCAACAGCTACCGGGGCAACCGTCGTTTCCACGAATCTTCCGACGTCAGCAACGAATCGGTAACCAAGTGCGGTGTGCGCACCGACCATGACAAAGGCTTTCAGCCGATGGCAGGCCACGGCGCCGTAGCCCGCGCTACTCTGTATTTCTTACTCCGCTACCCCAAAAAGGCCGCCGCCTACGGAGCCGAGGACCTGGCCCTATTGCTCGAGTGGCACAAAAAAGAGCCGCCTTCGATCTACGAAAAGCACCGCAACCAGGCCATTCAAGAACTCCAGGGCAACCGCAACCCGCTGATCGATCACCCCGAATGGGCCGAAAAGATCGACTTTACCCAGGGCGTCCTGAAAAAGCCCCGCCAATAAGTCTATTCTGCGTCAAACAGGTTCGCGACGGAGACTTCCAAGCCGACCAGCAGAGGCGACTCCAATTTGCCGTCACGACCCACCAACGCGACATCCTGATATTTTCCCTCCTTCAGGCCCAGTAGCAGAATCGTTTCCCGCTCCGGGTCAACGATCCAATATTCGGGAATTCCCGCTTCCGCATAATCGCTACGCTTCTCGATCAGATCGCGCGAGGGCTTGTCAGGACTGAGAATCTCCACCACCAGGTCAGCCCCGGTCCAATAGCGATTGGAACGTCGGGGGTCTTTCGAATCCAGTAACACCAGTAGATCCGGCTCGCGGAACTTTCGTTCCCGAACCCGCAGTCTTAAGGGAGCAACCAGCACCTTGCCGCCCGAGCTGCGCAATCGTTCCAACAGGATCCCGTAAAGGAAGAGCAATAAGGTCTGATGCTCGTCAGTCGGCACAGGCAACACCTCTAAAAAGCCGTCGGTGATCTCGATCAACTGGTTGGTATGGTCGGTCAACCAAAGGTAGTCTTCGTCGCTCCATTGACCTTGCTCAGGAAGCACCCGCAGCAAAAGATCATCAAGCTGAGCCTGATTGGGCCGGACCGTTGAAGAAGACAACACGCCTGATTATAGTTTCAGAGTGGCCAGAGCGTCCAGCACCTGCTGGTCGTGTCCGTCCACGTTCACCTTCTTCCACACCTTGGCCACCCGGCCCTGAGCATCGATAAGAAAAGTGGAGCGCACCACTCCCATGCTCTTCTTGCCGTAAAGATTTTTCTCGCGCCAGGCTCCATAGCTTTCGGCCAGCGCGTGATCGGTGTCCGCCAGCAGGGGAAAGTTCAGTTGAAACTTATCCCGAAAGCGAGCGTGGCTTTCGCCATCGTCCGGAGAAACGCCCAGCACCACCGCTCCCTGAAAATCTGCGCTGCGGTCGCGGAAAGCGCAGGCTTCCTTAGTGCAGCCGGGAGTGTCGTCTTTGGGATAAAAATAGAGCACTACCGGCTTGCCACGCAAACCGCTCAGAGTCACCGTCTGGCCGCGATCATCGGCCACGGCAAATTCGGGAGCGAGCGCTCCCTCTTCAATCCAATCCATGTTCTCCTCCTACCGCCAATCACCATAGAGTGAAAAAGCCGCCCAATAAAACGGATGCTGGAACTGCGGCCGAGCCAGCACTTCTAGCTGGGCCTGCTGCAGCGCCTTGCTCAAGCTCATCCCACGCGCCAGTTTGGGATAAAGAGCCAACATCAGGCGTTCCGTTCCCTCATCGCTTACATTCCAAAGACTGGCCAGCACCGCCTGCCAGACTGGTCACGTCGCCCCCCGACACAGCGCCTTCCTGCATGGCCGTCTGGCAGGCGGATGAGCAGCGCTTTGACCTGGGCAGCACCCCGGAGTGCCCTTCAGCTCCCGGCCGCGAGCCAGCAGGGTCGGCAGTTTGCGTCGCGGATCGGTCAGGCCTTCCAAGGGCCAATCGTGGATCAGAATGGCCGCCAACTCCGGTTGCTCGCCGGCCTGCTGCAAAATTCCACGGATATCACCGGCCTGCTGGCGCAATTCCAGCTTGGCGATGTAGCCGCGCAACTGTTCCAGGGTCGGCTTGGCGCAGACCGGTCCAGCCAGCAGAACGAGGAGAAGAAACTTACTCGAGCGAGAAAGCCCTACGCGGCACAATCTGATCGCCTTGAACCTGCAAATCACAACTGTTGGTGATATACCCCACCACATGCCGGGCGGCCTGTTCTAGATCGGTAATCTTAATGTATTCCAGGGGCGTGTGCATGTCCCGCTCGCCAACGCCCACCGCGATGCTACGGATGTTCTTGGAGTTGAAGGCCCGGGTGTTGGCGTCCGAACCCGCCCCGGTGAGAATGGGGGCCGGAATCGGACGGGGAACCAGACCGGCATTGGTCATCGAGCGATAGACCACCTGAACCACCGGGTCGTCCTGACTATAGTTGTATTTGACCGAATTGGGATTGACGATCACCGCGTCGTTGGTCAGGTGCACGTCTTTCACGTCAAGAGCGTCCACCACAAAGCCCAGGGTGGGACGGGTGCTGATGTCCTCGGGCTTCAACCGGCTGGCGCCCAACAGGCCGCGTTCTTCGTCAACGGTGAAGACGAACTTGACCTCCGGATGAGCCAGGCCCTGCTCAATAACGCTCTCGGCGCCTTCCAAGATCTCGGCCAGGCCGGCCCGGTCGTCGGCCCCCAGAATGGATTTCTCATTGGTGTGGATGCGGCGCGGCCCGATGATGATGTTCTCGGGATTGGTGGGCATCACCGTATCCTGGTGGGCGCTGAGCATCACCGTCGGGCTATCTTCGAACCCTTTGGTGGCCGGCAAGGTGGCGATGATGGTGCCATCCTCACGGCGCTCGATGCTGGCGCCCAGCTTGCTCAGGCGAACTTCCAGTTCGTCACCGACCAATTTCTCCTGACCTGAGGGACCGTGGATGCCGGCCAGGGACACGAAGTTCTTGATCAAGCGATCCTTGTTGACGGTGGCCAGGGGCCGCTCTTCAAAGTGCATGCTCTGAATGGGCTTCTGGGCCAGGAGGCGGTTGCCCACGATGGTCGTGTCTAGCAAGAAACCGATGACCGGTTGACCGATCACGTTGTTCAAGCTGAGGAAGCCTTTCTTGAGCGCGCCCGGCTTGCCAGCTTCGGTCTTGGGTTTGGGAGCCTCAACCGGCTCGTTGGAGGGCGGCTTGATCTTGTCGATTACGCGGCCGACCAGCTCGCCGGCGCCGCGACCGATTCCCAAAGTGCTCTCGGCCAGCCCGCCCAAAACCATACCGCTGAGCGGACCGATCAGGGTGGTGGCCAGGGCGTTGCCGACCGGCCCGCCGATGGCGTTGCCGATCAGACCAGGCACGGTGTAGGCAACTACCAGGGTGCTGGCGGTGGCGCCCACCAGTTCCGAAATTTCCAGGGCTTTGCTGCGCCCCTGCAGCGGCCCCAGAGTGGCGTCCAGTCCGCGCTGGAAAATGGGCCGGAAAGGCTTGGCCTGTCCCGGCAGCTGCTTTTGAATTTCGACCTTGCCGGGGGCTTCCTGAGGTCCGGCTACCTCAGCCGCCAGGCCGCGCACCAGGCCCACACCGGCGCCCACCACTGCTCCGGCGGCACGACCCAGTTGTTTGCCCACGCCTACGTGCTTTTCTTCCAGGGCGGAGAGGGCCATGGCGCCGATCATGGTGCCTATGGCAACGGGTCCAAAGAGCATATCGGGAATCACGTTGATACCGGCCATGATAGCCATCATCGGCAGGGCGGCGGTGGCGTAGGAAACCATGGCCAGACTGCCCAGCTTTTTTCCCTGATGGGCGCAAATTTCGATCGACTCGGCCATCTTCTCGGCAAAGGGACTCTGCTGCGGCGGCGGAGCGCCCTGCAAGTCGACCTTGTCCAACTGGGGAGGTTGCTTGGGTGCCTGCAAACGCAAAGCGGGCAGGTTCTGAACGTGCGCCTGGATTTTCATTGGGTGTCCCTCATGCCTGTTCTTGTATATTTATCTAACGTTAATTTAGGACAAGGAACTGAAATAATTCTGGAAAGTATCGGCCGATTTGTGAACTATTTGTGGGTCACCGAGGACGCTGCATGGAGTCGGGGTTCTCGCCGGCCAGCAGACCGAGACGGGCCCCTTCTTCGCCGAGCTCCAGGCACTCAAACAGATTGCGAATGCATTGTCCAAGACGATCATGACCCACCGCGGCGGCGGCGATGGACTCGACCATCTTGCGGCCTCGCTCGGCGGCTCGGTCCCGAGTCTGATAAGCCACCGGACTGGCGCTGTAGTCCTGGGTAACCCCATACACCAGCAGCGGCTCCAACAGTTCCTCGGCCAACCGCTGCAGCTCCCTTTCCCCTTCCAACAAACGCACAATGCGACCGGTCACCGTCGCTGCGTGAGGCAAGTTCAGGGGGATTTGAAAGTAGGCCACTTCCGGGAATTTCTGGGGGAAGCGGCTCGGTCCTGGCAGAATCGCGAGCCATGCCCATGCTGAATCAAAGTTGCTACCATACGATCGGACAGGGTCCACCCGTATTGCTCTTCAACGGCCTGGGTTTCAGCCACTGGAGCTGGAGTTGGCAATGGGATTCGTTGCCGGAACTGCGCTTGCTGGCTATCGAGAATCGCGGGGTGGGCGGCTCCGAATTGGGAACCGAGCCCTTTGATCTGGTCGACCTGGCCGATGACGGGGCCCGCCTGCTCGACCACCTGGGGCTGGCCAGAGCTCACATCTGGGGCGTCTCCATGGGAGGCATGATCGCCCAGGAATTCGCTCTCAAGCATCCCGACCGTTGCGCCGGTCTGATCCTCGGCTGCACCATGGCCGGCGGCTCCTCGGCCACCTACATGGCCAACCGGACGCTGGAATTTATGGCCCGACTGGCCCGCGAAGGCCTGACCGACGCATCCGTGCGCGCAGCCATGCGCCTCAACTTTAGCGATTCGGTGGATGCTGACCTGGTGGACCGCTACGTGGCCCTGCGCATGAACCATAACCCACCGCTGGAAACCTGGACCCGCCAGCGAACGGCCACCGGCCGCTTTGACCTCAGTACGCGCCTGGCCGACTACCGAGGACCGGCCATGCTCATGCACGGTGGCCAGGACGAGGTCGTCCCCAGCGCCAACCTCGAGGTTCTTCGTCGCCTCCTCCCCCAGGCCCAGGTCCACTCCTTTCCCAACGCCCGTCACCTCTTCTGGATGGAACACGCGCTCGAAGTGAATCAGCTCGTCCGCGATTTCGTTCTCGC
>JALHOV010000452.1:4925-6538 GCA_022842865.1 Vulcanimicrobiota bacterium | reverse complement strand
ACAGCACTCCCAGGCGGCGCAGTTCTTCTTCCTGAGCGACGGAGGCACTCTTAGACTTGCCCCGCAGCCAGTCGCCGCCCGGCATCAGGTTGAAGTTGGTGGTGGGCTCGGCGTGATGGACAAAGTGGCGTCGCATATTGTAGCGGGAAAGGGGTGTCTGCAAGAAAAGTTTCATAGGGTAGGAGGCGGTCTCAAGCGCTTTTTGGGCCGGCATGTGAGTGTATCGGTGATATTCCTTGACGACTCCCTGAAAGCCCAAGGCGGGCAGGGCAAAACCGACCGCAAATAGGGGTCCGGCACCAAGAGCAAAGGCAGCCCCCAGGGCGGCCACGTAGCTGGGAAGGGAAATCCCCTGATACATCAGGTGGCCCTTCAGGCCGATGGTGGCCCCGTACTCCTCGTCGATCATATCCTCGCGACCCTGTTTGTGAAGATAAGCGTCGAGTTTAGCCTTTTCCTCGGGGCTTTTGAACTGGGTCACCTGGTCGTGTTTGAAAGTTTGAAAGTGATGAATTTTAGTGTGGCCGAACCAGATGCTTTCTACCGATTTTTTAAGCCACTCAGGACTCTTGGCGTAAAGCCTGGCGAAGGCGGTCGCGGGCTTGTGAGAAGAGACCGAACCGGGTTGGACTTCACTGAGGTGCAGAATTTTCTCGTGAACGATACTTTCGTTCGCCGAAGAGACCGCCCAGCCCACGGCAGCGCCGAGGGCCAGCTGAGCCAGGCCGGGGCTTAGAGCCATCAACCCGGCTGCACCGGCCACCAGTGCTCCCCCGGCGAGGAATTTGACCAGGTCGGTTCTTTTTTTAGGCTGAGACTCCAGAGCGTGGCCTTGCAAGGCGCTATCGGCGGCAGTCAACGCTTCGCGTAAGATTTGCTGCGGTTCGAGACGGACCTTGATCGAGCTGCCCAGCAAGGCTTCGTGGAGTTGAGCGGGAGCTTGACTGAGGTGCCGCAGCACTTTGCGCCTGGGCAGAGGCTGTAGAACTCCGTCGCTCTCTGCGGGGGTAGTGCCGGTCAGGTGAAGCCAGCTTTTTTCCAGCGTAGACCTGAGGCTCCGCAGTGTCTGGGCGTCGGGGGTGAGCGCGTGCAGCTGGCTAGATTCGTAGGTTTTGGGAAAAGCCTGGGCGTGGGCGGCGCGCCGCAGGTAGGTGGCCAGGGCAAGGTGGTTCACGACCGAGCTGTCCAGGTCGGTTTCAACCGCCTGCGGGTTTTGCTTCCAGCCGCCGTCGGGCTGCTGTGAGCCGGCCAATTGGCTGGCCAGACTTACCAGGTCGGTGGACGGCCGCTCCAGATTCTTGACCAGTTGCACGGCCGAATGCCAGCCGGTGCGTGGCTGCGAAAACCCGGGGGCGACGGAACTGGGTAGCTGCATTGGGACCAGCATAGGCGGCGGGCCTGAAAGAACTCGGAACCGGGCCTCACTGGCCAGCTCATTTTGCCGCCGCAGGCCAGTTGGGCTTCAAAGGCGGATTGCCGGGACGGGCCAGCAGATAGCCTTGCACAAAATCGGCGCGGTGGTCCTGGGCCCAGCGTAGCTCGTTGACTGTCTCCACTCCTTCCATCACCGTTTGCACACCCAGATCCCGGGCCACACTCAGCAGCCGGTCGGC
>JALHOV010000452.1:0-4915 GCA_022842865.1 Vulcanimicrobiota bacterium | reverse complement strand
CCTGGTCCACACCGCGAATCAGCTGCATGTCAAGTTTCACGTAATCGGGGCGCAGTTCACTCAAGCGGTTGAGGGAAGCATAACCTGAACCGAGATCATCCAGGGCCACGCGAAAGCCGGCTTCGCGATAGAATCTCAGGATGTTGGTCAAATGGGCGGTGTCACCTTGGGACTCAGTTGGTTTTGCCGGGCCCAGTCCCACAGCTTCTTGGCGCTGTGACGGAGAGGCGCCCACAAGAACAGTCGGCCGCCGCCGCTGGGCGCTGGGGGGAGCAGTTCGCAGCGGCTGCACTGTGGGGAACGGCTCATCATTCACTTACCTGTGCCGTTTCTTGCAAATAGTCTCGGATGACGCTGGCAAATTCGTCGGCGCTTTGGAAACGCAAGCCCGGCGCTTTCAGCAGTCCCAGCAGGCAAATAGATTCCAGCTGGCTGGGCAAATCGGGCTGGAGTTGTCTCGGGGGAACAGGCTCCCGGGTGGTAATCGCAAACATTTGCTGGGTCGGATTCCCGGCCGGAAATGGATCGCTGCCCGTTAATAGTCGATAAAAAATGCCGGCCACCGCAAACAGGTCGCTGCGCTCGCTGACCGCACCGAAAGAACTGTCGATTTGCTCCGGAGCCATATACTGGGGAGTCCCCAGCGCCAGACCCGTTTCGGTCAAGCGGCGCTTGGGGTCGTCGAGTAGCTTGGCCACCCCGAAATCCAGCAGTTTGACCTGCCCGTCGTGGGTGATCATGATGTTGCCTGGTTTGAGATCGCGATGCAGAATGCGCTCGTGGTGGATAGCCTTCACGGCCTCCAGGATCGCCAGCAGGGTCTGGCAGGCGCGCTCAACCGGCATAGGGCCCGCCAGACCTGGATCGTCCAGGTTCCGTCCCGCCACGCATTCCATGGCGATATAGGGCACGGGCTGTTCACCGACTTCGTAAATGGCCACCACGTTGGGGTGTTGAATCCGGGTGGCCGCCCTGGCCTCGTTGGCAAACCGCTCGCGTAACTGTGGCAGTCGTCCCGAAAGCAGCACTTTGAGGGCGACTTCTCTGCCTGTGCGCAGATCGCGAGCCCGCAGCACTCGTCCCATCGCTCCCTCTCCCAGCAGCTCGAGAAGTTCGTAAGATCCCAGATGGCTACCGATCGGGAAGACGGGGGCTTCGGGACACAATCGCCGGCAGGCCAGTTGGCGACGCACCTTGGCCAGCAAGATGTCTGGATCGTAGGGAACGGCAACGAAGTCGTTGGCTCCCAGGTCATGCGCCTTCACGATGGTCTGGCTGTCGGTGTGGCCGGATACGACCAGGATAGGCAACTGTAGAAGCCCGTGGCTGCTTCGCAGTTGCTGCAGCAGCGCCAGACCTTCCTCCGCCGAAGGCAACAGGTCCATCAAGACCAGGCTGGTGGGCCGCTGGCTGAGCTTGAGCAAAGCCTCCTCGTTATTGTCGGCGAATTGGACCCAGTAGCCATGACGGTCAAGTAGGCGACTCAGATTCTGAGGTTCGCGGCTGAGTATCAGCAGATGCTCCTGGCCTGCGGGCGAGCTTGTATCGATTTCGTACTCCATGTTTTTGTCTCGGTTTTCCTGCTGCATAGCTTAGAATACACACTCTGTCGTGCAAACCATCGTACGTCCCGGTACGTTTATACTGGATTTGCTGTACTCATTTTGTATAGTTTTTGTTCGCGACTTGTGTTAGCCTGACCAGGGAATCAAGCCAAGGAGAACTCGAATGCCAATCCATCCAGCCGACGGCGGAGTAAAAAACAAGCACACTTACTTGAACCTGGAAGAGTTCGTGAGCCGCGACGAAGAGGCTCACAAGCTCTATTTGCGCGACGGACAGCGAGCCGTCTACGCCAGCGAAGACTTCGTCGCCAGTCTTCACATGGGACTCCATGAGGAAGTGGATGACGCGGCCAATCTGATCATGTATCGCTGCGGCTACCAGTGGGGAGTGCAGGATATGAAACGCTACGCCAACCGCATGCGGCAAGAATACGGCGGTGGTAAAACCGAGATCTGGCAAATGAACCGCAAATTTGTGTGGGAATCCTGGTGGTGGCCGCTGACGGTAGAGGGCTGGGGAGGCTGGACGCTTGACCTGGGCTACGAGAAGCAAGAAATGGTCTTTGCCACCATCCACAACTCGGCCGTGGCCAAATCGATGGAGCGTGTCGGAAAGCCCGTCTGCCACATGTATGCCGGCATGTTTGCGGGCGCTTTCAGCGTATACGAACGAGAAGAACGCGACTGCATCGAGATTCAGTGTTACGCGATGGACAATGACTGCTGCAAATTTCTCATCGGCAAGCAAAAACGCGTCAACGCCGCCGAATTCTGGCGACGCGAGGGCGCCAACGCCAACGAAATCCTGGAGAAGATTGTCTAGAAAGTGGTCATCTGCCGACTAGCCCCTCTGGCCCACCCCCTTCCCTTTGCGGAGACGCCCGCAAAATTGGACGGAGATCTGCAGCGTCTGCTGGACCTCTTTCCGCTGCCCGCTCCGGTCGTCGCGCCCAGGCCGGCCCCCCAACCGGTTCAGGAGAGCCTGCCAATTGGTGTGTTCTTGCGTGGCATTTCGTTTTCGGGCAAACCTGTTGCAGTCACGGCGGGTGTTGCACCTACAGGCTCGTGTCGACACTTCTTTCGCTACCAGGTCAACTGGCACGGGAGCGGCAGCGACGGATCGGTGGGCCTGGTCCAACTGGCCGCCTGGGCTACCGCCGAGGCCATTGAGCGCAGTCGCAAGGCCAGTCCCCTGGGTCCGCCCTCGGTGCGCCAATTTTTTCGTCAAATCGCATGGTCAGGAGTTTCTCATTCGTGAATACATTACCGCAAGCGCCGCGGCGCCACCCCGAGTTAGTGGAAATTTTCCATCGCTGCGAGGGCAAATACTTGAGCGACGACGAGCTGGACCTGCTGCTGAAGCTGTACCCCGATCGCCAGACCGAGGTGGAGACGGCTCGTTCGGTGCGCGGCCTGGCCACATCGGTAGTCAAGCGGGTGGTGAGCGAGATCTTCGCTCAATACGCCTACGAGCAGAACCACGAGCTGGCCATGGCCAAATGTCCCCGCGACGTCGGGTATGTTCTGGCATATGCCGTCACCGCCATGCTCTTGCGCGACCCGGCCTGGTTTGACAATAAGGTGCTCATCTGGCTCAAGAGCATTCTGCAGTCCTTCGACTTCCCCGAGCGCAACCGGGGGGCCGGCGCTGCCCTCTTCGCGGACGACGAGTTGGAACGACAGCTGGCCGAATTGCCCAAAAAGTCTCGGAGTATTTTCCACACCTATTATCGTCTGAAGCAGGAGATGGAGCGGGAGCTCGAGCTGGACCAGGCCGACTGCCTGGCACCCTTTCTGCAGCAAACCATCGACACTTTGACGGAGGCCTACTAATCGTGACCAGCGCCCCAGAAAAAGTGCTCCAGCTTCTGCAATTGGACCGACTGCTGGACGATGACGGCTTCCAGTTCGATTTGCGCCAGGGAGTCTTTTACAATCCGGCCGGCACACGATGCTGCTTACTTTCCACCGACCTTTTGCGCGGGGTGTATCTGGCCCTGGTGGAGGAGGCCGGGGAAGCCTGGACGGTGATTCTCAAGAACTGCGGACGCATTTGGGGTGAGCGTCTGGCGCGACGCCTGGATAGCGAGCTGCGCAGCCTCTTTCAAACCGAGTTGGGAGATCTTCCGGTGGACCGCTTCACCGAATGCATGCGCGAGTATTTCGCCTTCCATGGCTGGGGTGAGTTGTTGATTCAGACCGAGCGCACCGTCGAGCGAGGCTATGTGGAAGCCAGCCTGCGCGACAGCATCTTTCTGGAAGTGGTGGACGACAGCCAGGCAATGGTGGATTGGCTGATGAGCGGCATTCTGGCCAGCTTGTTCAGCTATCTCAGCGGTCAGCCGCTGGATGCTTTGCAAACGGCCTGCCCCAGTCAGGGAGCCCCCGTCAGCCTTTTTCTCATCTCCGCTCCCGAGCGCATCGAAGCAGCTCTGGAAAAACTGGGCCAGGGCGCCAATCACCAGGAATTGGCTGGGACCCTTTAGTGACGGACCTACCGAAATTCCCGGGTTATCAGACGCAGGAGCTGCTTTACACGGGTCCCACGACTCGCGTTTGGAGAGTCAAGCGGGGCCGCAATCGCTATGCTCTCAAGGAGTATCTGGCCACTGGTCCGATTTTGCGCGAGTTGGCCAGCCTGACCGACCTGCGGCACCCCCACATCGTGCACTGTCAGGACGCGGGGTTGAGTCTGGCCGGCGGAGCCTTCCTGGTTTTCGAACTGGCCCCGGGCGGCAGTCTGCGGGACCGACTGAGCGGGCCTGCTATGAACCGGGCGGAGTGGCTGCGCCTGGCCCGCCATCTTTTATCCGGTCTCTCTGCTGCCCACCTGGCCGGTTGGGTTCACTGTGACCTCAAGCCAGAGAACGTGCTGATCTTCGGAGCCCGGCGCAATCACTATAAGTTAGCCGACCTGGGCCTGGCTTTTCGGCCCGGCGAGTCGCGCCCTGGTCTGCCCGCCCGTGGCACCCCTGCCTACATGGCACCGGAACAGTTCGAAGGTCAGGTAACGCCCCGCTCCGACCTGTATGCGCTGGGCCTGGTTCTCTACGAGGCCGCTTGTGGAGTTCCAGCCTTCCAAGGTTCTTATGTGCAACTGCGAGAGCAACAGCAGCAAACTTCCCCGGATCTGAGTCGGTGGCCCTGGCCGGCCTCCAAGCCCTGGTTGCAGCGCCTCCTGGAGAAATCACCAGACCGGCGCCCCGCTTCAGCCCGTCAGGCTCTGGAGGAACTGGTGCCCGGCGGACCGCTGGCGCTTCCCGGGGCAGGTGGAGGATACGCGCCGGCGGGGCCGTCTCCGCAGCGTGGCGGCGAATGTGTGCCGGTTTTTCGGATGTCTTTGGAGCACT
>JALHOV010000451.1 GCA_022842865.1 Vulcanimicrobiota bacterium | reverse complement strand
CGGACGCCACCGGCTACGTGCATAAGCTACCGGTGGTCGCGGACTTCCGATCTCACCTGGGACTCGGTTAATTTTGGAGGCCGAAGACCTCTTTCAAAATCTGCGGCACGGCATCAATCTGTTCAATCTGTTGATGTTCTACCCGGCTCCCAGCAATGAGGCGGTCGTGGCCGCCGTGGACGAGCTTTTGAATGAGCACGACCTGACGCTGGCAGTGGCCGACTTGAACCGGTTGGAAGCGAACCTCCGGCTGCTTCCAGAGTGTCCGGGCGCCGAAGTAGAGGCTCCCGACTTCCGAGAGTTGGAAGGTGGGCCTCTGCGCGACCTGCTGCAGCGGCTGGCCCAGCTCAATGCTCTCTACCTCGGAAAAAAAGGCGCGGGCGCTACCGAGCTTGTGCAAGCCCAATTGAGTCGCTCGGCGTTTGGCGATGTGCACACGTTGCAGTTGGCTATTGTGAGACTGCATCAACTCAAGGCGGGCGTGTGACCACCTGGCTGATCGCCGGGGTGATGGCCTTCCTGCTGGTTCCGCGCCTGATTTTGCGCCTCTCGCGAGTGGGCGAACCGCCGCTCCGCGAAGGAGAGTGGAAGGTTTGCCAGTACAGCGGCGGGCTAACTGGCTGCGTGAGTGTCATCGGTCTGCTGTTTCTTGCTCTGGTCGGCTTCGCCTACACTCATCCCGGAAGCACACCTGCGGGCCAACTGCTGCCGGCGCTCGGACTCTTTGCCTTCTTTGGGGTGATGGGTCTCTACAGCGCCTGGCAAATGAGCCGGGCCCGCATCCTCTGGAACGATCGGGAAATCCGCTGCCGAGGCGTGAGCATTGCCTGGGGGGAACTGCAGGGAGCGAACCTGCTGGGAGCGGCTCAGGCCTTTCAGCTCACCGGAGCGAACGGCCAGAAGATCTGGGTCTATCAGGCCATGAGCGGTTTTCCCGAACTCTGGAAAAAGGTCGAGGAGTTCCTGGCGCCGACCGCTTAGATTTCCAGCTTCTCAATAAACTCTTTGGCGGCCTCTGCGTCGAAGGGCGGCGGGGGGGCGGTGCGCTTGAAGTTGCTGGTGTAGGAATTGTCGCCGTCGCGGGCTTCGCGCAGGCGCTCGCTGGTGACGCCCTCAGGAGTGGTCTCGACGCGCTCGATGCGCTTTTCCTTGACTCTGTCGCTGGCCTGGCCCGCGCCCCAGGCGGCCAGGCCGCCAAGTAGCAGTCCGCCCAGAGCGGCGCCGATGGAATCCTTCTTCTTGCCCCCGAAGAGAGCGGCGCCGATCAGGGTGCCGGCGATGCCGGCCGCCACCTGGAGGCCGCGGTTGTCTTCTTTGATGATCTCCTCGCGCAGCACGACCGTCGAGTTCTTGTCGGCTTTGACGGCCGTCATGGTCTTGCCGTTGGCGCTGCCCTGCCAGATTTCGCCCTGCGGTCTGACCAGCGTCGTGTCGCCGCTGATCTGCACCGAGTCGCCCTGAGGGGCTTGTTCGATGGCCTTACGCGCATCGGAAGCTTCCTTGCGTAGACGGACCGAGTGGTCGCCGCCGAATAATTTGCTGATGTTCATAAGTGCCTCCGAAGATAATCTGACTCCCAGATTAGACCACGGAGCCTGTAAAAATTACTGAAAATCCCGGGGCGATTTCGTCCTGGGAGAGAACCGGCCAACGGGGATGGTCGCGCAGCAACTGGCGCACCGGCCGGCGAAGCTCGGGAGGAGTGAGGAAAGTCGGTGATTCCTGGGCCTGGCCGGCGTCGACCAAGGACTCCCGAGTGGGCCAGGCGTCGACGCGGATGGCACGAATCGACTCGCCTACCGCGCTGCAGTGGCTGATCAGATAGGCCAGGTCCACGCGTACTTTCTGCAGCAAGATCTCGGGCTCGGCCGGGGCGTGGTCGGCCAGCGACTCAAGGATAGCGGGTAAATCGCGAATCGGCACCAATTCTTTGAGCAACTCGCGCAGAACCCAGCGGAGGGTAATCAGGTTGACCTTGTGGGGAATGACTTCTTGAAGCAGGCGGCGCTGCTCGAATTGATCCAGGCGTTTGGCTACGTCGTCCACTCCGAGCAGACGATGGGCGTGCACTTCGGCCAGGAGGCGAAGACGTTGAGCAAGCAAAGCAGCTGGTGTAAAGACAGCGCAGCCGGATTGTTTGGCCTGCTCCGCTTCCTCCGCCCCGATCCACCGCGCGGGTCTCTGCCAACAGGGGTCGAGCAGGTCCGCGCCGGAAAGTCGAGCCAGGGGCTCCGCGGTGCGGGCAATGGCCAGCAATTGGTCAGGCTGCAGGACGCCTTCGGCCACCTTCAGCTCGCGCACGAAGATCTGATAGCTACCTGGGGATACAGAGACGTGGTCGCAGAGCCGCACGCCCGGCATGATCCAGCCATACTCCTGAGCCATATATTTGCGCAGAGCGGTCAGCTTGTCTAAGAGTGGATCGATGAACGGCCTGCAGTCGTCGCCAAGCAAGCTGGTGGAGAGCTCGATCTTCAGGGGATCCAGCTGCAACCAATCGCGCTGCTCGCGCTCGCGGCCGGGCTGAGGCAGAGTCGCCTCCGGTTCGAGTTCCAGCTCCTCGGCCACCCGGGTGAGGCTCTCCCAACTGCCGCGGCCGGCCTCGAGACGGCGCACGGTGCGAATCCCCAGACGAGTACGCTCGGACAACTGTTCCTGGGTCCAGGACCTTTTTTCGCGGGCCTTGCGAACAACTTCACCGTTGACTTCGAGGTGTTTTTTCATGGGCCCAGTGTAACACCGGGCTGCCGGCCAATTGAAGGCCTGCTGCAGGCCAATCAGGGGCCAGCGCGATACAATTCTTGGTGGCGGAAGCACTCGACCACGTGGTCGTTGACCATGCCACAGGCCTGCATGTGGGCGTAAACGACCACCGGGCCGAGGAACTTGAAGCCGCGATTTTTCAAGTCTTTGCTGAAGGCGACGGCGCGGACCTGAGTCAGATCCCCGCGTTGAGGCTGGAGCGGCTTCCCACCGACGAAGTCCCACTGATATCGGGCGAAAGAACCGAACTCCCGCTGGATCTCCAGGAAGCGCCGAGCATTGTTGAGGGAGGCTTCGAGTTTCAGGCGATTGCGCACGATGCCCGGGTTTTGCAGCCAGGTCTCCACCTGTTCGGGCCCGAGCGTTGCCAGGTAAGCGGGATCAAAGCCGGAGTAGGCCTGACGATAGGCGTCGCGTTTGCGCAAAATGGTGATCCAACTGAGGCCGGCTTGAGCAGCCTCGAGGGTCAGGAACTCGAAGAGGCGGGTATCGTCCCAGACGGGAACGCCCCACTCCTGGTCGTGATAGGCCTGATAGAGCGGGTCGCTGCCGCACCAGGCACAGCGAATCTTTTCCACGCTGCCACCTTCAATACGACCCTCCCTGGAACCCGCAGCGCTTTCTGCGATTTAGTAAAATAAAAGCGAAAGCAGGTGACACTATTGGCAACAATACCTGACAGTTGGTGGCTCTACTTCAATGGCGCCGTACTGCTGATGCTGATCCTAGATCTGACGGTGGTGCACCGCCAGAATAAAGACGTCTCCATGAAAGACGCTCTCTTCTGGACGGGCGTGTGGATCAGTCTGGCCCTGGGTCTGAACCTGTTTCTGGCGCATCGCCTGGGCCAGGAGGCAGGAATGCAATTTCTGACCGGCTACCTGATTGAGAAATCGCTCTCAGTCGACAACCTGTTCGTCTTTCTGCTGATTTTCCGCTACTTTCGGGTTCCTGGTGACTATCAGCACAAAGTTCTCTTCTGGGGAATTCTGGGCGCGCTGGTCATGCGCGGCCTCATGATTTTCGCAGGCGTGAGCCTGCTCGACCATTTTGAGTGGCTGATCTACCTGTTCGGAGCCATGCTCATTTACACTGCCTGGAAAATGTACCAGGGGATTGGCGCGATGGACCCGACCCATAGCAGGCCTTTCCAGTGGATCCAAAGCCACCTGCCTTATGTGGACGAACTGGCCCACGGCAACTTTTTTCTCAAGCACAACGGACGCTGGATGGCTTCCCGCCTGCTCTTGGTGCTGGTGTGCGTGGAGGTTTCCGACGTCATTTTCGCCGTCGACTCGATTCCGGCCATCCTGGCGGTGACCCGGGAACCCTTCCTGATTTACTCGTCCAACGTCATGGCACTGCTGGGACTGCGTTCCCTCTACTTTGCTCTGGCCGGCGGACTGGATAGCTTCCGCTATCTGGACCAGGGTCTTGCCGGCGTGCTGGGCTTTGTGGGAATGAAGATGCTCTTTTCCGACCTGGTCCACGTGCCCACGCCGATTTCGCTGGGCGTGGTGGTGGTGATTCTGGCCGTGGCCATCGGAATGTCTCTTCAATATCCCAAACAGGCGGAAGCCGCCAAACACTAGAAAGACCTGTCTATGCTGAAACGACTGCTCTGCTTGCTGATGTTGAGTTCCTGCGCCTATGCCCAGTTCTGGCCGCAAGGGACCGATTACTCGGGCCCGGAGGAGCTGCTGAGGGCCGCCCGGGATCTGCGCCTGGACCTGGGCGACCTGGGTCCGGCCCAGTTTCGCGGGGGCGCCAACTTTGGCAGCGGCGTAGGCTTTACGCCCGGCGATATGAGCAAATTCGCCCAGACCATCAGCTATTTTGAGCGCGCCTGCCTGCAGATTCGCGATGTTCGCGAAACGCGACGTGCCTATAAGGACCTGGACCGGGCTTATCAACGAGCCTGGCGACCGGGACCCTTCGGCACCTCCAGCGTGCGCGACATCACCCAGATCATGGAGCGCCTGGAACGCTTCTACGCCGCCCTGGACCAACAAGCGCCGCCCCAGGAGCCCCCTAAGGATGAGTAAAATCAGAGTTGAATGCGGCGATATTACTCGTCTGCGGGTAGATGCAGTGGTCAACGCCGCCAACTCCGGTCTGCGCGGCGGCGGAGGCGTGGATGGCGCGATTCATCGAGCCGGGGGGCCCAGCATTCTGCAAGAATGTGACGCAATCCGATATCGGCAAGGTTGCTGTCCGACCGGCGAGGCCGTGATAACTGGCGCCGGTGATATGCCCAGCAAGCACGTCATCCACACGGTCGGTCCGGTATGGCGAGGAGGTCAATCGGACGAGGCGAGCTTGCTGGCCAACTGCTATCGGAACAGCCTGGACCTGGCAATGAAACATGGTCTCAGAACAGTCGCTTTCCCCTGTATCAGCACGGGGGTTTTTGGCTACCCTCCGGAACAAGCCGCTCCTCTTGCCTTGCATGCGGTCCGTGATTTCTGCGCACGGCACCCCGACGCCGTGGACGAAGTGATTTTCTGCGTCTTCAGCCGTGCAGACGAAGCGCTCTACGTTGAACTCTTAAAGGACTGAAAGGCCGTTTCCAGAGCCGACGGGTCGGGCCGGGCCAGTTGCTTGAGCACCTTTCCATCCTGGAGGAAGACCAGGTTGGGCCACAGTTTGACCGCAAAAGAACGGCCCAGAGGGCGCCCTTTGCCGTCTTCCACTTTCAGGTGGCGTATTTCGGGGTGAGCCTCCATGAGAGCGCGCAGGCCTGATTGCAGCGCCTGGCAGTGAGGGCACCATTCCGCTCCAAACTCCAGCACCGTCGGGCCGCTCAGAGAGTTGACTTCATCACGAGTGGGCTCGTCGGTTGTGTAACCTCGCTCATATACCATGGAAATGACCTCCAACAGGTTGGCGCCGGCTCTTGCCGAACTGGCGTTTATGTTGATGCACTATATGTTGTTTCTCGTGCCCAACCTGCTGCTAGCCGTCGACTGCGCCCTCCACCGCCGCGAACTCACCTGGTTCTTTATCCTGGGATTCTTGGGCCCGATCGGTGCAGTCGCCTATCTGATCTACTTCTGGGAGTCGATCACCTTTCCGTTTCCGCTGGCCAAAGGGTTCCGAGCCGCCACCCAGAGCAAAACGCAAAAGCGTTGTCCCCACTGCAACAAGTGGGTTGACCAGCTGCATCCTTTCCAGGACGGGCGCCAGGCACGACTACTGTGTTCCATCTGCCGGGACCAGCTGGCGGCCGGCCAGCGATAAACCGGGCTCCGCGCCTTCGGCCGTTAAAGTCACATAAATCTTCCGGCAAAGATTTTACTTTTTCAACTCACTTCCGCAACATGCCGGCAACAGATGCGGCATCTTGTTACATAACCGCGTCATTCATGGTCAGAACGGACGGCTATGCTGTGAGCATGATGATCGCCCAGAAACCCAACACCAAATTGCCCCCCTCCAGCGGACGCTTGCTTCAAGGGCTCGACGCTCGTGAGCCGGTGGTCGACCGGTTGGGAACGCCGGGTCCGGGCAATCGGCCGGTTCTGGTCAAAGAGTTCCAGGGAGACAAACAGATCCGCTTTGAACGCGATCAAGATGGCCTGGTGACCAGTCCCGACATCAGTCCGGACGACGCGGGCTGGATGACGCGCACCAAGACCAAGATATTAAATTCGCTGGTGCCGGAGAACCTCTCACAAAGTGTGAGCAAAGATTACGTGGCCACTCGCAAATGGCAGCTGGCTCGCGACTTTCTGGGCGCATTCGCGGGCACGGCTTCGTTGGCCGCCGTAATGACGGCGGTCGCTCCAGCCAATATGGCCCTGGCGGCCCTGAGCATTAGATCGGAAGAGCACACG
>JALHOV010000450.1 GCA_022842865.1 Vulcanimicrobiota bacterium | reverse complement strand
GTTGCTACTGGAGGAAGGTCACTGCCTGCGGGACCAGGCCCTCTCGGTCTGTCAAATTTCGTCCTCGGCTCCTCGCGACCTGATGGAGGGGAGCTCGCTCTCCACTCTGGTGCAGATGGTGGGAGCCGGCATCGGCATCACCCTGATCCCCGAGATGGCGATCGCCATCGAAACCAGTTCCGCTCCGGTGGCCACCGCTCGCCTGCCTCGCCCCAGGCCGTATCGAACGATTGGGATGGTCTGGCGAAAAACCAATCCCCTGGCCGACAAACTGACGCAGTTGGCCCGCCTGCTAGCGGAATCCGCGCGTTCCGTCGGAGGAAAGTAAACTACCAGCCGCCACCGGTGGAACCGCTACTGCCGCTATCGCTGCTGCCACTGCTACTGCTGCTACTGCTGGCCGCCGCATCGGCCGCCGCCTGAGCCGCCGCCGCAGCCGCTGCCGCCTGGCGGGCCTCTTCATCGCGCTTGGCCTGGCCAATGGCCTCAGCCGAGGACACCATCGACTGATAGGTGCTGTATTCGCTGGACTCCACGCTGGAGGCCTGACTGGAAGCGGAAGACGCGTAGCTGGAAGCCGAACCGGCCTCGCTGCTGGCGCCCTCGTAATCCTGCGAACCCATCTTGGAGCGCGCGTCGGAGAGCTCGCTGCGGGCGCTGCTCACCGAAGAGCGGGCGCCCGAGAGCAGTCCGGAGTTGACCGAGTAGCTGACGCCGCCATAATCGCTAACGTAGGTGCTCCAGCTCTGACTGGCCACCGAGCTGATCTTGGACTCGGCCGAGCGGATATCAGATTCGGCCGAACTGATGGCCGAGTTGGCCGCTGTAAAGGCCTGGTGGTCGCTGGAAATGGCCGATTCGGCCTGCATGCGCAAATTCTCCACCACCGCCAGCGCCGCCTTGGCCGCGTAAGGATCGGCCGGTTTGGCCATGACCACCGACTTCACCTTGGCCACCTCGGCCTGGGCCTGCTGCACCAAACTCTTGGCCCGGCTGCGCACATACTCGGCGCTGGTCTTGCCCATAGTGGCCTGCACCCGGCCGCCCAAGGCGGTCAATTCGCTCTCGGCGTCGGCCTGATGCTGATTCAACGTCGTCTCCGAAGTGGTGATAGCATCCAGGTTGGACTTGG
Organism: Vulcanimicrobiota bacterium; assembly: GCA_022842865.1. Lineage (GTDB taxonomy): Bacteria > Vulcanimicrobiota > Xenobia > Xenobiales > JADMJV01 > JADMJV01. Next base: position 5,469 of record JALHOV010000450.1, on the reverse strand, counting down.
CCAGCTTCAACTGCGAATCGCTGTCATTTAGCTGGTCGCGCGAAGTCAACAGATAAGCGCGCTCGTAATTGCTCTGGGCCTGACTGTTGAGCGAGCCCGAAGTCTCCAGCTCCGATTGCGCCTGAGTCAGGTAGTCAGCCACCGTGCCCACCTTGGAGTTGGCCTCGGTGTGAACCTCGGCGGCCACCAACTTCTGGGCGCTGGGCAGGAAAGCTCCCTGAATGCGCTCCAAAGACGGATTGTACTTGGTATCGATGCTCTTGCCGATGTTGTCGCGGCGCGAAGCCCGCTCTTGCGCGGTGGCCGTGTAATTGTTAAAGGCGTCGCGGGTCTGCTTGACCAGATCGTGAGCCGTGCCCGTCTGGGTGCGGATGTTTTGCAGCAGCGTGCCGGCTTCTTCCACCTTGCCCAGATCCAGGTTACCCTTGATGCCGTCCCAGTCTTTGTGAGACTTGTCGGTCTGGGTGCTGGGGTCGCGGTCCGGCTCGCGCAGAACCTGGTCGGGCCTGCCCTGGGCAAACACGCCGGCCGTCTGCAAAGCCTTGGTCAGTCCCTCGCGGGCCGTCTGAATATCCGATTCCGCGTCCTTGATCAGACCCGGCGAAACCTCCCGACGCTCTTTGTCCTGCTCCATCGTGGTCTCCACGCGCGCCTGCAGGGCGGCAATCGAATGGCCGAGTTGGCTGACGGCCTGATCGACCGGCTGGCTCACAGCCTTTTCGCCGGTGCGATCCAGTTCGATCGAGAATTCATCTTTCTTGGAATGCGCCCAGGCCGTCTGCACGCCATGGGCCAGCAGCGCCTCGTCGGCCGCTTTCAGGGACGGCAACAGGTTGGCGCGCGTATGCTCGCCCAGATCCACGATCTGGGCGCCGTCTCTGGCCATGCGCTTGCCCAGGTCGCCAAACTCGGTCCAGGCGCGCACCGGATCCTTGCCCTTGACCTCGTTGCCCTTGGCAATCAGGCCCGGCTGACTCTCATCCCCCAGCACGAAAGGCATCAGACGCTTGCTGACCGAGGCCGACACGAACAATCCATCATCCTTGCCCGCCTCCTGCAGCTGGAGCGAGCGATCGTTGACGCCCTGAGCCTGCCCCTTGACCTCGTCCAGGAAGCTAGAAACCTCGCGGCTCTTCGTCTGAATGGTGTTGACCAGGCCGTCGTTCTTGGCCGCGCGAGCCCCCATTTGATCGAGTACGCCCTGCATCGTCTCTTCAAAAGCCTGGGCCGGCACGTTGGCTAGAATCTGGTCGCGCCAGGCCTCGGCCGGCGTGCCTTTTTCCAGCTCGGCCCGCTTGGAATCACTCAAATCGAAAGGCAACTTCTGGTCGGGACTGGTGAGAAGCTCGACCGCCTTTTGGAAGTTGCCGGTGGCAAACAGGTTCTGCAGACGCTGACCCACCGTCTTGCCGGCGATCATGCTCTTGGCCTCGGCGATAAACTTCTCGCCGCCGCCCATCAAGGCCAGCGAATCGGCCGTGCTGGCGATCAGTTCGTTGGCCATCTTCTGGGTCAATCCGGTATATTGGGAAACATCCTCAAAAGACTCGGCGTTCATGATGCGCACCAGCTCTTTGGACTTGTCGCCCAATTTGGCCATGGCCTCATCCACTTCACCCTCGGCCTCGCCCTTTTTCTTGCGAGCCCGGTGGTTCAGGCCGATGCCGGTTACCAGCAATACCGCCGCCAGCGCTCCCCCGCCGTACAGCTTGACGTTCTTGACGGTCTCGGTCTGAGATTTCGAAGCGGCCACCTGATCGACGGCATTCCGGGCCAGCTCGCCGGCGCGCGTCAAATGGCTCTGATAGTCGGTATTGCCGGCCGCATAGCTGGCCTGATAAGCCCTGATTTCGTCCCTGGCCTGCTGGATGTCGCGACGGGCGGCCTGAGCCGGCCCGTTGTCTTCCAATCCGGACAACTGCTGCTCGGCCCGGTCCACCAGCCCTTGTGCCTGCTGAGCCAGAGCCGGCGCCTGGGCGAAGTTGTTCAGCGCCGACTCGTAGCCGGCAATGGAGTTCTGCACCGATTTGGCCAGTTCCGCGGCCGCCTGGAAGCGACGCTGCGAGACCAGAGACTGAGCCTGATCCAGCTTGGCCTTCCAACCGTCCACGTCGGGAGAGCCGAGCGCGCCCCGGGTGCCGTGCTGTCTCTGGAAATCCCGAATTCTGGGTTCCACACCCCTCAGAGCGGTCCGCCCCGCGTCGATGCTGGTCTGAGAACCCTGCACATAATTGGTGATGTAATTGTCTACGCCGCGATCGATCCGGTTCAGAACGCCGCCCAGAGCGGTGGGAACGTCTTGTCCCGCCTGAATGCCCTGCACGTAGATGTTGAAAAGTTCCTTGTTCTGCAGCGTTTCGCGGTCCACGAAGTTGCCCTCGCCCACCCCGGCGTCGTCCAGCAGTTGCTCGGAGCGCATGAACATGGCCCGGTCCTTACCGGTGCGCTGGATGAAGCTCTGATCGGAAGTGTGGAAGTAAATCATAAAGACCTGGCCGTTTTTCTCACCCGTGCGCGAGTCCACATTGCTGGTGAAAGCCGGGCTGTTGCCGATGCCCCGCGAAAGCGTGAGATCATCCTGGCGGATATTGTTGCTGCTGGCCACCAACACCAGGTAAGCGTTGGGATGATCCTTCATGACCGACTCGAATCTGGCATAATCGGCAGCGCTCAGGGCCTGCCCCTTGTATTGCGGGTTGCCCACCACGTAAAGCTGCCGCCCCGCCTGAAACTGATTGACCACCTCCTGAGTGGTGGACACCCGAACCGGCGTCTGATCGCGGTTGGGAAGACTGGCCCGCACCGCCTCGGCCAGCGTCATTGGCCGATTGGCCTCCACCGGAGCCGTGCGCACCTGGGCCGTCTGAGCCTGCGCCGCACCGGCCAATCCCACCACCCCCGTGATGGTCAAAGCCACGCCCAGACCAATCTTGCGCCCGATATCGGCCAGCCCGTGCGCCTTCACCTGAGGAACCTCAGCCTGCTTCATCGTGGCCAGGTCGGGAGGGGCCGCCAATCGGAACTCATTGCCGCGCGACCAATCCACGGTATCATTGGGCTTGGTGGCTTCGCTATCCGAGCCCTTCCGCGTCAACGCGGGAGGACGACCGGCTAAAAGTGGGCTGGCGGACTTGAGTTTGTCGATCATGGCCCTCCCTTTCTGCCTCCATACCGGGAACTCCGCCCACAATTGTTTACAAAACGTCTACATGTTGGCAACATCACGAAACCCGAAGGGCGGTGTCGAGATCCCTCCACAGGTCCTCGACATCCTCGATCCCAATGCTGATACGTAGTAGCGATGCCGGAAGGTGTTCCTGGCCAGGGATGGCCGCCCGCCGTTCCATGGTGGTTTCTACGGCGCCCAGGCTGGTGGCGTGGCGAATCAAGCGAACGGCTGCGCAAACAGCGTCCGCTTCCACCGCGCCGCCCCGCACGTCAAAAGAGAGGATCGAGCCGAACCCCTTCAGCACGCGCCGGGCGACTTCGTGAGTCGGATGGGTTGCCAGACCCGGATAGCGGACCACGGAGACCAGCGGATGCTCAGCCAGTCGCTCGGCCAAAACCTTGGCGTTGATCTGGGCCCGCTCGAGTCGGACCGCCAGGGTTCGTGCTCCTCGAACCGCCAGATAAGCCTCCAACGCCCCCGGCGTCGCCCCGTTGAGCTCCCTCGATTTGCGCAGGGCCTCCCACAGGGCTTCGTCCTGAGTCGTGGCCACGCCGGCCAACAGATCCGAATGGCCGCCGATGAACTTGGTGGCGGACTGGATCGACACATCGGCGCCAAAGGAAAGCGGGCGCTGATTCAAGGGCGTGGCGAAGGTGTTGTCTACCGCCAGGATGGAGCCGGGTTTCCGAACGACACCACAAATGGCCGCCAAATCGGCAACGGTTAACAGCGGGTTGGAGGGGCTCTCAAGCCAGAGCAAATCGGCGTGCGCGCAGGCACGGACCCAGCCGGAGGTGTCATCCACCGCCAGCCGCTCGACCGTCCACCGGTTCCTGGCAGCTCCCGCCGCCGCCAGTCCGGCGACTCCCTGATAGCAGTCCTCTGGAAGGACCACCAACGCGCCCGCAGTGAGCTGATCGAAAACAGCGGAGATGGCGGCCATTCCTGATGCGAAGGCTACCGACTTGCCTCCTTCAAGCCCGCCCACGATCTCTTCCAGCGCTTCCCAAGTCGGCGTGCCATCGTCACGCGCATAGGCCTGTGTGCTTCCCAGGGTAAAGTTGGAAGCGGGTATGATGGGAACATTGAGCGGTGCGCCAACTGCAGAAGGACGACCCGCCGCCACCACCCACGAGTTCACGCTAAGTTCATCAAAAGCCGGACTTGTCATGCCCGACGCGTTCGCGGGCATATCGCGGCTCCTTCACAGGTCGGACGAGGAAGGGGCTTAGGCGCTTCCGAACGGCTGACTATTCCCGAAAAGAGTCCGAACTCACCGACAACTCGTCGAACTGAATGCCTCGTTGCTCAAGAAAATCCCGAGCCAGACTTTCCAACGAATTCAAGCACAAGATCTGGTCGGTCTCCAGCAGTAGCCCGTCGATTTGCCAGATCTCGGGACCATCGTCATCCACGGAAGCCTCGTGCAGATCGCCCATGTAGGTTTTGCCGCCCACCTCGATCTGGATTTCATTTTCATCGCCCGCTACGCACACTTTCATAAGGCCCGATTCAAGACGAGACCAGTAGCGCCTCTCGGCTTCCTGCTACCACAGGACCTTAAGCTGTGGGAAATCCGAAAAAGCTTCGTCGCAAGTGACCAGATGCAAGTTCTGCTCGATGGCCTGGGCGCCCAGCAGCCGGTCGAACGGATCGCGATGAGCCAGATCCAGAGAACCGGCCAAAATAGCCTGAGCAACCGAAACTTCCAAAATTTTGGCATTCAACCGAGAAATCGTCAAATTCCAATGAGTCAGCAAGGGACCGGGACTGGGCAGCTTTCCGCTGCGGACTTTGGTGGCAATCTCAAAAAAAGAAACGCTGGAGAGCCACAGGTCGTTGGATGATTCTTCCAGGGCCAGACGGGCCGCCGTGGACAGCCTTTCGGGGGTGGACAGAGCCCAAAGCAGGGCGTGAGTGTCCAGGAGTAACTTCACAACCCCTCCCAAAGCCTCAATTCGTCGTCGCTCATCGGCTCAAAAAATTCCGAGCCGACCTCAAAGGTGCCACGAAGAAAGCCCAATTGGCGGGGCTGAGAAGGTTCGATGGGGACTAAGCGGGCATAGGGTCGGCCGTTTTTGGCAATTACAATCTCTTCCCCGCTGTGCGCCCGCTCTAGCAGACGGGAAAGCTGGGTTTTGGCTTCGTGCACATTGACTTGCATTTGGTTAGTCTAGTCTTTCGGACCAAGTCGAGTCAAGTCTCTTCCAGCCTCGCTCTCGCGCACCTCTCGCAGCCGACGCCAGGCCACCGGAATCATCTCGCGGACCCGGTCGCTTTAACTAAGGTTGGGCAGTTCG
>JALHOV010000449.1 GCA_022842865.1 Vulcanimicrobiota bacterium | reverse complement strand
AGGATGGACTGACGGACGTCTTCGGCGCCCACCACCGAGGTCAGGGCCAGCAGTAAGATCAGGCTCATTTTCATAGCCCGATTCTACCCTGGCCAGAGCGGACTCCACACGTCCTGGACAAAGATTCCTGTGGAACCGAAAGGTTCCAATGCGAGGATAGGTGTCAGGCCATGGTGAGACGAACCCTAGATCGTGGGACGAGCAAAGAAGCGCCGCCGTAATCCTCATTGGTCTCCGGCCGGCAGTTTATGCATCGACCCGCACGCACCCGCTCCGGTCGTGGACTGCATGAGCTACGGGCTGGCCAAACTGGAAGAAACCAAACTCAAAGACTTCCGCTGGATGGAAGACAGGAAGGGAAAGTTGCCGGTCCTCTGGATCAATGTGGACGGTCTGGGAGACTCCCACGTTGTGTCCGAACTGGGACGCATTTTCGGCCTTCACAAACTGGCCTTGGAAGACGTGGTCAGTAGCCATCAGCGACCCAAAGTCGACATTTACGATGAGCATCTTTTTATCAGTCTGCAAATGCTCTACCGGCACGAGGGTCGGGTGGAAACCGAGCAACTGAGTCTCTTTGTAGGCCACGACTTTTTAATTTCATTCCAGGAGAAAATCTCGGGAGATTGTTTTGAACCCGTGCGCGACCGTCTGCGCAAGGCAGCCAGCAAGCTCCGGAGCGGAGGGCCTGATTTTCTCGCCTACACGCTGATCGCCGCCGTCATAGAAGCTTATTTTCCCATTCTGGAGGACCTGGGTGAGCAACTGGAAGCATATGAAGATAGCCTGATGTCCGAACCAAATCGTCAGGTGGTTCAGGAAATTCATCTGCTGAAGCGCGACCTCTTAGCTGTGAGACGAGCCGTCTGGCCGCTGCGCGAAACCATCAATCCCCTCTTACGCGAGGAAACCCCGTTAATCTCTCGCGACACGCGCTTGTTTCTGAGGGACTGTTACGACCACAGCATCCAGGTCGTCGAAGTGCTGGAGAGCTATCGCGAACTGGCCTCGAGCATGATGGATATTTACCTCAGCTCTCTAAGCAACCGGATGAATGAAGTGATGAAGGTGCTCACCATTATCACCACAATTTTTGTCCCCCTTACTTTTGTCGCTGGGGTGTACGGAATGAACTTCAATACCGAAAAATCGCCGTATAGCATGCCTGAACTCAACGCCCGCTACGGCTATCCGTGGTGCCTGATGGTCATGCTCTTGATTGCCAGCGGAGAGCTTTACTACTTTTGGAGGAAAGGCTGGATCGGGAAGAACGCAACCCTTTGACGACCAGCGGCGTTTTGGAGGAAACCCCCGTTCGAATACAAAGGATGGGCGGTGGCAAACCTCTACCTGGTGACCATGGGACCAAGTCCCTACTCCGAGAAGGCCCGCTGGTCCATGGACTTGCTGGGCCGCAGCTACACCGAAGAGCGCTGTATCCCCGGATTGCACCGCGCCGCTCTCAAGCGCATCCACGCCGGCAACACCTGCCCGGCCCTGGTGGTCCACAAGAAAGACCTTTTTACGGATTCTTCCGATATTTTGCGCTGGGTAGACGCCCAATTGCCTGGTCACCAGAAGCTCTTTCCCGAGGATCCCATTCAAGGCTCGGTCATCAAGGACTTTTGCCAACGCTGCGATACCAAGTTGGCCCCCGAGGTGATCGCCTTCGTGCAGACCTTTCTGACCCGGGCTCAGTTCGTGGAATTGTGCAGCAAGGGAGCGGCCGAAGACCAGGTCAAAAAGTTCCGCTGGATGTCGTTTTTCATCCACTTTGGTTTGAAATCCAAGCTCAAGCTGAACCCTTCCAATTTTAAGATGAGCGTCAAGCGCATCGGTCAGTTCTTCGAATCCGTCGACCATTTATTGCACGGTGGCAAGAACTATCTTTACGGAGACAAGATCTCGGCCGCCGACATCGTCTTCGCTTCCTACGCCGGGGCTGCTCTGTGTATTCCCGAGTATGGAGGAAACGCCCTCAATTTTCAGGATGCTCCCGACGAAGTGCGCGAGGAAGTGAAGCGCTGGCGCGAGACAGCGGCCGGAAAATTTGTGCAAAGTCTGTATAAGGATTGGCGTAAGCGTCGTTTATAATATGGCGCTCGAGATACTCGCGTAGCACCGGAGTCCAGACGGCGTAGCCGGAGGGCTTCATGTGCAGCAGATCGTCCCGATAATACTCCGGCTTGGGTTGACCCTGGCCATCTAGCAGCAATGGGCTGACGTCGATGAAATCCAAATTGGGTTCCTTATAGCACAATTGCTTTAATTTGCGATTGGCCTCCTCATATTGGCGGGCGAACTGGACCCGTGATGGCGGCACGGCCATGGAAACATAGGCCACGCGGGTATTGGGTAAACCGCGGCGCAGGTGGGCCAGGAGATGTCCAAAGTCGTCGGCGATTTGCTGCGGGGAATGCCCATCGGCCACGTCGTTAGTGCCGACATAAAACACCACCAGTTGCGGTCGATAAGAAAAGCAAATTCGTTCCAAATAATGGTCCACTTCCGCGATGGTGCTGCCGCCGAAACCGCGGTTGATGGCATGAAAACGAGCAAACTCTCGCTCCAAATCGTGACCCCAGAGCGCAAAGGTGGAGCTTCCCAAAAATAAAGTCCCGCCGGATTCCGGTGGTCTCAACTTGTCGGCCGCCTCGTAGGCGGCAATACTGGGTTCGTAACGATCCAGGGGGACGGCTAAGAGGGGGAGTGCCAGCAAGAGCCACATCAGCCAGATACGCATAGGGCCTTTATGCCCCGTCTTTGCGCAAGAAAACGTCCACTGAGCAACAGGCCTTCTCAGAGGAGTGCTCCTCTAGTCAGGGAACTTGCCCCCCTCGTTATGTGGAAAGTCATCAAGTCGCTACCCAAAATTTCGATCCTGAGTTTGTGTGTCATTCCCTCCCTAATCATGCACTCCATGCATCTGGGACTGGGCGTGCCGCTTTTTTTGCTTTCCGCCCTGGGCATTCTGGGCACGGTCACCCTGATGGGGCGGTCCACCGAAGAGATTTCCGTCTATGCCGGTCCTCTCTGGGGCGGCCTCATCAACGCCACCTTCGGCAATGTGACCGAGCTCATGATCGCCATCATGGCTCTGCAAAAAATAGAACTACACGACGTGGTGCGTTCTTCCATCACCGGCTCCATTCTGGGCAACCTGCTGTTGGTGTTGGGGGCGGCCATGGTCTACGGCGGCATGAAATATCCCGTGCAAAAATTCACGCGCACCGGAGCCAACGTCAACATCGGCATGCTCTGGGTAGCCATGATCTGCTTGCTGGTGCCTACCTTCGTACACCTGGTCTACACCTGGGATCCGAAGCTGAACAAGGCCAACTTTCCGGTCCTGGAACACCAGGTTTCCCTGGCCGCAGCCATCGTTTTGCTCAGCCTTTACGTGTTAAGCCTGATCTTCTCGCTGCGCACCCACCGCTTCTTGCTCATGCCCCATGAAGGCGAGCACGAAGAACCAGAATGGTCGCTCAAGACGGCCGTGGGCATGCTGCTGGGCGGCACCCTGGTTGCGGCCTTTCTCAGTGAGGTGTTCGTCGACTCCATGAACCACATGCTGCACGTGACCCACATCGGCATCAGCGAGATGTTCGTGGGCGTGGTGATCGTGGCCGTGGTGGGAAATGCTTCGGAAGGCTCTGTAGCCATCTGGGTGGCGCGCGAGAACAAAATGGAGCTTTCCTATCAGATTGCCATGGGTTCTTGCCTGCAGATTGCCTTGATGGTCGCGCCTGTGTTGGTGCTGGTCTCACACGGTATCGGCAAGCCCATGAGCCTGGCCCTCAATCCCTTTGAGATGGTGGCCCTGTTGTCAGCCGTCCAGATCGCCACCACCTCGCTACAAGATGGCGAAAGCAACTGGTTGGAGGGGGCGCTTTTCCTGGCAACCTATCTCTTCTTTGCCTGCGTCTTCTGGTTCCACCCCTAGTCTGTCAAGGGCAGCTGACAAAAGCAAAAACCCCGCTGCTTTGAGCGGGGTTTTTGCTTGGGCCTTTTAGACCTCAGGCGGAGTTTCGGGGCGGGCTACTACGCCCGTCTCGGCTTCGGCGCGCTCCTTGGCGTTGGCCACCAGAGCCTTGTTGAGCTGTCCGATGTATTCGCCCCAGCCGGTTTCCTTGGTGAAGTCCAGTGCGCCGTATTCAGCCATCTTGGCGCTCTTGACCAGCTTCTCGCTGAGCGGAGCGAAGACGCTGAGGCCGTGGGATTGGTAGGTTCCTTCGTAGATGCGCACATCTTTGAAAGTCTCTTTGCCGTCGAGGGTGCGGCCTTCGCCTTTCTCCTCGTAGCGCTTGTAGTCGTGGGCCAGGTTGTCGATGACGCTGGCTTCTACGGCCAGGCTCACAGCCTTGGCGGCGGCGCGCACTTTCTTGTCGTCGATCAGTTCGGCGTTGGTCAGGTTATCGGCCAGACCCTTGAGGTCGCGGATTTCGTCGTAGAAGGGGTAGATGGCGCCTTCGGTGATGCCGAAGTTCTGCGCGCCCTGAATGGCGGCTGCCACCGCTTCGGGAGCAATTTTGCTGGCCTTGAGCTGGTCGACCAGAACTTTGAAGGTCTCTTTGACGGCGGCCATCTTGGGCAGGTCCACGGCCGACTTGGTTTTGAAGGCCTCCGGGTTGTCGTCGTAGGTGTGAACGATGTTCTTGGCCAGCGTTTTGGGGCTGACCGGTTTACCGCTCTTGCTGGCTTCATCGATGCCGGCGATGATGGGGCCGTAGTCGAAGGAGGCGGTGGTGCCGATTTCTTCGGAGGCCAGCAGATACTTGGCGCGGTCCTTCATCTGATAAGCAACTTCGCTGGTGGCCATCAAACAGGCGACCATGTCGACCACTTCGGGCTTCTTGCCGGTGGCCGTCTCGGCGATTTTGAAGGCGCTCGAGATCTGGTCGGGGGTCATGATGCTGTGGCCCGAGGCGGAAGCATCGCTGGTGAAGGCTCCCAGCCAGCCACCGCCGTGGTCGGCCAGCACCACCATGGTGTGCTTGGAGGGATAGTTCTTCATGCCGTAGACCAGGAAGTCGGCCAAGGTGGTGGCGTCCGACATCTTCTTATCGGTGGGTTTGCCGATCACTTTGGATAAAATCTTGCCGCTCTGATCTTCGGTGCGGTCCTGCTGAGTCACCAGGTAGCGGCGCATTCCGCCCCAGTCGCCGTCAATGCCGGTGGGCTCATACTTGCGGCCCTGACCTTCGTAAAGCTTCTTCAGGTCACCCTGTTCCATGCGGCCCAGCTGTGCTACCACGTTGATGTTCTCGGTGGTTCCGCACTTGTCTTCGATCTGCTGCATCATGTGGGCCGCGTAGGGTTCCAGGTCGTTGTCGCCGGCGATATACATCAGCACGGTCCAGTCTTTGATTTCCTGGCCTCCCTCTTCGGCGGCCGGTTTGGCCTTGGCGGGCTTCTTGTTGGCTTGAGCTTGAGCGGCTTTGGTGTGGTTACTGATGAGCATGACTTCAACCCCTGCGTGTATATTTTTGTGTCGTGTTGTTGATCTAACACTAACTCTTACAATGGGTAGAACTAGTTAGAGATTTGTTAACTGAGGTACAGGGGGTTCAGGATTCTTTCAGGCTGGCATGGGCGAACGGAACCTTGGCCGCCGCCACGACATTGGGGGGCGCATGCAAAAGATACGATTGTTTCTGACCTACTGGGACCGCTTTTTACCCTGGCTGCAGTCGCTGCCGGCCGTGCTCACCCGCTTGATGGTAGGGTTCGGCTTTTATATGACAGGCTCGGGCAAACTCAAAAATCTCGACGGCGTGATCGAGTTTTTCACTTCTCTAGGAGTTCCCTACGCCAAATACCAGGCGCCCTTTGTGGCTCATCTCGAGTATTACGGGGGGATTTTATTGATGATCGGTTTACTGACTCGTCCGGTCAGCTTTCTGCTCAGCGCCACCATGGTGGTGGCCTTACTCACCGCCGACAAAGCCGACTTCCTGGCCAGCTGGACCCAGGAGTCCGAGAAGGTGCCGGCCGAAATCACTGCCTTTGCCTACCTCGTCTTTTTGCTCTGGCTGGTTGTTAGCGGTGCCGGTTTGCTCAGCCTGGACGCCCTGTCAAGCAAGCTTCTGAGATTGCGCAAGCCCCCTGAAGTGGAGGCCTGACCTAAGCTTCGCTCTCGGCCTCTTTGATTTGAGACGCTTCGAATTCGAAGTCGTTGAAGGCCCGGTCGGCTTCCCCCGTCAGTTCGTAAGCGGCCTCCTCGCTTTCTTCGCTCAGCTCGCCGGTTTGTTCCAACTCTCGGCCCACCAGGCAGAGAGCCTCGTAGTAGAGCTGCAGAGCGCGCAAGTAATGATCGCCGGCCTTGCCCTCGGGCGGCTCCTCCGACGCTTCCTGCACGAGGGAGCATTCTGCCGAGAGTGCGTAGACCAGATCGGCCAATTCGACGCTGCCCTGGATGTGCTCATCCAGGGTCTTCCTCAGTTTCAGGGTCAGGGGGGAATTCGATTGATCGGATTGGGCCGCGAAAAACTGCTCTAGCATGGAAGGCAGATTTTCCGCAAGCCCGGCCAAACTCCCTGGTCAAACAAAAAAGCCCGCCGGTGGCGGGCTTTTTTGCGTCAGACCGGGTCAGCCTAGAAAGCTTGGGCGAAAGCTCCGTT
>JALHOV010000448.1 GCA_022842865.1 Vulcanimicrobiota bacterium | reverse complement strand
ATCGGGTCGCCGTTGTCGGAGAAGGCATTGTAGCCGTGCACGTCGTCAATCACGCCGTTGCCGTCGTCGTCGATGCCGTTTCCAGCAATCTCGCCGGGGTTGGTCCACATATTGCTTTTGAGGTCGCTATGGTTGTAGTCGACGCCGGTGTCGATGACGGCGATGATGGGAGCGTCATTGCGGCCGGTGTGAATGGCCCAGGCTTCCGGGGCATCGATGTCGGCGTTGGCCGTGCCACCGTTCTGGCCGGTGTTGTGCATACCCCACAGGTCTTCACCCAGGTCGTTGGGCACAAATTGCGCGGGGCCGTCCTGCTGGGCGGGAGGGCCGCCGGGCTGCTGGCCCTGGGTGCGCTCGTTCTTGGGAAGAGTGTAGATGAAGTTGGGCTCGGCGTAGGCGACGCTGGGGTCTTGCTTCATCTTGGCAATGGCCTGCTCGGTGGTCAATCCGGCCGGCAGCTTAAGCTGCATCATCTGGCCGCGGTCGATCAGGCCCTGGTTGCCGAATTCGAAAGTGTCGGCCACGGTGGCGCCATACTTGGCGGCAAAGCCACCTTCGGAGGCCAGCGAAGCCGAGTCTCCCTTTAAGCGGACGATTACTTCACCGGGACGAAATGCGTTGGATGCGTTGGAAATCAAGGTCTTGGCCTCCTGAGTTAGGTTTGTGTGTGGAGCCCATTATGTACCTGAAAGAACCCTGAAATCATTAACAGGTGATGAACTCCCTGCTATCAGGGGGGAATCTTGGATCTCAGATTTCGCCCAGGTCGAGTTCGTCGAGGTTGCCATCCAGGTCGAGGTCGTCCAGCCCTTCGAGCCCCTCGATTCCTTCCAGGTCTTCGAGACCTTCCAAGCCTTCCATGTCCAGGTCTTCCAGGGAGGCGTCGTCCAGATCCAGTTCACCCAGGTCCAGATCCCCATCCAGTTCGGAGAGATCCAGGTCGTCCAGGGAGAGGTCTTCCAACCCCGCTCCTAGATCCTCGACGGTGGGCTCGGATTCCAGTGCTGGAGGGGGGGTCAGCGTGGGCGCCACGGCTACCTCAACCGGGGGAGGAGTAGCCGGTGTGACCGGCGGCTCGACCACCAGGGGAACTTCCACCACTGGCGGCGGAGGGGGGGGAGCGGGTTTGGCCGGTCGGGGCGGCGGCGGGGGAGGCGCAGCCGGCCGAGCGGCAGCAGGCGCAGGGGCAGGCACCGGTCGAGCGGCCGCGCGGGGAGCGGGAGCCGGGGGCACCACCTCGCTGGTCAGGCGCTCCCCGGAAGGGGTCGGTCGCACGATGGGCACGGTCCCCTCGATGGTGCGGTCCTGCCGCGAAAGCATGACCATCAGGTGACGACCTGCCCAAAAAGCGCTGTTGACTCGTTGCTGTTCGGCGATCGGGGTGCTGGCGCGGCGGGCCGGTTTCGCATGTCGGGCAATTTCGGCCAGCAACTGCTCGCAGTTTGCCTGAATGCGAGGACTCCAGTAGGAGGACAACTGCTGGCGCTCGGAATGGAAGCGCTGCAACCAGAACTGGAATCGCTTGGAGGCGACCTCGTAGTCGCCAAAACCATAAGCGACCCACGCCTTGATCCAAGCCTGTTTAAGTTCTTCTGAAGTACCAGTCATAGCCGTAGCCCCCTTCAATGGGCGGCCCTTCGCGACAGAGTCCTGAGCACCTCGGCAGGCGTGGCCCCCGAAGGAGGCCAATATGCCGTGGTTATGCGAACGGTTTTCGTTTTGATTTTTTTGTTCGGTTTCGCCTGGGCCGAGCGTGTCCTGCCCGGAGCCCACTTTCAAAAGGAAATCCCCATGCTTCCTACCATGCAGAGCAGGACCAAAACCCTGGGGGAGCGGCTAAACAACGCCGGTCACATCTACGCGGTGCGCAACAGTTGGTACTACGACTCGCACCAGCCGCCTCTGAAAGTGGCCGAATTCTACGCCCAAAAGCTGACGGGCGCCGACCGGAACGCCCTCGGGCCCAACCACATCGTGTTTACGATTCATCCGGCCAACGGCAAACGTCTGGATATCCGTGACGGCACCAACCCGTTCGAATTCGTGGAGATTGAAATCGCCGACATTCGCCCACTCAACAGCGTCCTCAACGAGCGCGAACGGGGAGCTCGCTGCAGCATTCATATCAGCGAGTATCTGGCTCCTTAGGAAGCGGGCACGCCTTGATTCTCAGTCACCCCGAAAGACTCTTGCTGGAGACCGTGCGAGGGCCGGCCCATCGGCGACGGGCTGCCTGGGAAGAGCGTTGTCGCCTCTATCCCCTGGCCACTTTTCCCAACCCGGCGGCCCAGCTGCTCTGCCTGGTGGCGGGAGAATGGCCCGATCAGCAAGATGAGCAGCCCACCTTCCGCCTCATTCTCGAGCACACCCGTGCGAGCAATCTAGCCAAAATGGAAATGGCTCGCCGGCTGGGTGAAGAAATCCTCTGGCTGGGAGACCTGGCCTTGCTGCTGGGCTGCTACGCAAGTGCCGGGCATCGTCCGATCCACGCGCTCGAGGGTTGGGTGGCCCCAGCCCGCCTGGAGGCCGTATCGCGCCAACTCGAGAGCCAGGGATTCCATGTGCTCGGGCGCGTACCCGGCGGGGCTTTCCATGAATGCCCCGAGAGCGCCACTCCCGTGCGATTGGTTACCCGCATGCTTCCCAACCGCTCCAACCCCGCCGCTCCTCCGGAACACAGGGTGGAAGGCATGCGCTTGCTGGCACCTGAGCATCTCTTGCTGCGCCTTTGCCTGGCCAGGCCTCACAATGCCTGGTGGGTGGCCGACTTGCTCACGCTGGTGCCCATGCTGGACACCCACTTGCTTCGCCGCGAGGCCGTCCGGAACCGAGCCAGCCTGTCCCTGCGCAAGACGGTCCGCCGCATCAACCGGCTGGGCTTCGAGCACTTGCGCTGCGATCTCACCCCCGCCCGAATCTTTCCCGGGGAGTGGTTGGAGCCCTTGCTCGGAGTGGGGGCCCTGGCCGCTTACCTGCTCTCGTCGGTGGATGATTGGAAACAGTTGCCAGCGGCCATCTGGTCTTACTGGCGCCCACCGGCCGGGCACGAAAAAACGCCCGGACCGTAAGGTCCGGGCGTTAACCCCGTTTTACTGGGCGCCGTCAGGGCGAGGACGGTGGTGGCCGCGGCGGCCTCCTTTGTCGGCCCAACGCTCCTTCATCTTGGCCTTCATTTCGGTGTATTTGGTCATTTGCTCCGGCGTGAGCGTGGCCTGCAGCTGCGAATCGATCTGGCTCCGCTCGGCTTCCCAAGCGGCCTTTTTGCCCTCGCGCTGAGACTGCCAGAAGCTCTTCATCTGCGCTTTCTGGTCATCGGTCAGATTCAAATCGCGAAGACCGCCGCGCTTGCGCTCCTTGCGAGCCTCGGCCATTTTCTGCTGCTGCTCGGGCGTGAGAATGGTCTTCATTCTGGCTTCGAAGGCCTGCCGGTCGGCCTGGTGCTTTTTGCGGATGGAATCGAAGGTGGGCTGCAATCGGGCAACCTGATCTTCGCTAAGATTTAGCGAGCTTTTCAGGTGCTCTAGCGGCGAACCACGATCATGACCTCGTTCGGCGGGAGCGGCCAGGGCCAGTCCAACCAGGAGAGCTCCACCGACCAGTAGGCTTGAAAATTTATTCATCGTAAATTCCTTTCTTGTGACCCCCGTTGAACTCACTATAGCGAAAAAATCTGAAGCCACCGAGGTAGATTTCTGAAGATTGCCTAAGCTCAACCTCCAAGGATGTAGCCGGCGCCACGAACCGTGCGGATGAGCTTGCGGTCATTGTCCTGCAGCTTGGACCGCAAGGAACTGAGGTGGACTTCCACCACGTTGGCGTTGCCATCGTAGTCCCAACCCCAAATGTGGGTGAGAAGCTGTTCTCGGCTGACCAGCTGGCGAGGGTTGCGCATCAAGTATTCGAGCAGCTCAAACTCGCGGTGCGTCAGTTCCACCGGCTTTTCCTGACGCAGCAAAGTGCGATTGGAGACGTTCAGATTCAGATCCCCAAAGGTCAGGGTTGATCCCACGTCGCTGCCGGTGCGACGCAAGACGGCCCGCATCCGGGCCAGTAACTCCTGATATTTGAAGGGCTTGGCCAGATAATCATCGGCCCCGGCGTCCAGGCCTTTCACCCGGTCCTCCCACTCGCCCTTGGCGGTGAGCATCAAGATGGGCACGCTGGAAGCCTGGCGCAACCGCTGGCAAACCTGCAATCCATCCAGGTCGGGCAACATCCAGTCCAGGATCACCATCTGAGGACGCTCTTCCTGATAGACCTCCAGAGCCTGGGCGCCTGTGGTGGCGGTTACCACCTGATATCCATCGTGCTCCAGCGCCATCGTAATGAAGTCTAGAATTGACTCCTCGTCGTCCACCACCAGCACCTTGGGTTTACTCATTTGCGACCTCCAAATACCACTCGAAAGCAGCTTCCTTTGCCTACTTCGCTGGTCACGCTCACGCGTCCGTTATGGCGGGCGGCAATCGACTGCACGATGGCCAGGCCCAGTCCGCTTCCACCCGTTTTGCGGGCACGCGAAGAATCGGGACGATAGAATCGTTCGAAAAGGAAGGGCAGGTCGCGGGCTTCGATGCCGGGACCTTCATCGGCCACTTCCAGGACCACGCCCTCCTCGGCCAGGCGCAGCGAAGCCTTGATACGGGCGCTGGACGGTGTATAGGCAACCGCATTGTCGAGCAGGTTTCGCATCAACCGGGTGAGTTCATCGCGGTTGCCCATCAGGTAGATATCCTTTTCCGCGTCCACCTCAATCTTGCGCTGGGGATGGAGGGTGCTCAGAACGTCGACCGTCTCCTCCAAGGCCGAAGTCAGGGACATGTGCTCGATGGTCTGCTCGGCCGGCTTTTGACCCGCCTTGGAGAGGGTGAGCAAATCAGCCACCAGTTTGGACATTCGATCGCTCTCACGGGAGATGATATCGACCGCTTTACGCTGTTTCTCGGCGTCCTGGCCAAGTTTTAGCATATCGGCCATGCCACCGATGGCCGTCAAAGGGGTCTTGAGCTCGTGCGAGGCATCGGCAACAAAACGACGTTGGCTCTCCAGGCTGTACTCGACCGAGTCAGCCATTTCGTCGAAGGCCGCCGACAACTGAAAGACTTCGTTGCGGCTACTCACCCCGCTCAGCCCGGTGCGGGCCTTGAAATCGCCCCGCTGTAGTTTGAGGGTCGCCTGTTGTAAGCGTTCGATCGGAACCGCCAGCCAGTGAGCCACCCACAACGCTCCCATTCCGGAAACGAGCAAGGCCACCGCGGCCGCCACTCCGAGATAGCCCAGCATGCGCAAACTCAGGTCGCGCGGTTGAAAACGCACCGAGTTGAACTGGAGAACTCCGACGTCGTGGTGATTCTTGCGGATGGGCAAGAGCAAGACCATGTATTCGAAACGCTTGCTGCGCCAGGTGTAGGCGATACTGCGGTTGCGCGTGTCCTCGGGCAACGAGAGGGCCTGATGCAAGTGGTCCAGATCCGCTTCGGGGACTTCCGGAGCGTTGGCGGAATGAGCCAGCAAACGTCCATTGGTATCGAAAATTCGGGCCGAAGTGCCGCGAGAATCTAGTGCCGCTACGCGCGCGGCCGCGTCCTCCGGGTAGCTGTCAGACGCGGGCAAGCCGTTGCGACTGCCCGACTCGGGCTCTTGACCGGTCCAAACGATGCGGACTTGAGCGACCATCCGATAAACTTGGGAATACCACAGGAAAGTATGCCCCAGCCAAAATGCGCCCAAGGTCCAGATTAGCATGGATACCATCAGGGTCGCCAGAGTGGCCCCCAGGATAACCCAGCGGATCGGTAAGCGTTGGATGAAGTTGGCGCGCACCATCAGGCCGTCCTTCTCGTCGATTTCCAGGGTGGCCTTGTGGGTGAAAAAAAAGGGGCCCTCGCCGTAGCCAACCCGTGTCTTACAGGACCAGGTTGCACTGCGGCGAGGGCTAAGGTCGGCGTGGGACCGACCTCCCTAACGATGGGACAGGTGTTTTAGCGGAAACCGCCGTTGAACATGCCGTTAAACATTCCGTTGAGCATCCCGCTGTTGAGAAGCCCGCTGAGCACTCCGATGCCGATCTGGGCGGCCTGATTGTTGTTATTGTTATAACCAGGGTAGTAGCCGTTGTTATAACCATTGTTGCCGGGGAAGAAGCCGGTATTGTTAAAGCCTGGGTTATTGTTAAAGCCCGCGTTGTTGTAGCCCGGATTGTAGCCGGTATTGCCCGGATTATAGTAAGGCTGCTGCCCGTTGATGTAGGGTGAACCGTTGTAGCCGGTGTTATTGAATCCCGAATTATTGTAGCCGTTGTTGTCGCAGGTGCCGTTGGTGTTGCCGTTGGCGAAGCCGCCGTTGTAGCCGTTGTTAGAGAAGCCTCCACCGTTGTTACTGCGCCGATGGCGGCGGCCTCGGCCTCCGTTATCGTTATACTGCTGGTAGTACTGTCCCAGTTGATTCTGCTGCTGGGGAGTCAATATGCCCATAATCTGCTGTTGGACGGCGGGGTCGGACATGTTGCCGCCCTTGGAAATATTGAACAGCTGACTGCGTTGCTCGGAGGACAAGCCCAAGCTGTCGGCCGTCGGACAGTTCTGCGCACTGGCACCCAGGGACATCAATCCCACGATAGCGAGGCTAAGAGCGG
>JALHOV010000447.1 GCA_022842865.1 Vulcanimicrobiota bacterium | reverse complement strand
CCTCGCTGACCGCCTCCAGGATCTCTGGCTCCTCCGAAAGGCTCTCGCTGGATTCCTGAATGCTGGTGGGTTCTGGTTCAGGTCCCAACAGGTGTTCACCCACGCAATTGCCGACGTTCACCCAGGTCAAGTTGCCGAAGCGCTGCAGCAGGTCTTCCACCGAGCGGTCCATGGTTTGGCCTTGGACCCGCTCCAACTCCTTGCTAAGTTGACTCAGGTCGTGCAGGATGCGCACCCGCATTCCGCTCTCGGGGCGGTAGGCGTCAATCAGTGCGCGGGCGTCCTGGCGCAGCGGTAGCGGGGTCACCAGAAAGGCGGCGTCGGGACGGTAGTAGCGGGCCCGCGATAAGAAACGGAAGGCGATGTCGGCTGATACGGCCTCCTCCTGGACTTCGAAGAGCAGCGCCGAATCGCGGAAGGCTGAGAAAAGATTAATGGTGCGATAGTCTTTTTCCACCGTCCAGCGTAGGTGCTTGCGCTCTACGCCCATTTGCTTAAGGGCGTCGGCCAGACTGAGGGCGAGCCACAGGTTGCGCTTAGACAGTTTGCGGCCCAGATCGGTAGCAAAGAGGAACTGAATGATGCGCTCTTCCATAATAGGCCGTCCGCTAGAGAAGCTGCGGAAGCCCATGCGGGCGGCCTCATCCAGCGCCGACTTGCTGGGGAACTTGCACAATTGGATGCCGGTATCTCGGCAGTAGACTTGGAATTCCCGCTGAATCAACTGGCATTGTTCCAATTGTTCTGCCACCTGATCCCAGTTGGCTTCGAACTTGGTGGAGATGACTTGCTCCAGTGGCACGCCGGAGCGCCGACTGACTTCGGCCAGCAGGTGACGATTGGCCGCGGGCGCCATGGCTCGGGCCGGTTCGATGTCGCCGTCGAAGTTGGGAAAGGCTTCGCTTTCCTCCAGCAGTGGCTGAAAGCGTTCCGCTTGATTGGTCAACTGTTGCCAGCGGTCGCTGCCCAGTGCTTCGCCTACCGTCTGGCGAAATTCATCGAAAGCCTGATCGGGGGAACTATCGTTATAAACAGCGCCAACCTCGATGGACCGACGGTCTTCTGAAATCCAATAGTAGAGCAGGTCGGACTGGCCTGTCAGGAAGAGCTCGCCGCCAGGAGACACCAGGGCCGGAGGCAGGTCGAGCACTCGACGAATTTGCAGCGCGACGTCCACAACCAGAGGCTGGAATTGCTCGCACAGCCGGGCCCACAGGTCATTCTCCCGCTCCTTGCTGACCCGGACCTTGAGACGCTCGCGCATCAGATTCATTACCGTGGAACCTCCTGAGGTTGTTAACTACGTTCGCTTAAGCCTTGCGGTGGGACGCCCAACCGGTCGAGTTCTCGCTGGATCTTTTCCAAAAAGGCCTCGGAACGTTTCCGCAGGGCGACCCGATAGCCTTCTTGCAACTGTTCAATACAATCTTGGGTCATTTTTAAGCGGTCGTAGACGAGGGCAAGGTTATAGCGGGCGTTGAGATCCTGTGGCTCGATCTCGAGACAGCGCCGGTAGGCCTCGATGACCTGTTCCCAGCGGCCCTTTTTGGAGTAAGCCACGCCCAGGTTGTAGTGGCTTTTCGAGTCGGTGGGGTTCAGGGCAATGGCCTTCTGGTATGCGCTGATGGCCTCGTCCAGGCGATTGGCGCCGGCATTGGCGATGCCCAGGTGACTGTGGGCCTCGGCGCTGTAGGGGTCGAGTTCAACAGCCTTTTGCAGTACGTCGATGGCCTGGTCGTAATCGCCCTGTCGGAAATAGATGAGGCCCAACTTGGACAGGATGTCGGGATCGCGAGGCGACAGGCGCAACGCTTCCTGGTAGGCAGCAGCCGCTTGCTCCCAACGGGAAAGCTGCATGTAGACCAGGCCCGTATCGGCGTAGGGGCGAGCCCAGGTGGGGTCGGCCTCGACGGCGCGGATCAAGTTGTCGAGTGCAGCTTCAAACTTGCCGCGGCGCAGCAGTACGGTGCCCAGGCCGGCCAGGGCGCGCGAGCAGTGGGGATCCATTTCCAGGGCTTTGCGGAAGTTCTGTTCAGCCGGTTCCCAGCGGCGCTGGGCCGATTGGGCATCGCCCAGGCGGGCGTAGACGCCCGGACCGGCTTTTAGCTTGAGAGCGGTCTCGACCGTCTGGATGGCCAGTTGCGCATCGCCTCGCTTCAAATAGGCCTCAGAGAGCTTGAGCAAGAGGTCAACGTCGCCGGGGTCGAGGTCGATGGCGCGCAAGTATTCCTCGATAGCCAGGTCGAGCTCCCCTTTGGTTTCGTAGAGACTGCCCAGTTCGCTGCGAATCGAACCCAGGTCCGGATAGTCGGCCAGCAGATGCTGGAAGTTGCGGATGGCGTCTTCGGTGTCGCCCAGGCGCGCCAGGCAGATGGCTCGCTGGACGCGGATGTCCAGGCGCTTGGGATTGATGCGATAGGCTTCCTGGGTTTCCTGAAGAGCCAGTTCCAATTTTCCTTGCAGCAGGTAGAGTCGGCCCGACAGGTAGCGCAGTGAGGATTCATCGGCGTAGCGGATGGCTGCCTGGGCCAGCTCGTTTTCCGCCTGCTCCCAGCGACCCAGTTGGATGAGAATCTGGGCTCGGCGATAGTGGATATCGTTATGCGGCGAACCGCTTTCCTCCGAGCGAGAGAACAGCTCCAGAGCTTCGGGGAGCCGGCCCAATGCCGTGCAGGCGCAGCCGAAGGCGTAGTAGAGATCCGCCAACCTGGCTGCGGCCGGGTTGAGGTCGAGGGCGGTTTGCAAATTGAAGGCGGCCTCGGCGTAGTAGGAGCCCTCCTGCAGAAGCAGTCCGAGCTCCGCGTGGAAGTCAGCTCGGCCCTCTTCGATGCGAAGGGCCTGGCGAAAGTAATTTTCCGCTCCCCGAGCGTCGCCCAGGTGGCGCACGCACATACCCAGCAAGAAGAGGGCGTCGGCATGTTCAGGATCGTAACGCAGACAGTTGCCCAGCGACTCTCGAGCCTGGTCAAAGTAGGCCGATTGGAACTGGGCATTGCCCAGTTCAAAGTAGCTTTCGGCACGCTGCGGAGCCAGTTTAATGGCCGCTTCATAGGCGCTGATGGCGGTTTCCGGGTCGTTCAGTTCGCGACAGGTTTCGGCCAGGTCTAAAATGTAGTGAAGGTTGCCCGGGTCCAATTCGGTGGCTCTTTGCAGGCATTCGCGAGCCAGGTCGAGGCGGCCCAGGTCACGCTCCACCAGGGCGCTCTCGTAGTGATAGTGGGCGTGGGCGGGCTCGAGTTGAGCGGCCTGACTGAAATGCTCGCGGGCTTTTTCGTCGAGGTTGATGCGACGCAGCGACAGGCCCAAGCGGTAGTGAGCGTCCGCCCAGTAAGGATGGTGCTTGACCGCGTTCTGGTAAGCCTGAGTGGACAGTTCCGGCAGCTTCAAGGCCTCGTAGACTTCGCCCAGCACGGCATAGGCCTCGTGATGAGAGGGGTTCAGTTCGACCGCCTGGCGCAAAGCCACCACGGCCAGATCCAGGCGCTGCAGCTTCCAATAGGCCTGTCCCAGAGCGTAATGGACAAAGCTGTTATGGGGGTTGAGCTCCAGCGCATGGGTGTAACTTTCCACCGCATCTTCGTAGCGGCCCATTCCAGACTGGGCGGTGCCCATCAGGAAGTAGGTGTGGCTCTGACCCGGCAGGAGCTTGAGCGACTGCTTGTAGTTGCTGACGGCCAGGTCCAGTTTGTCCAATTGGGTGTAGGCCTGGCCCAGCGCCACGAAAAATTCGGCATTGTTGGGATCGCCCGCCAGGGCTCGCTGGTAGCGCTTGATGGCCAGGTCTAGACGCCCCAGGCGAACGTAAGATTGACCCAGGCGGAAGTGGGCCTGGGCCATATCGGGGTCGAGTTCGATGGCGCGTTGATACTCGCGATTGGCGTCTTCTATGTTGCCCTGACGCGCGAAGATGTTGCCGAGTTCGAAATGGCTTTTGGGGTTGTCGCCCTCGAGGCTGAGCGAGGTTTGTAGCTCGAGTTTGGCCATGCCCAGTTTGCCGAGGTGGGCGTAGACCTGGCCCAGGTGGTAGTGCACCTGAGCGTCGTTCGGGTCAAGGTCGATGGCCTTACGGAACTCTTGCACAGCCAGGTCGAAGCGCTGGGTCTGGTAGTAGGCCAGACCCAGGTTGTTGTGGGTGTAAGGGTCGTTGGGATCGAGGCGTATCGCCTCCAGGTATTCGTGAATGCAGGCTTCGCTGTCGCCCAATCGGGCATAGGCACGGCCTAAATTATAGTGATAGTAGGATTCGTCGGGGCTGAGTTGGACGGCGCGGTGCAGAAACTGAACGGCTTCATCCAGCTCGTTGGTTTGGGAAAGATAGATGCCGAGGTGATAGTTGGAAGGCGCATGTTCGGGCTCTAGCTCGATGACGCGGCGGAACATTTCGATGGCCTGGTCGGTCTTGCCAAGCTTGCCCAGACAAACACCCATCTGGAAATGAGCCTCGACACTGTTGGGAGTGTTCTCCAGCAGTTTGGAGTACTCTTCGATGGCCACTTCCAACTTGCCCTGACGCTGATAGACCTGGGCCAGATTGAAGCGCGCATCCTGATTGGTTGGGTCGAGTCGAACCTGGCGCAGGTAATCGTCGGCGCCCTGGAGGCGCTCCAGTTCCTGCTGAATTCGGCGCTCGCCGGTCGAGTCGTTCATGTTTTGAACGATCTTAAGGGCTACCTGAAGGCTGGTGATGGCGCGGTCGCGCTGGCCCAGTCGCTCGTAGGCCAGGCCCAAATTGTAATGGGCGCGCACAAAGTTCGGCACAAGAGCCAGGACTTCTTGCCATTCCCGTATGGCCATCTCGATGTTGCCCTGGCGGAAGTAGGCGGTGCCCATCTCATAGTGAGCCTGGTGGTGCTCCGGATGAAGCACCACGACACGCTGATACTCACGAATTGCCGCCTCCAGGCGGTTCTCGTAGAGATGCTGGTTGCCCAGCCGATAGTGATATTGAACCTCGTCGGAGGTGGCCGCCCCTAGCGGGTCGAGAGGGGACTGCATACGGTCCACGAGCGCATCCTTTGCCGTCTTGCTTGATCCCGGGAATTGGGTCTCCCGGGAAGCAGAATGATTGGCCTGGGGCTTGGACACGCCAGGTGGCGATTCCTTTGCCAGGCAGGATCGGAAGGTGGGTAGCGAACTCCCTGACTATGAAGAAGTGGATCGGTGCTTTCTTTCTGGGTTTGACCCTGGCGGTGGCGGCCGCCGACGGTTCCCTGACGGTGTTTTGTAACAGCGTTCCCGTCAAGTTGTCAGCCGTTTTGCGCAATGGTGTCGCCTATTATCCCGTCGAGCCCGTGGTGAACGCTTTCGGGGCCGATATGTATTGGAATCCCACCGTGCGGGCGCTGCGTGTGGACCGCAAAAACATCGAGATCGAACCGGTCTTTATCGGCGAAGAAATTTACCTGCCTTTGGAAACCATTGCCGAAGCACTGGGCGCCTCAGCCACCTGGAATCCTGGTCAAGGCGAAGTAGTGCTCAATCGCACCAAGAAACTCAACGCCCCGAACAACATTCCGATGGTGTCGTTTCAGGGCTCACATATCCCCGAGGACGCCACCGGCGGCGGCCACACCAAGAGCAATCTTCAACCTCCACCCTCCGTGCCGGTCCGTCCGGCCCCGGGAACTCCGGACCCCATTGCCGGGCAACGGGTGACGGCGGAACTCAATCGCGAGAAAGAGGGCTCGGGCGACATCTACACGCCGCGCATCGCTCGCAATGCGGCCTTTCAGGTGACCGTAACCAACTTGGAGGTGGTGGATAGTATCCGCGGACATCACCAACCCCGCAACGGACACCGCTTCATCGTCGTCTATGTCTCCCAGAAGAACGTGACGATGCAGCCGGTGCTGAACCCCGGCACTTTCTTTGTGCAGGATCAGCAAGGCAACGATTTTGAGCCGATGATGGAGTTTTCCAACTTTATGGGGGTGGTGCTCAAGCCCTATGGAATCAATTTCGGGTATTTCGTCTACGAGCTTCCGACCCAGGCGGTCCCGGTTCGACTGGTGTTAGTGACCACCAATCAGTCCCCGGTCCAGGTGAATTTGTGAGAACCCTCTTTTTTCTGCTGCTGCTGTGCTCCCTGGCCGCGGCCGACCCGTTGCATATTTCCTTTTGGCACGCATTCTCGGGAGACCGCGAAGCGCGTCTGAAGGAGTTGGTGAGCCGCTTTCAAGAGCAAAATCCTGAGATTGCGGTCGACCTCAAGTCTTTCACAGACCCGCGCAAAGCCGGCAACGATTACGGCGAACTCTACAAGAACCTGTTGCAGTCGCTGGGCGAAGGCAAGCCGCCGGTTGTGGCCCAAATGTATGAGAACTGGGTGACCCAGATGGCGGAGGTCAAGCAGTTAGTGCCGCTGGACGCCCAATTGGGTGCAACTTGGAAAGACATGCCGGCAGTCTTCCTCAAGGCTTCCACCCATGCCGATGGCAAGCGCTACTCCGTCCCCTTCAACAAGAGCCTGTGGACGCTCTACGCCAACAAACATCTCTTCGAAGAAAAGGACCCTCCGCAGAATTGGAGCGAGTTCCGAGTCGCTTGCGGCAAGCTCAAAGCGCAGTTCCCGCGCGGTGTGGTGGCCACGCCCACTCCCTTTGATTTGTTTGACATGCACTTCGTCTCCCAGGGCGGCCGCTTTTTTGATGCGCAGA
>JALHOV010000446.1 GCA_022842865.1 Vulcanimicrobiota bacterium | reverse complement strand
ATCAATCCGTCCATCCCCGAAGCCGATGCCGACTTCCTGGTCCGCAGCAGCCTGCCAGAACCGATGCCGGAAGAGCTGCTCCAGGCTGAGCAGAGGATAGAGCACAGTCAAGTCACGGTAGAAATCGTGGACTTGGACAATCAGGTGATCGAACACTTGCCTCGCCAACAGATGCGCCAGCAAAATCTGCTCCATCGGGCCGTGAAGGTGCTGATTATTAATAAAAAAGGCGAGGTCTTCGTGCACCGGCGCACCTCCACCAAGGACTTGTTTCCCGGAATGCACGACCTCTTTGTGGGTGGGGTGGTTGAGAGCGGCGAGAGCTATGACGCGGCCGCTGCGCGCCGGTTGGCCATAGAGGTCAAGGTGACCGTGGTTCAACCGGAACTGATTTGCTGTCATTTGCATCAAGGCGCACGCAGTCGAGCCTGGATCCAGATCTACCGTCTTCTTTAGGATGGTCCCATGGAATATGACCCCGACAATATCGAATGGACCGGCTGGGTTCCCCACAACGAACTCGACCTGTGGGTGTGTCGCACCTCCGTCGTTCCGATGGGTCTAGACTGTTTTTTTGCCTATCAGGATTGGTGCCATTCGTCCCTCTCGAAATGAGCTCAGGACAGATTTACCGACGCTGAGCCAGTCATTCGCAACTGCTTTGCAGGGGTGGAAATTCGCCATTCTAACAGACGATCCCGCGGCCACGCAGGGGAGGGACCACTTGGGCCAGGGCCAATTCCAGGGCTAATTGGCGGCAGACTGAGCTCGCAGCAGAGCCTCTACTCGTGCCAACTCAATTTTAGCGTCTTTAACCAACTGAGCTCCGGCTTCCCGGGGTCCTTTGGCGACGTAAAGTCCGTCGCGCAGGCTACCGGCCCGGTCGAAGACCTGCTGACCCTGACTTTTGGCGGCCAGTAAGCTGAGCTGAAGATTGGTTAACTGAGCGGACTCGGCCGGCGATTGAACAGGGCCAATCTGGTCCTGTTCCGGGCGAGCGGGCAGAAGTTGCCAGCTGGCGGCCAGGTCTTTGACCTCAGCCTTGGGTCCGTCCAAGGAGGAAGCATGGGCCTGCATGTTGGCGTAACGAGTCTCCGCCTCCAGGTAACGCTGGGCAGCCTGAGCACGCAGGTCCAACATTTTGGCGGTCTGACCC
The DNA here is from genome assembly GCA_022842865.1 of Vulcanimicrobiota bacterium. Lineage (GTDB taxonomy): Bacteria > Vulcanimicrobiota > Xenobia > Xenobiales > JADMJV01 > JADMJV01. The sequence goes on along the minus strand of JALHOV010000446.1, from coordinate 5,507 downwards.
TGGACCTCTAGATAGCTGGCCATGGGTAGAAGCTCGGGAGCAGGCGGAGGGGGTGGCGTGCCATCCCAGCTGGCTTCCATCGGCGCTAGAGAGGTGGCCTGCGCCACAAGCAGCTCACTGTTCGCCTGGAAAGAGGAGAGCTCAAGAGGCGACTGGAGGACCACCGTGCCATTGCCCTTTTCAAATTCAAGGGTGTTGGAGCTGCCCGGAGTGAAACCGGAGCGGCCCGCTTCATGATGGACCCCTGGGTCATAGGGAAAGCCTTCTTCATCCCATTCGGTCGGCCCGGCCACTGCCAAAGAGCGCCTGCCGTCCACCGTAAAGGTCAGTTCGGTCTGGTTCAACTCTTCGATCGGCTTTGCTAAGGTGTGCACAATCTGGGCAAAAGGTTGGCGGCGAGAAGGCAGTTGCAAAGAACCCGCAAACGAGTTCTGAACATCCCCGGACTGCAAGCGAATCTGTCCGCTGGCGACGTCTTCGTGAACCTGAAGTGCGCCCACCTGGAGGGTGCGTTCGAGCACTTGACCGGTCTTTTGGTCGGTCACTTCCGAAGCCGATTGTAAGGCGCCGGCCGTGAAAAAGCGGCGGTCGTGAACTTTTCCATCGCGAGCTTCAGTGCATTTGGCGTCCACACCGGACGCCTTCTCCTCAAGAAACTTGCTGGCGTTCTCGGCCTGGTAGGCTCGGGTCAGTCCGACCGCAACCAGGCCCAGTCCGGCCAGGCCTACCGCGCCCGCCGAATACATCAGGGCAGTGCTGGTAAGGGGGGCAAAAACGCCCGCTGCCAGGGATGCCCCGGTCAGCAAGCCGCCTTGAATGGCCCGAAGGCGCGCCTGGGAGGCACGCTCAGAAAGCTGAGACTGCATCTCCTCGAGGCTATGGCCCGAGGTGGAGTCTAAAATGTCCCGCATCTTCGAGCCGTTATCGGCCTCGAGAAGCTGGGAGCGGGGGATATCGAGGAGGCGACGAGGGCCTCCCTGAACGTTGCTGTTGCTCTGAATCTGCATAACTCGGTCAGCATAGTCAAGGGCGCTGAAAGAAGGCTGAATGCCGGGGCGACTGCCAGGATTCGTTACCTCTTATCGAAAGGAATCGCAGATTCTAGAAGAACATCCGCTGATGATTTTTGCGGATGGCTGGGCCGGCGACCCAACCCTGCCGATGGTCTTCATAGCCCTTGGCTTGCTGTTGGGCCTGATGGTGATCGGTCGCGCAGCCTTGAAAGCGGCGCGTAGCCATTCGCACAGAACGGTTCAGCTGGTGGTATGGTCTTTCATCCTTGCGTTCACCCTGGCCATGGTCTTTCTCTTTCCTAAGTAGGTCCAAGGCCCTGGTCTATCGGGCGAGCGGGAAGCTTGCAAGCGCCGATGAGGCCCGTTAAACCCGCTCAGGGTTAGGGGGTCGGCTGGACGGTCCCGGCCGGGGGCAAATCCACCGTCTTGGTCTGACCGTTTGAGCCATTGACTGTAGTGCTGCCGCCATCGGTTTTGTGGTATTCGGTAGTGGCTGATCCCGACTTGGTCTCCCCCGACGCATTGGTTCGGTTCCAGTTGCTCTGGTTGTTTACTGTGCCCTGATTCCAGGTAGAGTTGCTGTTGTAGCCGCCGTTGGCTCCGGTAGGGCTGCTGTAGGAACCGCTGGACTGGGATGAGCCTTTGACGGCATTCCCACGGAAACTTCCCTGGGCGTCGGCCTGGCCGCCTTGCTTGCCGGTGTAGGTGGCTGTTCCGGTCCCAGAGGTCCCCACCGGAGTGCGAGTGACCGAGGAGTTGCCGTTGACGCGCCCACCCGGACCTGCGCTCGAAGAGTTGGTGGTGCTGCCGGTGGTTGTGCTCTGGCGGGTGGCTCCCGTACTGGCACCCGAACGGCCGGGCCGGGCACTGGCGCTGGACACCAGCAAGCCGATGGCGAGAGTAAGGACTGCAAGTTTGTGCATTGGAAAATCCTTCCTGGCCCTTGGGGCCCACCCCTACCCTAACTCGAACCGGTGAAGACTCAGCCGAGGACTGTGAACTTTTTCTTCACAAAGTCTTCTTATTTTCCATTCTAGATGGAATCTTCAATCATTAGAAGTCCTTTGGGCCCAATCCGATAAACATGACTGTCAGCCCCCGGCCCGTCGGGACCACTGGTGACGACCTGGATACAGATTTCTTCGGGAGAGTTTTTCAGCATCTGCATCGATTCCGAATGGTAGCCAGGAAAATGATGAAAACCCACGTGGGTTTTCATCTCCTCTACACCAGCAAGGCCAAAAGTACGAGTCATCTGATTGGCTTTGGTAGAAGTCCCGAGCTTCATGGAACCCTCGAACTGGCCGCCCTGGCTGCTTCTGATTGCGCCGTTCCAATTTTCATTGCGTTCCCCAACGACTTCAACCTGACCCTTCTTGGAGTTTCGGTCCGTTCCGGGGTTGCCGGCGTTCGGGTCTGCGTCTGCCTTCCGCATGGCCCGAGCGGCCGTTGAGAAACGCTCCAGTTCGCCGGCCAGACAGTTTTCAATGAACAACTCGCCATCAAAAGCAGTCGTTCGGTCCGTCGGGTCGTTGGGGGTGAACGCCGCCTTCGGAAGGCCGGCGTCCGTCTTTTGCCAGCGGAAAGTCCCCTTTTGGCTGAGTTCTTGAAACGTCTGGGACACGTAGGACTTGCTGATCATCGCTCTCTGATTCTCCTTGCGTTGTTTCTCTCAGGATGGTAACGCAAGGGGCTGGATGCCGAACCAATCGAGGCATTACAGGTCGATTCTTCCGGGTGGAGGGCAGCGAGCTGGGTGTGGGTGGCAAGGGACCTTCGGGCCAGCGTCCGATCGACAAGGCGCAGACCACTCGCCCCCTGATCTTGACCTCCCAGCCCGGTTGGGCAGCTTTGTGAGCGGATCGAGGGCAGTCTAGTGCATATGGAGGTTCTGCAAAAAATGAGTGTTCCAGCCAACCTTAGTTCTCTGGTGGGTTCCGTCGACTATTACAAGGAAAGAGCGCGAGACTTCGAGCTTCGTCACCCGGACGGGTCGGCTCCGGACTATTACCTGGGCTATGGCGATCGCTACATGCACCGCTTTGTCGACGAGCTGGGACCGGCCATGAGCGGGCCAGGGAAGAAGTGGTTGCTCGACACAAGGGCCAGTTTGCAGGCGGCCATCGAGAATGCTCGGGCACATGACCCGGAGGCCTTTGACCGACTGGAGCAGGACCCTGAACGTTTTCGCAACTTTTGCCTGGAGACCCACCCCTCAGCCTATGTCAATTCCGGCCTGGGCCGCTTGAGCCCGAGGGAGTGGGTCCAGGTCATACTGACCCCAGATTCCGCAGATTTATTGAATCGTAAGGGGGTTGCGCAAATGATCGAGACCGTCCATCTGCTGGCCGAGCAACGCGCTCACCAGGACCTGGAGAAGGTTCGTCAACACTGGCCCGGGCTGGCTCAAGCGCTGGAAGCAACCGGCAAAACCTGCCAACCCCTGGTGGCCCGAGCGGCGCAAGATTTGAACCGGCTGGCTCGGCCCTTAAGCCCCTGTCTTGAATCCGTAGCCAAGGTCAGCGAGTCGGCGGTGCTGGCTTGCTGCCCCCTATTCAATCCGATTCGCCAGGGACTTTGGACGACCGTGAATTCCCTGGCGATGTCGCGGTGATTCTGCTAAAAGAACTTCCAATACAATCTAAAGAAACGAAAAACACACCCAGACACAATACGCTAAAGGAGAAAAAAGAATGCAAACCCAAACCAGTCCCTCTCGGCCCTTCGCAGCAGGTGAGGCCATTGTCGCCCTTCGGGGCGGAAGTCGCCCCGCCGGCGACAACAGTTTTGCCGAAAAATACGGCTGCTCCATTCAGGACTGCTTTGAAATGGGTGGCCCCAACCTGCAGTCCGAGCAGCGAATCCTCCATATAAAAATGCCGGAAGGCATGAACACCGAGAAGGCGTTGGCCGAGATGAGCAAGGACCCGAACGTCCTTTATGCCGAACCCAACTACATCTACCAACTTGATCCGGACATCGCAACGGACACACCGCCTGCCCAAACCACACCTCCCTCTCCCGGGACCTTGATCCCCAACGACCTCGACTCACGACTTTGGGGAATGAACAATACCGGGCAGAATGGTGGCACCGCCAACGCCGACATTAACGCACCGGAGGCCTGGGCCATTCATACCGGTCGGGCCGATGGACCCATCATCGCCGTCATCGACACCGGAATCGACTACCGCCATCCAGATTTGGCCAAAAACCTTTGGGTCAATCCTGGAGAAATCGCCGGCAATGGCAAGGACGATGACGGCAACGGCGTGATCGACGACGTTTTTGGCTACAACGCCTTTGACAACAGTGGAGATCCTCTCGATGGCAATGGCCACGGAACTCATTGTGCTGGGACCATCGGAGCGGTCGGTAACAACAACCTGGGGGTGGTGGGCGTAAACCATCAAGCTCAGATGATGGCGGTAAAGATCTTCAACGATAAGGGCGAGACGAATTCCGCTGCGATTCTGCGCGGAATCGAGTATGCCACCAAGAATGGAGCCACCATCACCTCGAATTCCTGGGGCGGGGGTCCCTACAGTCAGGCCCAAAGGGATGCTTTTGCCGCCTCTCCGGCTCTACACATCATGGCAGCCGGCAACAACGGCGGGGATAACGACAAAAAACCCAACTATCCCAGCAACTATGAACTCGACAACAGCCTGGCGGTGGCAGCCAGCGACCGACGCGACAAGAAGGCAAGCTTCTCGCAGTTTGGCAAGACCACCGTGGACCTGGCAGCCCCCGGAGTGGACATCTACAGCACCCTGCCCAACAATCGTTACGGCAGTTTGAGTGGAACTTCCATGGCCACACCCCATGTAGCAGGTGCCGCCGGCCTGGTGGCCTCGGCTTTTCCCGAATTGGACGCTGCAGCCATCAAGGCCAAACTCCTGGAAGGGGCCGACAAGCTCAAGGGCTGGGAGAGTTTTGTCGTAGACGGCAATCGCCTCAATCTGGAAGGGGCCCTCAAAGCCTGAAGCCAAAGGGGCGACCCCGCCGGGGTCGCCCCTTTGGATACAGCCACGGCTCTGATCCATTTATCGCTGCCGGTGCCAGCGAAAAGCAAGAGCAGTGCGAAACCCGCCACATCTACAGACCCGACCCCATGGGAGAGAGAGCTTGAAGATGAATCCGAACGAAGGGCAGAGCGAACTGGCCACCGCAGCCAGACCGACCCTCGAACAAAACTTACAGGCCAGACTGGCAAGAGAGTTGTCAGAGCTCGATGAACGGCAGACCCGGCTCTTTTTGGCAGCGAACCTTTGTGGCCATCGCCTTCCCCTCGGCCAATGGCTCCAGCTCACACGCCCTCCTTCTACCGCCTGGAGGGGGAGACTCGACCACGCATCACTCGCTCGTCTACCTTAGGTCGTGAATACCAAGGGATCTCGATTTTTATGGGCCTGTGGAATCTTGACCCGAGCCAGCTCCTCAATCCGGGTAGCAACACGCTGACGCCGCCAGCGGATAGTAAGAGAAAGCGCC
>JALHOV010000445.1 GCA_022842865.1 Vulcanimicrobiota bacterium | reverse complement strand
CAGCGGACCGGTTTACCTGAGCTTTGACATCGACGCTCTCGACCCGTCTCTGGCCCCCGGTTGCGGAACTCCCGAGTTGGGTGGCCTGACGGGAGCCCAGGCCCTGGAGATCGTGCGCGGCTGCCAGGGACTGCAACTGGTTGGCGCGGACCTGGTGGAGGTGTGCCCTGCCTACGACCCTTCGGGCAATACCGCTCTGATGGCGGCGAACCTCCTTTTTGAGATGCTCTGCGTCTTCTAGGTCTCAAACACCGCGTCGACAGAGGCTTCCAGTGTCAGCACGGCCACCCCCTTGCCGAGGTCGGCCCATTGGCGCGCCGCATCGAGAGACTCGCGTTCGTCGTAGATCATCAGGTAGAAGGCAAAAAGAGACCAGAAAGTTTGCTCGGTCAACCCGCGCACCTCGCAGCCGGCCAGCTTTTTGCCGTTGTAGCGGGGCAGCAAGCGCATCACTTCCTCTTCGCCGCGTAACACCACGCGGTGCTGATTCCAGTCGGGTGAGTAGTCGTAAAAAACTTTGCTATCATCTGGCAGCAGCCACCAAATGCGCCCGGACCAGCCGACGGAGGCGGCGATTTCCACGGTGCCGCTGGGAGCAATCAGCTTCACCTCGCGGCGGAAGAAGCCGTCTTTGTCGAGGATGGTATACTCGGCCTCGCCGATGCGCACCTTGGAGCGGCGAGGAGATTCAAAAACCAGGGCGACCTCGTTGCCCTTCTCGCTCTGCAGGCGCGCCAGCACCGCTCCATGGGGTGAGATCGTCTCAATGGTCCACTGCATTGGAGCGGCAGCTTCCGTGACAGCATCACCTTTCCTTTGCAGGCAGGTGGCAGGGCGCGGGCGGCACATTTGTTGCTTATGAAACGGACGCTGTTGGCCTTGCTTTTGGGAGCCCTCGCCCGGGCGGAGCCGATGATGCAGCCCGTCGGGCCGCACCTCGCCTACTGGGACGATGAGAAGAGCAATGGTTTGCTGCTGGTCAGTTTGGGGGGCACCAACAGTCGGCCGTCCGACCTGGAAGCCTTTGATCGGCAAGCCGTCGAGCTGGGATACAAAGTGTTGGCGCTCGACTACCCTAACCAGGTGATTTCGACGGCCTGCCGCGACAGTAAGCAGCCGGACGCCTTTGATCATTTTCGCGAGGAGATCGTAGAAGGCAAGCCCACCAGCGACCTGGTCGAGGTCGACCGGGCCAACTCCATCGAGGGCAGGCTGCAGTCTGCCCTGGAGCAGTTGCAGTGGTCCCAAGACTGGAGAAAAATCGTGGTGGTGGGGCATTCCCAAGGCTCCGGACACGCCGCCTATCTGGGCAAGATTCATCCACTGCGCGGAGTCATCATGCTGGCCGGCCCCCAGGACGACGGGGCCCGCTGGTTGTCGCGGCCAGGAGAAACCGACCCCCTGAACTACGTGGGTTTGCTCCACCAAAGCGATTTTTTTGATGCCAAACGCCAGGCCCAGGCCATCGCCACCTTGCGCCAGGGCAAACTCAGTCCGCACTCTCTGATCATCAGCCAGGAAACGGTGGACGACGCCCACATGTCCGTGATTCAACCGCAGTTTCAGGAAGTCTGGCGGCAACTGCTGGGCCAATTTCGCGTCGCCTGTCTTTCTCGCAAAGGGACGGGTCAGGGTGGCTGGATCGAGCAGCTCCAGGACAGCGACCCTCACCTGGGACAACGACTGTTTTTGCCCAGCCAGGAGCAGAAGACACCGGTGGTGGCCGAATGCTTCGGCACGTCCAGGCCGCCCTCCAGCAGTCTTTTGTTGCACTACTCCGGACCACCGGCCGGTGCCGAATCTACGCCTCCCGTGGTAATCGTGCCTGGCGCCAAAGTCGACGCCACCTTCTATCAAACGCTGGCTCAGGCCCTGAAAACGCAAGGGCGTCACGTCTACACCCTGACCTTCGCGCACAATCAGGATGACAACTTTGTGCAGGCTCAGCAGTTGGCCAACGCGATTGCTCGCGTGCGTCAACTGAGTGGGGCCGCCCAGGTAGACCTGGTGGCCCACAGCAAGGGCTGCGTGGTGGCGACCGTCTACTGCACTCCCGAGTTCCGCCGGGAGTGGATGACCGCCTATCAGGGCGATGTGCGCCGGCTCCTACTCGTTGGGGGACCGAATGGAGGGATTGATTACTTCCACCGCCACCCCTTCGAGGACCAGGGAGCCAGCAACTGGCCTATGGTGTGGAACCGGGTAGAGGGAAAGGACTGCAGCCAGTATCAGATGGACCTGTCAGGCTACTGGCCGGGTCAGGCGCAACTGGTAGCTCGTTGGGACGGCCGCTATCCGCCGCAGGACAAGATCAGCTATTACGGAGGAAGCGCGGAGCGCTTTGAGGCTGACGGTATCGATACGGCCCTGGAAGCGGGCGAGCACTTTATGGCCCGTCTGAACGAGACGCCGATTGCCCCGGCCATCCAGGTCGGCTTGCTGGCGGGTAACGTGGCCGACGTGCCCGGCTTCCGCAACGAGAAGGACGGAGCCAGCGACGGCATTATCCTGCTGGACAGCGCCCTGCAACCACCCTGCCAGGCCCAGGTGGTCAAAAAGACCGTGCTGCCCTGCAATCACATTCAATTGATTTTAGGTAGCCAGGCGCAAGCCCACATCAGCGAGTTTTTGCGCTGATGCGCGCCTTGGGAGTTGACCTCGGCTCCACGGCCATCAAGGCTTGCCTTTGGGAGCTGCATCCCGGCCAAACCCCTGTGCCTATCCGGCGCGCCAGCCGCGAACTGCACCTGCAGATACCCTACCCCGGCTGGGCGGTCCAAGATCCTCTGGCTACCTTGCAAGCCGTGCGTGAATTGCTGGCGGAGATGCCCGGCCACGAGGCGCTGGGGTTTTCCTCGGCGATGCATAGCCTGTTGCCGCTGTGCGAAACCGGCCAGCCGGTGGGCATGGCCATTTCTTGGGCGGACCAGCGCTCATGGGCCGAAGCGGAGCAGTTAAAGAAGTCGGAGCCACATTGGGCCGAGCGCAGCGGCACGCCTTTGCATCCGATGGCCTGGCCGGCGAAGCTGTTGTGGTGGCGTCGGCACGAGCCGGCTCCCGCCTACTGGGTGGGCCTCAAAGAGTGGGTGGTGTCCCAACTGGCCGGCCTGCCCAGGCCTCCCTGGATGGACCGCTCCATGGCCAGTGCCACGGGGCTTTATGCCGCCAGCGACTGGTCGCCGGAACTGCTGTCAGAGTGTGGCGTGGAGCTGGCGCAGCTGCCCCAGGTCATTGAGCCAGACCAGCTCTTACCGGAGTTCGCCGGCAAGACCGTGCTGGGAGCTGGTGACGGCCCGTTGAGTCACCTGGGTACGGGCGCCATCCGTCCCGATCAGGCGTGTCTTTCCATCGGAACTTCAGGCGCTTTACGCATGATTTGTGGCCCCGACGCCAGCACTCAGGACGGCAAGCTTTTTCGCTATTACCTGTCCAAAGACCGCTGGGTGCGTGGAGGTGCGATCTCCAACGGCAGCCTGGTGCTCGACTGGGTGCGTGGCCTGCAAGGTCTGACTCCCGAGGCGATGTTGGAGGAAGTGGCCAAAATTCCGGCCGGTTGCGAGGGTCTGGTGGCGCTACCTTACCTGATGGGCGAGCGGTCACCGATTTGGGATGCGCGCGCTCGCGGCGCTCTGGTCGGTTTGAGCGTGGAGCACACCCAGGCTCATATCGCTCGGGCCATGCTCGAAGGCGTGATCTTTGCCCTGCGCCAGGTCTCTGAGTCTTTGCAAAGCGCCACCGAGATCCGCGTGACCGGAGGCTTGAGTCGATCGCCGGTCTGGTTACAGATGCTGGCCGACGGGCTGGCTCAGCCGGTGCTGGCAATGGCTGAAGGGGAAGCCGGAGCTTTAGGCGCCGCCCAGTTGGCCGCCGGTTTCGAGGTCGAGCCCGACATTCTGGCCCGCTACGAGCCCGTCAACCCGAAAGGCTACGAGCAAGCCTACGGAATCTACCGTCAGTTGTATCCGGCCTTGCGCGAGGTCATGCACACCCCTCAGGACGGGGGTAGCGGCTTGAAATGATCGAAAGTGGCTGCCAACGTCGCCTCTGAGCCGCTACTGTTGGGAAAATCGACAGGAGAAGGTGATGATGAAGGATAGGTTCTGCGGCGGCGCGCCTTTGCTGGCTCTGGTGGGTTACTGGTGTACCGGTCCGTCCGAGAGTTCTCGAGTCACGGCCAGTTCCAGCCCGGCTGCAGTAACCACCGAGCCCTCCCTTTCGCAGGACGAGCGTCTGTATCTGCAGGCAATGGCTCGGTCTGCCCCAGGATGCCCAACGCCAGGCCGAGGATCTAGCGGCCAAGCAGTTGGCTGATCGTTTACTGTCCGACTACAACACTCGCTTGCGCAAGCTGGAGGGTCTGGGCGCGGTGGCTCCTGACGGGCGCGAGAACCCCGAGCAGGAGGGCCCGGGCTCCTACGATGCCCGCTGGCTCAAGATGTTCCGGCAGCACAATCAGAACGGGTTGAGCCTGGCAGGCAACAAGGCCATCAAGCTGAAGAATCAGGGTCTGTTGCAGTGGAACGCGGACATAATCCAGAGCGAGAAGGCCGAACTGGCCGAAATGCAGGCGCTGCGGGTGCTTTGATAGCTGGAAACACCGGCATTCTAGTGCATGACATCTAGATATAGATTGGTTCGGAGAGACGCAGTGAGAGTTCAGAATGTCCCCAAAATGCCGCCCAAGTGGCTTAAACCCGGCGGTGCAGGAGCCGTGGATGCCGCCTGGCTGGGCCTGCATAACTGATGGGGAAGTTATTGCTTGCCCTTTTGCTGCTGGCGCAGCTTTTTGCTCCCGACCAGCCCGCCTACCTGGGGCTGGACGGTGGGGTCTACAGCCCCAATCTGAAGCGGATGGGCCTGGGCACCGGCACCAGCCTGGCTATCCACGACCAGACCGCCTACCTGGTAGGGACCGATGGTCGCGTCTGGAGCGCCAGCGGAGCCGATTGGAGACCTCTGGAAGGCGCCCCGGCGCTGGCTCAAGCCCAGAAAGTGGTAGCCGAACCTTCCGGCGCTCTGGTAATTCTGGGCACGGACTCCGGCATTTACCGACTGCGGCGCAACTGGTATCGGATCGGTCTGGCCAGTGCTCGGGATGTGGACGTGTCGCCGAGCGGGGACCTGTTCATCGTGGGCAGCGACGCTCATGTGTGGACTTCACCGGCCGGCCAGAACGAGTGGACGCTCTACAACGCTCTGGCGGCCGGCAAAAAATTGGCCGCGGCGCAGGGAATGGTCTACTTGATTGGGACGGACAACGGCGTCTACCGCGTTACCCCTGAGCGAATCGAGCGCCAGGGCCTGGTCACGGCCCAAGAGATCTCGGTCAGCAGCTCCGGCCAGGTCGCCATCGTCGGCATGGACAATGGCGTTTATTACCAGCAGAACGGCGACTGGAAGCGCCAGGGCGGCGGCACAGCCCGACTGGTCGTCTGGCCGCGCTAGAATATTGCCTGGTTATTGCCGTCTTGGGTCGATTTTGGCCGGCGGTTTAACTGGCGTCTATCAAGCGGCTGCCAAGATAAGGTGTGGTCATTGTTGCTGCTCCGCCGCCCCGTCCTCCGCGCCAAACGCCACCTCCACCCAAGGAAGAGTCGTTTTGGAAAGAGTTCGACCATGATGTGCGCGAGTTCTTGCTGCACGCAGATACCGATAAGATCCGTGAGTTCGGGCAACTGGTCAGAACCGTCGGCAATGGAGTGCGCGGTGTTTGGAAAATTATCGACCCGCAAGATATCGTCCAGGATGACCCCAAGTGGGCCTCCATCAGCGACACGGTGGGAGTGGCCGCCGGATTGACGGCCGCTGGCGGCGCGGCGGTTTTGGGCATCACCAAGTTAGTCCGTGGCTTCCGAGCCGGGCATACCGGCAAGAAACTGGACGGCCTGGTGGACCTGGGCGCGGCTACCACCCTGACCCTGGCCGCCCTGGCTTTGGGCACGGCCAAGCTGGTGGCGGCTCCACTGACGGCCACTTTGAACGCGGTGCGCGGTGGCTACAACGTGGTTCGAGGCTTCAAGCACAACGACGAGCGCAAACAGCTGCAGGGCTTGCTCGACATCAGTCGCTCGCTGGGCGGATTCTCGCGGAGCTTCAAGCGGTTCAGCCCGATTCTGGGGGTGGCCGGCATTGTGCTGGCGCCGGTGGCGGGCTTCATGCAGGCTGGTCGCGGTGTTCATGATCTTTCAATTGGCATCAAAAATAGCGACAAGAAGAGAATGGTGCGCGGTCTGGCTGACATGGCCACGGCGGTCGGCACCACCATGGCATTCGCCAGTGGGGTGGCGGTGATTCCGGGAGTGGTGCTGGCGGTGGCGGCCAACGTCCTCAAAGGTGCCTATCAGGTTTCTCCACGTTTCCGTGGCTGGGTGGACCAAAAGCTCGATAAACACGAGTCCAAGCTGGAAACGTTTGTGCAGGGTGCCGACAAGGTCGCCAGGCCGTTCGTGAAAGGTTGGCGCAGGTTACTGGATAAGTTCTTCCCGGGCGATTCCTGGACCACGCCGCAAAACTACAGCACAGCCCAACTATCGGAAATTACCGCCCTTTTGCAAGTGGACGGGGCCTACACGTCGGAGGAGCGGGAATGCTATAGAGCGGCTCTGGAGGACGCAGGTCAAGCCAAGCAAACCCCGCCGCTGACCACTCCGCCCGTGACGCCGCGAGATCGGAAGAG
>JALHOV010000444.1:1369-6690 GCA_022842865.1 Vulcanimicrobiota bacterium | reverse complement strand
CCCGTAAAATGGTGCCGCGCTGCATGACCAGCACACGCTTGCGCATCACGTCCACGATCTGGGAATTGTGAGTGGCCACGATCACGGTGGTGCCCGAGGCGTTGACGGTCGAAAGGGTCTGCATGATGTCCCAGGAGGTATCGGGGTCCAGGTTGCCGGTCGGTTCGTCGCCGATCAGCAGTATCGGTTCGTTGACCAGGGCTCGGGCAATGGCCACGCGCTGTTGCTCGCCGCCGGACATTTCACCTGGCAAGCGATGCGACTTCTCGCTCAGGCTCACCAACTCCAGCGCGCGGCGCACGCGTGGCCGGATGTAGCGGTGGTGCACCCCCGTCACTTCCAGTGCGAAGGCCACGTTTTCGTAGGCCGTTTTATGGGGTAGGACGCGGAAGTCTTGGAAGATCACGCCCAGTTTGCGCCGCAACAAAGGAACCTGATGTTTCTTCAGCTCAGCGATGTCCTGGCGGTCCACGTAGACGGCGCCGGTGGTGGGCTCCAGCTCTCGGTGAATCATCTTGAGCAGGCTCGATTTGCCCGAGCCCGTACTGCCGACTAGAAACACAAATTCGCCCTTTTTGACCACCAGGTTGACGTCTTTTAGGGCCTGAACTCCGTTGGGATAGGTCAGGTTGACGCTGAGATATTCGACCATAGGAATGCCGGGTGGCGGTTCAGCGATGGGGAACGATTCCAGGGGCAGAGCAAGCGGGTTTCTCTCCCGGTCCGCGGTGCGCTCGCTATCCGAAAGGAGGACTCGCTCCAAAATGGGTTTGGGATCGAGCAGGGAGGCGGGCTCGTCCAAAATCTCTTCTTCAGAGTCGGTCATGCATTTTCTAGCTCCCCGATGGCTTGTTGAATCGATCTGGTGCGGGCTAACGCAAGAGCCGCCCGGGTGGTTCCCTGGGCTGCCTTCTCCATGGCCTCAACCTTGGGCCGAGCGGCCTGACGGGCCTGGTTTCTCCCGTTGAGCAGGTGCTGCAGCGCGGTAAAAAGACTCTGGCTGGAAAGATCTTCAAGTTTAAGGGGCACCGCCCCTGCCCGGCGAGCAAAACGCTCGACCTTCGGGTCGTAGCTCAGGCCCAGGCAGGGAACTTGGGCTCCGGCGGCCAGGATGAGAGAATGGAGGCGCATTCCCATGACCAGGTCGCAGCAGCGCAGAAAACCGGCTACTTGGGCCGGCTGCCAGGCCGGGTTCAGCAGGCTACTGGGTGCCTTGAGCTTCTCCTTGAGTTGACGGCACACGGCCAGGTCTTGCTCGGGATGGAAGGCCATGAGCACGTAGCGGGCCTGGTGCTCTTCGTGGAAGCGCTGCAGGCCCTCGGCCAGGGCGTCCAGGTTGAAGTTGGGCCAGGGGCGCACGGTAACGGCCACCAGGGGGCCGCTGCCCTGATGTTTGCCGGTCGGCCCGTCCAGGCGTGAAATCTCCCCGCTCAGGCCCTCTTTCTGGAGCAGTTCGCCCAGTTCTTTGGGTGGGCAGGGAGGCAGGATCAGTGCAGGATCGGAGGTGACAAAAGCTGGCACTTTAGAGCCGGCCAGTTTGCGAAAGTCTTCCAGGGAGTCCTGGTCACGGAAGGTGGCCAGGCTGACCGAGTGGCTCATCCAGCGACAGAGTCGCTGTCCCCAGGCGGTCCGCACCGGGCCAAAACCCTGGGCGTAAAGGAAGGTCGGCTTGCCCAACAGAGCCGCCAATCGGATCAATCCGAGGTAGTAGACCACGCTGCCCACGCCGGTCGAGTCCTGGATCAGTCCTCCGCCGCCCGAGACCAGCAGGTCGGTGTGGCCGAGTGCGCTCAAAATGGCGGGCAGTTTTTTGCGTGGCACGGTCTTTACGCCCAGTCTCTGCGCCCGCTCGGGGGAGGCAACCAGCGCGGTCAGTTCCACTTCTGGGCAATGCTCTCGGAAGTTGTGCACCATCGCTTCGAAGATCGCCTCGTCACCGAGATTATCCAGACCGAAGTAGCCAGACATAAGTATTTTGGGCGCTTTCATCGGCCTGCTATTGGAGTCTGTTCGAACTTTTCCTTCGTAAGGAGGAGGCTAGGGGAGACGACGGAAGATCCGAACCCGCGCTCCAGTACGGACTAAAGTCCAGGGCAGCGTCAGGATCGGATTGGGAGGATTTGGTTTGAGCGAAGAGGCAAAGCCGGCGAGAAAAATCAAGCCTCCTTCTGCGTCGTTCCTGAAGAGCAAGGAAGTCACTCCCTCGTCTGAGATTCTGCCGGTGGCCTCCGAGACGCCTCTTGATGGCTCCCTGGGGGCGCCGTCCGTCGAGGCTCCGGCCGACGACGACCTGTTCAGTGTGCCTGCTCCGGACACGCAGTCAGAGCCAGAGAAACCGCCGCCCGTTCCGCCCGCGCCGGTCTCCGGCGCGACGACGTCTGCTCCAGAGCCCGACAGGGTTGAGAAGTTGGATAAGCCAGAGGGAGCCAGCGAGTCCAGCCTGGCCGAACGTCTTCAGGCCGAGTTGCGTGAGTTGCGCGACATTGTTCACGCGGTGGAATCGCTCAGTTATCTGCGTAATCGTGTGGCCCGGGCCCTGGAGGAAGGTGCCGATGCGCTGACGCTGGTCAGTTTTTATCGTCTGGTGGCCCGTTCTCTCTCGGAACAGACGGACCAGGCTCGGCGTGACTTTGAGCAGCAGCGCAGCAAGGTCGGTAAGCTCGAGTTGGAGTTGGCCACTGCGGTGGCTATGGGGGCGGTGAGCGAGGCCTCCAGTGCTCCGGCCAGACAGTCGGCTACCGGGATTTCCGAAGAAGCGGAAGCCAAGATTGCCAAGCTCGAACTCGAAGTGGTTCAGGCCAACGAACAGCGAGAGAAATTGTTGCTCGATTTCAAGAATATGCGCGAGCGCACCCAAAAGGATCTTGACATCAAGCTGTTCCGCGAAAAAGAAAAGTTTTTCGGGAGTTTCCTTCCGGCCCTGGATGCTTTCGATCAGGCCCAGCGCACTGGCGCAGGGGCGACCGATGTCGCCTCGGTCGTGCAAGGCTACGGCATGATTTACGGCATGATTATCGATGCCATGTCCAGCGAGGGCCTCGAACCTGTGGATACATCGGGGGTCTTTGATCCACGCTTCCACGAGGCGGTCGGCGAGGTGGACAACAATCAGAAGCCCGATCAGGATGTCTACGACGAGTTACAACGCGGCTATCGGCTGGGTGAGCGCTTGATACGGCCCGCCATGGTGCGCATTTCCCGCAATCCAAGCGGCATTATCGAGCCTCCCCCGGAAGCCGCTGAAGGCTGACAAGGGAAGCGAAGTTTGGCAACGAACGGGTATAACGATCAAAGCCCAGTTCGAGAAAATTGAGCGGATTAAGCAGTCAAGGCGGGGATAGAGTTGGAAACGTGTTCGGTCGGAACTACCAAATTTGCACAGAGTCTGGGGTTCCAGGTGCGAGGAGGAAGCACAAGTCGTGAGTAGCAGTAAAATCGTCGGCATCGATCTGGGAACTACAAATAGTCTCATCTCGATCGTCGAGGGCGGTCAGCCCATCGCTATCCCTAGTGCCGAGGGAGACTATCTTTTCCCGTCGGTAGTAGGCTTCTCGCGCTCGGGCGAACGTCTCGTCGGCTCGGTTGCGAAGCGCCAGGCGATTTCCAACCCCGAGCGTACCATTATCTCGGTTAAGCGCCATATGGGCACTGATTTCCGCTTCACCTGCGACGAAAAGTCCCACTCCCCGCAAGAAATTTCAGCCATGATTTTGCAGAAGGTGAAGGCTGACGCTGAAGCTTATCTGGGCTTCCCGGTGGAAAAAGCCGTCATCACCGTTCCGGCTTATTTTAATGACTCGGAACGCCAGGCCACCAAGGACGCCGGTGCCATCGCCGGACTGGAAGTCGTCCGAATTATCAACGAGCCCACGGCCAGTTGTCTGGCTTACGGTCTGGATAAGACCGAGAAGCAAGAGACCGTGCTGGTTTGGGATCTTGGCGGCGGCACCTTCGATGTCAGCGTCCTCGACCTGGGCGGCGGCGTTTTTCAGGTTAAAGCGACCGCCGGCAACAATCGCTTAGGCGGTGACGACTGGGACCAGCGTATCATGGACTGGCTGGTCGAAGAATTCAAAAAGCAGTTTCAAATTGATTTGCGCACCGACCGTGTCGCCATGCAGCGCCTCAAGGAAGCCTCTGAGCAGGCGAAAATCCGCCTCTCGCAGGAAACCAGCACGCACATCAAGCTGCCTTTTATCGCGGCAGATGCCTCCGGTCCCAAGCACCTGGATGTGGAGTTGTCCCGTTCGAAGTTCCAAGAATTGACTCACGACCTCGTCGAAAAGACGGTCGAGCCAGCACTCACGGCCCTGGAAGACGCCGGCATGTCCAAATCTGAGATCGATAAGGTGCTGTTGGTAGGTGGTTCAACCCGCATGCCGGCCATTCAAGACAAGGTCCGCAGTCTATTTGGCATCGAGCCTTCGAAGGAAATCGACCCAGATAAGGTTGTGGCTTTGGGTGCCGCTGTGCAGGGCGCCGTGCTCTCGGGTGAAGTCAAGGACATGGTGTTGCTCGACGTCACCTCCTTGTCGCTGGGCATCGAAACGGTCGGCGGCGTGTTCACCAAGCTGATTGAGCGCAATACCCAGATTCCAGTAGCCAAGACGCGTGTCTTTACCACTGCCGCCGATGGTCAGACGGTCGTCGAAGTGCACGTGCTGCAGGGCGAACGTGAACTGGCCGCCCACAACAAATCTTTGGGCCGCTTTGAGCTCCGCAACATTCCTCCGGCGCCGCGCGGCGTGCCGCAGATCGAGGTCACCTTCGACATCGACGTAAACGGCATCGTGAACGTGGCGGCTAAGGACCTTGCGACCAACAACAAACAGAAGATCGTCATTCAGTCGCCGACCAACCTCACCCAAGAGGAAATCAACGCGATGGTTAAGGACGCGGCTATTTACGCTGAAGAAGACGCCAAGCGGCGTACCGAATCGCAGGCCCGTAACAAAGCCAATATCGAGTTGGATACGGCCGAGCGCCAGTTGCGCGAACTGGGCGAACAAATGAGTTTCGAACAGCAGAAAAGGCTGCGTGACGCGATTGAGCGTTTGCGTGGTTCACTGCAGACCTACGACACGGAAAAAATCAAGGAAGACACCAAGGTTCTACAGGACGCAATGTACGCCGTCTCCACCGAAGCTTATATGTCGGTGGGTGGCGAGAAGGCTCGCGAAGCTGCCGAGAAGTCAGGCTTTGCCCCGACCGCTCGCGCGGCCGCCGGAGGCGGTGGGGAAGCCGGCGCGGAGGGCGGCGCCGAGGAGCCCAGCGACCAGGATCTGTTCGGGTGGTTCCAGCAATAGGGATTTTGCCGCCGA
>JALHOV010000444.1:0-1359 GCA_022842865.1 Vulcanimicrobiota bacterium | reverse complement strand
GCTAATAACCGTGGAGCGGCGGGGGGGGCCGACAAAGCTCCAAGCCCCCGGAGGGCCCCATGAGTCAGAAAGATTACTACCAGATTTTGGGCGTCGCGCGCGACGCCGACAAGAACGATATCAAGCGTGCCTTTAAGCGTCTGGCTCGCGAATACCATCCCGACGTCGCTGAAGACAAGACGTCTGCCGAAGTCAAGTTCGGTGAAATCAACGAGGCCTACTCGGTGCTCAGCGATGAAGAGAAGAAAGCCTACTATGACCGTTACGGGCACGCCCCCGGCGCCAATCAGGGTGATCCCGGTGGTGGCGGCGGTGGTGGCTTCGGAGGCTTCGGTGGTTTCGGTGACCTTTTCGAATCGCTTTTCGACCTGGGCGGCGGCGGTGGCCGACGCCAACAGTCGCGCCCCTCGCGGGGTGCTGACTATCGTATGGGAATGCGCCTGACCCTCGAAGAAGCTTTCCAGGGTGTCACCAAGGAGGTCGAGCTGACCTCCGATGTCACCTGCTCGAAGTGCGACGGCAAGCAGACTCTGGAGGCGGATGGGTTCGCCCAATGCACTACCTGCCACGGCACCGGTCAGCTGCATCAGCAAGTTCGCACGCCCTTCGGCCAGTTGACGCAGGTCGTTCCCTGCGGCGGCTGTCAGGGACGCGGACGCACTTTGAAGAAGCCGTGCCCCGAATGCCAGGGCCGCGGCAGCGTAGAAAAGAAGCGCGCCCTTCAGGTGAAAGTCCCGGCCGGTATCGATACAGGTAAGTTGATCCGTATGCCAGGCGAGGGAGCTCCCGGTAACCTGGGTGGGCCTTCGGGTGACCTTTACCTGGCCATCGAGATCGAAGCTCACAAAACCGTCGAAAGACGCGGTAACGACCTCTTCACTAAGAAATCCATCTTCTTCACCGATGCCGCCCTGGGTGGTGAGGTGACGGTGGAAATACTGCTGGGTCAATCAGAACCCCTGAAGATTCCTCCCGGAACCCAGAACGGCACCGTCTTTCGTTTCAAGGGCAAGGGGATGCCCAAACTGGACCGCAGCAGTCGTGGCGACCTGAATGTCATGGTCGAGGTCATCGTCCCCACCAAGCTGAATTCCAAGCAGAAAAAGCTGCTCAAAGAGTTTGCCGAGGCCGGATCGCAAGAAGCTGAGCCCGCCAGTCTATTTGATAAAATTAAAGATGCTCTCTGGGGGGGTCATTGACCTCAGTGGACTGGCTTGAGGTTCGCGTCAGCGGGCCTGCCGAGCTGGTTTCATTCGTCGAAGTGGCGCTGCAGTCGCAGGGCTTTCCCGGATGGGTGGATGAGGAGCCGGCTCAGGGTTTCGGTTACTTGCTCTACTTGCCGCAGGAGCCTGGCTGGCA
>JALHOV010000443.1 GCA_022842865.1 Vulcanimicrobiota bacterium | reverse complement strand
CAGCGTTTAAGCGTCCGCCGGTGGCCACCTTGTCTTTTAGTGCGGGGACGAGGTCCACGTTGGCCAACAAACGGGTCGTGAGCTGCTCATTGCTGGCCTCAGGATGAAGGGAAAGAATCAGCCCGGCCACTCCTGCCACATGGGGCGTGGCCATGGAAGTGCCGCTTTTGGTCTCGTAGCCGCCGCCGGGCACGGTCGAGAGAGTGCTGACGCCGGGAGCAGCCAGGTCGACGTTGTGCCGGCCGTAGTTGGAAAAGCCAGCCAGTCGGTCGCTGTTGTTCGATGCCGCTACCGCAATAATATTAGGCAGGTCGTAGTTGGCCGGATAACCCAACGGCTTGTCTTTGGGGTAATACTGACTGACGTCGTTATCGTTGCCCTCATTGCCGGCCGCGCAAATATGCAGCAGCGGGGAACTGGCGAAGGCGTCGCGTTCGGCTTCGTTATAGCCGCCCGCATAGCTGTTGCTGGTGATGCGGGCTCCCATTTTGGTGGCATAGGCCAGGGCGCGGATGGTGTCAGCCACGGTGCCCTCCCCTTTGGTCATCATCTTGACCGGCATCAACCGGGTCTGCCAGTTGACTCCCACCACCCCGACTCCATTGTCACCCACCGCTCCGATGGTGCCGGCGCAGTGGGTGCCGTGCCCATAGTCGTCGCTGGGATCGCCCGTCTGCAGGCAGGCATCGTAGCCGTGCACATCGTCGATGACGCCGTTGCCGTCATCGTCGATCCCATTTCCCGGGATTTCCCCAGAATTGCGCCACAGATTGGCCGCCAGATCGGGATGATCCAGCTGAACTCCGGTGTCCAGAACCGCAATCGTCGCCCCCTCTCGGCTCCCGGTGGTCCTCTGCCAGGCTTGCTCCAGACCGATCTTGCTCAGACCCCACAGCTCCGAAGCCAGCGGGTCATTGCTCTGGGCCACTCTGCGCAGATCGTTGCTGGTCACGTACTCAATGCGCTGGTCCTGGCTGAGTCGCTCGATCCCTTGCTCAGTGCTTTCGCCCTCGGGCAGTTGGATGCGCACCAGGTCTCCCCGCCCCCGTTGGCCAGGCAGATCGAACCGCTCAACCACTCGCAGGGATGCATCTCCCTTCTGCAGCGGCGAACGCAAACGCGCCAGCACCTCGCCGGGTCTATGGGGTAGCAATTTCATCTGCCTCAGTCTAGACGGGAATTTCGCCCAAGCTGTGACCACCGTGTTACGTTTTAACCGCAGGGTTGATGCCTGACATAGTGGAAGGGGTGATGCTAAGGGGCGGATCTGGTTCTTTGCGTCCCAGGTTCGGCGGAAAAGTGCCCAACCTGGCAAGTCCGCCACCTGACCCCGAGGAGGTAGTTTTGCGTTTCCTTGCACCTTTGCTTTGCTTATTACTGTTCACTCCGGTCTGGGCCAAAGACTCGGCCGGCCAGACCCGCACCAAACTGCGTTCTTTCTTGCAGAGAATGCAGGCCGCAGAAAGCCGGGCTCGCCCCATCGAACCCATGCTGATCGCGATGGCCAAAAGAACCCGGGAGGAGACCAAGGAGGTCGAACGTCGCATTCAGCTGCTCGATGATCTGATCAACCAGACGACCCGCCCCCTGGGGCGTGAGATTTCTCAATACCAGATGCAGATGGACGACTCCATGGGCGTTCCCCATGCGGCCCTTCGCGAAGCCTACGAAGCCATGGACGTGTGGCTGACGGCAAAGTTATCCTTACAGAATGCCGGGGTCAACAATCCCAGCCTGGACGCGCTCAAGAAGAATGAGCCGGCCCGCTATCAAGAATATCAGGCCAAGCTGAAGGCGGCCCAGGAAAAGCTCAAGTAGCCGTCAGTGTGAAACACTGCATCAAGTTGGCTGTTTTGGCTCTTCTGGCGGGATGCAACTCGCCATCTCAGCCCAAGCGCCTGGCGGAACTGGACCTGGCCACCAACGGCCCGGTCGTCTTCAGCCAGGACAGTGGATTTTTTGCCGCGGGCGGTCCCGACGGGCGCATCGCTATCTACGACGCGACCGGGAAGACCGTGGCAGGTCCTCCGGGGGGCTCGGGAGCGCTAGACGTGCTGGCCCTCTCGGGGGATCAATTGGCCTACGCCCGGGCCCTTCAGCCCACCCTTGAAGTCTGGAACTTGAAAACTCGATCCCCCGCCGGCCGCATTACTCTGGGAGAAATGGGCCAGCAGGCCCGGAAAATTCATCATCAAGCGGAGCTCTGGAGCGACGGCCACTCGGCCATGGTTTCGAAGGGCTCCTACGCTTATGTCGACGGCAAACAGGCAGGTCATCTCAACTACCTGGCCTACCGACCGGGATCGCTTCTCTTTGCCAATGATGATCGGGGGCAATTGTGTTGGCTACAAGGTAGGCCACCGAAAGTATCAGGCATCCTGCCCGCTGCCCCGGGAGGAGGCTACGGTTGCGTGGCTATATCGGCGGACGGCAAGCGCCTGGCCGCCAGCACCACCAAAGGGGAGTTGCTAATTTTTGATGTGGCCGAACGGCGGCTACTCAGCCGCTTCGCGCTTCGCAACCTCAAGCACATGAGTTTTTCTCCGGACGGGACCACTTTAGCCATCAGCGCGGCCAGTGTTCACCTGTTGGAGGCGGCCAGCGGTGAGCCGCTGGCGGAATGGCCGCTCACCACCAGGCAGGTGCGCTTTCGCCCCGACGGCCAGTGGCTGGCGGCCTACGGCAATGAGTCTCAGATTTGGGACACCAAAACTTTGCAGCAAGTGTCTGCCAAAGGCGGCTATCAAGACCTGGATTTTCTCGGCAACTCGGGCAAATTCTTGGCCGTTGCCTACGATAAAGCGGATCTCGTGGATGGAGCCCAGCAGAAAACATTGGCAGAGATTCCCGGTTCTTTCGTTCACGTGACCGTCTCCCCCAACGGAAAATTGGCCACTCTGGCTCCCCGAAATGCGAAACTACAGCTCTGGAGTCTCCCTTAGATGAGCTGCGGGTGACCTGATGAAGTGGACTCAGCAAACACCAGAGACCCTGCACACGGTAGCTGCTCACTGGCGATTGGTTTCGGCTGCTTCCTGGTTTGATCAACTGCCCGGCCTGCGCCAGAAGACTCTGGGCCAACGGGCGGTGCTGGCCATTCCCCAACATGCGGATCCACTGATGTTGCTGCGCTTGCCTCGCCGTTGCGCGGCTCTGGATCAATCCCGCTTCGCGGCCGAGCCTGTGGACCGGACGCGGGCCTGGGTGCTGGCTCTTCAGGCGGATTCGGGGGAGCTTCGCCAGGGATGCCCCCTCCTTCCGAAGGGACCTGCTAGATTTCGCTGGGGCGAGGCGGGTTGGCCGGAAGTCTGCTGGGGCGAAAGCAGGCTTGGCAGTGCTTGTCATCCGCTGGCGCGTGATTGGGCCTGGGCCTGGGTACCGACCTGTGGACCCGTCATTTTACGCCTTTACTTGCAAGTTTCTCTGGCGGAATTGGGCGACTGGGTCGAAAACCAGTGCCCCGGGCTCTGGCTCCGCCAAGGCGCTTCGGGAGACTTGATTTCCCGACTGAGTCAGGACTGTCGAATGTGCCTTGCGCCGGGGTATCTAAGGCTCTCTCGTGGTCGCCCCGCGCCTCCTGAGCAAGTGGACGAAGACTATTTTCTCCTTCTGGCCCTGGCCAACGGAGCCTTAGGCGAATTGCAATTCGACCTCTTTGATGGCGACTATTTCCGATATGTCGCCTCCGGAGACGGCACCCAATCCTTCCACGGCTATCTGCACGCCCGAGCAGGACGAGGCCGGCCGCACCGATGGAATCGCTTTCCGAAACTGCCGGAACTGGACGCCATGGCTGCTGACCTGGACAGCGGGGCCGCTCTGATTGGGCAGGCGATGGGCTGGGGGCGGCTGTCACTCGAGTCGCTCCAGCGGAAGTTCTCCGAGACCCCGGTAGACCAGCTGCCTCGACATCTACAAATCCGCGTACGGAGCTCCCTGTGGACGACGGAAGTCCGGGAGAGCTTCCAACAGGCTCAGCCTCGCATCATGTTCAGCTGGCACCTGGAATCGGGTTGAGCATTCTTGGGTCAGATATTTTTCAGGTGGCTGAACTAGGCTCGTTACCATGATCCTCTCGACCTATCCAGCCCCCGGTCCCCGTCCACGAACCACACCGCCGAGCCCGCCAGTTGAGGCTGCAACCCCTCGTGATATTCTGGCCACATCGTGCTCCCTGGTGGGAGGCGCGATCAGCCTGGCGGGTGGTCTGATGCAAAACCCCCTGCTGGCTGCAGCGGGCACTGGAGTCTTTGCGCTAGGTTCCGCTTTAGAAGCCCATCGTCTCAGCTCCCAAGCCAATTTGGATGGACAGTTTGCCCTCAGTGTTGGTCTTGGAGGTAGCATGGTCGTCGGAGGCCTGGCGTTGCTCGCCCTGGGCGCGCCCGCGGTGCCCCAGCTAACGCCATTCGGTCAGTTCCTCCAGCAATTCCCCGGGATTTGAGGCCACTGGTCAACCTCTGACTTGCCCAAGGACAACTCCTGACTTGACCCCGACAACCCCCAAACGCCAAAAGGCCTGCTTCCCAAAGAAGCAGGCCTTTCAATTACAGGCGGTATGGCCCAGAAATCAGGCTTCCGGCTTGTAGTCCGGGTGAGTGTAGGCGCTGGCTCCTGCGATAGCACCCAGCACGGCGCCGAGAGGAACCGTGAGGGGCGTAGCAGCCAGACCGATGATGGTGAGGGCCGGAGCGACGAAACCGAGGGCGGCGCCGTAGAGGGCACCTTTGCCGATGTAGCTGGCCATGGACTCTTTGGGACCTTCCGGACCCTGAGGCTTGGGCATCAGGCCAAGATCTTGGTTCTCTTTGGACTTGAACTCGTCGCTAGCGGCCTGTGCGGGCGCATCTGCGGCGCCGGGCTTAGGGGCGATCTGACGAGGAGTAGAAATGTGGGGATTGGATTGAATCTGCATTGAAGGCCTCCGTGTAGGTGTGTCGTTTCTCTGTGGTCATAGATAACCAACTTGCACTGAAAAATCCATGAACTCCTGAAAGGCCTGATCCACCGTGAGCAGGGGAGGCCCTTGCATAGGCACCCTGTCGCCCTGCGCGCAGCAGGGCAACTCGTTCCCATTCCGTAAGTTTGAACTCATGACGTTAAGTTGCAGGATAGTGGCGGCAATGGCGCTGGTCCTGACCCTCGGCCCGGCTGGCTGGGCCCAGCCCCAGGAGCCTGTTTTGATCCCTACGGCGGAGCTCGAGAGCATCCGTGAGAACCAGCAACCTTTCTTTCTCGATGTGCGCAGCGCCAAGGAAATCGAGGAGTTGGGTTCGCTCGAGGATTACTACAACATCCCGGTCGATGAGTTAGAAAAGCGCCTGGATGAGTTACCTCGCGATCGCCTCATCCTCACCGCCTGAAACGGTGGAAAGCGAGCCGCGCGTGCCGCGGACATCCTGCTCAAGAATGGCTTTCAGGTCCTCGGCGCCTGCCGCCTGAGCGACTACAAAGGCAGCCGCGTTTATCCCAAGCTATGACCTGCGTCATAGAGGTCGACCCCGGCGACCTTTAAGCTGGTTTTCTGAAAAGAGGAGACCACCCGATGCAATCTACCCTTTCCCCTCATGAGCTTGAGCTCATCCACGCCTACTGGCGCGCGGCCAACTACCTTTCGGTGGGCCAGATCTACTTGCTCGACAACCCGCTCTTGCGCCAGCCGCTGCAACTAGAACACGTCAAGCCGCGACTGCTGGGGCACTGGGGTACTACCCCGGGACTGAATTTCATCTACGCCCATCTCAACCGCCAGATTAAGCTGCGCGACCTCGACATGATCTATGTGGCGGGTCCCGGCCATGGCGGGCCCGGACTGGTAGCCAACACCTATTTAGAAGGCAGTTACAGCCAGGTCTATCCCGATATCTCCCAAGACGAAGTTGGCTTGAAGCGCCTCTTCCGTCAATTCTCTTTCCCGGGCGGGATCCCCAGTCACGTGGCCCCGGAAACGCCAGGGTCGATTCACGAGGGTGGAGAACTGGGCTACGCCCTGTCCCATGCCTATGGCGCCGTGCTGGACAATCCCCATCTGGTGGTGGCCTGCGTCATCGGCGACGGGGAGGCCGAAACCGGTCCCCTGGCCGCCTCCTGGCACAGCAACAAGTTTCTCAACCCCCAGAACGACGGTGTGGTGCTGCCCATCCTGCACCTGAACGGCTACAAAATCGCCAATCCCACCGTGTTGGCTCGTATCCCCCAGCACGAGCTGGAGAGCCTGTTACGGGGTTATGGACACCGGCCCTACTTCGTGGAGGGCTCGGACCCGCTGGAAATGCATCAGAAGATGGCCGCCGTCCTGGAGGAAATTTTCGACGAAATCGCCCGCATTCGCCGTCAGCCCGAAGGCAACCGACCGTGCTGGCCGGTACTGGTTCTGCGCACCCCCAAAGGTTGGACCGGTCCAGCCGAAGTGGACGGAAAAAAGACCGAGGGCAGCTGGCGCTCCCATCAAGTGCCCTTTTCCAAAATGCGTGGCTGCCCGGAACATTTGACTCTTCTTGAGGAGTGGTTGCGCAGCTACAAACCGGAAGAACTATTCGAAGAATCGGGGCAGCTGAAAGCGGAAATTGCCGAGCTGGCCCCGAGCGGCACCCGGCGCATGGGCAGCAACCCTCACGCCAATGGGGGGTTGCTATTGCGCGACCTGCAACTGCCGGACTTTCGCGACTTTGCCTTGGACCTGCCCCAGCCTGGGC
>JALHOV010000442.1 GCA_022842865.1 Vulcanimicrobiota bacterium | reverse complement strand
GCCTGGTCCCAAGATGTCAATTCTCTGCAGAGAGGGGTGGACTGGCAAATGAAAGTCGACGACGCCCGGGTCAAACTCAAATCGCTCTACCCTAAAATCGAGTCTTGACGGACCACTAGACTGGAATTGCTCCACACGCGCCTTTTTCGAGAGTCTGCCCTACGAAGGCGAGCGGGATTACCAGCGCGAGGTTCCCTCGCAAAATTGGCTTGCTGTGCCCACCTCCCATTTTCTGGAGCACCTTGTGCCCTGGTATGGGCTGAAGGACAGGCACCCTGACGCCAACCTTCGCCAACTGGTGGACCTGGCCACTCAGGATGCGATGAAACGAGCTGCCCAACTGCAGCGCCTGCAAACGGAAGAGGTGACCGCCAATGCGGGGCACTTCTTTCGCAACCTCAACTGGCAAGGAGTGAAAAAACCTTGATCCGATCTGATCGATCCCCCTCACTACGAGTCCATCCGAAGTTCTTAGAGCTATTCAAGCAAGCCGAGGGGCGTTTTTTTAGCGACGACGAACTCGACTTTATCCTTTCCGAGCGTCCTGACCTCAGCCCGGAGGTGGCCACGGCCCGCGCCGTTCGTCCCCTTTCCAGTGGCGTCGTCAAAAGGGTGGTCACCGAGATTTTCGCCCAGTATGACTATGAAAAGCTCCACGAATTAGCACTGGCCAAGTGCCCCCGAGACGTCAACTACGTGGTGGCTTATGCCACCCAGGCCATGTTGGCTCAAGATCTGGGTTGGCTCGATGACAAACTGCTGATCTGGCTGAAGACCATTCTTCAGGCCTTTGACTTTCCCGAGCGCACCAAATCGGCCGTGGGCGCGCTTTTCGCCGACAAAGAGCTGGAAGACAACCTGGCCAAACTGCCCAAAAAGACCCGTTCGATTTACCACACCTACTACCGCCTCAAGCAAGAAATGCAGCGCGAGCTCAGCCAGGAACAGTTCGCACCGCTGGCGCCCTTTTTGCAACTAACTCTGGATTCGCTAACGGAGGCCTACTGATGAGCATCACCGCCGAAAGTGTGCTGGACCGACTGGATCTGGACCGACTGCTGAACGATAGCCAGTTTGAATGGGACTTGCGCCAGGGGGTGATTTTTAATCCCGCCAAGACACGACTGTGTCTCTTTTCGGCCGACTTGCTCAGCGGCGTCTACAAGGCCCTGCTGGATGAAGCCGGTGAGGCCTGGAGTCTGATTTTTAAGCATTGCGGCCAGATCTGGGGTGCGCGTCTGGCGCGCCGCCTGGATCGGGAGTTTCAGGCCTTAGGCCAGAACACTTTGGGAGAGCTTCCGCTGTCGACCTTCTTGAGCACGGTGCGCGGCTATTTTGCCGGCCACGGCTGGGGAGTGTTGGACATTGAAGTCGAGCGGGCTCAGGAAACCGGCATCGTAGAGGCCCGCTTCCGAGAGTCGGTCTTTGCCGAAGTCATTCGTGATCCCCAGGACATGGTGGACCCGATGATGAGCGGGATCCTGGCCAGCTTGTTGAGTCATCTGGCCAATTTGCCACTCGACTGTGTCCAGACCACCTGCATCTCGCGGGGGGCACCCGCCAGTCGTTTCCTCATCAGTGCCGCCTCCAGGTTGGAGGAGGTGCCCTCGCGCTTGCGCGCCGGAGCGACTCACGACGAGCTTGTGGGCAGCCTGTGAAGCCCACCGTGGCCGGGGACTATCAAATCGGGAATCTGCTGGGACAGGGGGCAGCGGGCTGCGTCTATCAGGCCGTAGACTCCCGGAGCGGCGAAATTTTTGCCTTAAAAGAGTTCCTGGCCACTCCGCACCTGGCTCAGCAATTTCATCGAGAGATGTCGTTGCTGTTCACTCTGCGCCACCCTAATATCATCGGTTGCCACGATTTGATCTACGGACAGGGAGCCCGCAATTACCTGGTGCTGGAGATGGCCCACGAAGGGAGCGTGCGCAGCTTGTTGCAAGGTCCGCGACCTATGAGCGAGGACCGCGCTCTGGAGCTCGCTCATCAGGTGGCTCTTGGTTTGGAGCACGCCCACGAGAATGGCATTGTGCATTGCGATCTGAAGCCCGAAAACGTTCTGATCAACCAGGGACGTTATAAGATCGCCGACCTTGGCATCGCCGCTCCGGTGCATCGAATGGCCGGGGCCTCGGGGGCGGGCAGTCCCGCCTATATGGCCCCCGAGCAATTCTACGGGCAGGTATCCGTTCAGAGCGATCTCTACTCGTTAGGAATCTTGCTTTACGAAAGCCTGGCGGGTCAGCCGCCCTTTAGCGGCGACCTGAACACACTCAGTCAGGCCCACGCCGAAGAGGAACCGGACTTTGAAGTTTTAGGCGAAAACATCCGATGCCAGCCCTTACTCAAGAAGTTACTGGCCAAAGAGCCCTCTCAGCGACCGGCCTCCGCTAGGGAGGTTTCGCGCTGGTGTCTGCGCCTGCTGGGGCAGCTGGACGCAGAACTCGCCCCTATTTCACTGCAACCGGGCTTTTCGCTGGCCGCGCAGGCACGCGGTCTATTCCAGCCGGAGCTGCGTCGCGAAATGCCCCAGGCCTTGCAACTATTTACGCCTCTGCCCGGGCAGCGCGACGAAATCTGGATCCGCCATAGCCGCCTCAGCGATGTGGCCCGAGGCGAACGCTTTCACCCTGGTTATCTACCGGGAGCGGTGCGCGCAGTGGTGCCCGCCGAGCCCGGGGAGAGCCATGTCCACTTCGCCACCAGCAAAAATCTTTGGCGCTACGACAGCCTCTCGGGCCGTTCTCGCAAGCTTTTCGAGATTCCCTTTTGCCCCAGCGCGATGATACGCTTGCCCTTGGGTCTGGCCCTGTTAGGAATCCAGCGGGTAGAAGTGCTCGATCTGCAGGGCCGAACGCTGTGGGCCCGGGATTCGGCCAATTTTGGGGTCGAGCCTCAGATGGCGCTGATCCATCCCGAGGTATTGCTGGTGGCCAACTCGCGCCTGCGTCATCAGGTCACCGCTTATTCAAGCCAGGACGGGCGCACTCTTTTCCAGGTTGACCTGCCGGGGCCAGCTCTGACCCTGCTGCCCGCGGATGGCGAGGAATCTTTTCAGGTCGTGCTGATGGACGTGAGCGATTCGCTTAGCCTGTGCCGCCGAATGGAGTTCCGTGGTAGCCAGTGCCTGGGTCAGGAAATCCTATCGCAAGAAGTCTATGCCGTGCGCTCGCTGGGCAAACTCACCTGTCTGCACCGCCAGGGAGAGAGCCTGTTGCTGGGCCCGCAAGGAGAGCATCTGACCAACATTCCTACCAGCGGACTGGTGGTAAGCGAAAGTTGGAATCCGCTCGGCTCGCGTTATGCCTTTCTGGAGGTCGTTGGTCGCGCCACCTTTTTCCATTCGGGCCGCATTTTGCCGGAGAATGAAAGGAGGTCTGAATGGTCTTCCAATTCCATCTCGTCCGCCATCCCCTTGACTGCCTGAGCCTGCTGCTCGAGCATCTAAAGCCAAAAGAGGACGCGATTCTCTGGACTTTGCCCGGCGAACCGCTGCGCGCCTTGGGATGTACAGGTCTGAAAAAGGGGCTCTCCGGTTTGCTGCAGGGACGGACCGAATGGGCCCAGATCAAGGGGCAACTGGGAAGCATTTCGATGCTGGTTCCAACGGAAGCGGAAACTCACTTTCCGCTCGCCGAATGGATCGATCGGCTGCGACAGTGCAACTCGGGTCCCCAGAAAATCCAGGTGGTCATCCTTTACGAAAAGACCCTGGAGCATCTGCCCTTTGTTGAGTGCGGGGACTCTTTGCTGTGTTATTGGGAGCTGCACGATGTTCTTAGCGCCGATTGCCTGCAGCGTTTTGAGCTACTGGCTGAGCGCATCGCTGGGCGGGACTGCTTCGCCGGGGTGCAACTTTACTCGCGGGGCCGCCCCAACCAGGAGCGCGAGCAAGAGTTGAGAGACATCCTCCAGGGTCTGGCGGATCATCCGGTGCGATACTGTAAGGAGGGCCTTTGTCACATTCGCTAAGCTCGGTTACTTTCGTAGAGAAGGCACAGCGCGAAGTCGAGTTGGCGCCCGTGCTGCCCGGTGAAGCCGAAGCCAATGAACTGTTGGCCAGGGCCCGGCAAAAGATCTACTACTGGCCGGCCGGCTTCACGGGTTTTTCCGCCCGTTTGAGTCTGCGGACCGGCGATCAGGTCTACGGCGGCCAGTTGCTGGCCCCCAATAGCAAACGATTCTCGTTGAAATGGGACCTGGAGCTGCCTAAGGAGCTGCAGAAGTGGTGCCAATATCAGGTGGGTGAATTGCTGGCTCACCGGGAGGCGCCCGAGGTCAGCAAAATGGCCTCAAAAAGTGGTGTGAGAGCCGAAGACGAGGACAAAACCTACGGAATCAAACTGGTTTTTGAAGGCGATAAGATGAATAGCTTCTATCGAGTCAAGGACGATCGGATTCGCCAGATCGGGCGCAGTTACGGCAGCCACTTTTTTGTCATTAATATCGATACTCATCACGATTTTGAGGGCCGCTTCGCGGCATTCGGCTACAACGCATTTTACTGGGACAATGCCACCAAAGAATTCGCAAAGTGCGAAACCTATCTGGATTTTTATGCGGAGCTGGGTGGAATTCAGGTGCCCTCGGAGCGACGCTACTCGCTGGCCGACTCCCAGGGCCTGGACAACCGATCGCTGGGCTTCGAACAACTATCTCTTCTTTGACCGACCAACAGAAATGCTGAGGACCGACTCGATGCGCAAACTGGAAGACCCCCCCAAATTCCTGACGAATCTTGACTTGGTAAGTCTGATCGGGGCAGAAAGCGAAGACGACCTTTCGCCTTTGGAAAGAAGTTTGGCCCCTTATGTCAGCTCCATGCGGGCCGGAGCCGATACCTTGGGCGAAGATCTGGCTTCCCTTTGGCGGGCCCTGATCGATTGCCTGACGCGTCAGGAAATCGGTCGCAGTTGTCGGCTTTCGCTCCCCGCACGCCAGTTGGCCCTCGACAAACTACGATCCGGTGCCGACCTGGGTGCTTTGCTGCAACATGCCGCCAGACTAGAACTGGTGGAGAGCTTCCTGTTCCGTCCCCTTTTGGAAGAACTGAACGCCTTGCGCTGGGGCTGGTCCACGTCGCAGGCCTTGCAGAAACAACAAAAACTCCTCAACGAAGCCACCCTGGCGGGAGTCAGTCGGCTACTGGGTCGCAGAGTCAGCGAACTGGAGTTCCTGCGCGCTCCCCTGGATTCCCTGTGGGAGTCTTGGGCTCAGGCCCTTCTGGTCAGTCCCGCCTTAGGCCAGCTCCAACTCTGCGGACACTGGGCAGAAAGCTGGGTGAGCAGCCTGGAGTGCAGCTTCCACGATTGGCGGGTGCTTTTCGAATCGTTGCAGATGGCCTTAACCGCCCATCTCGAACCGGGTCAGGCCTTCGGCCTGAACGCCCAACTGGCCACCCTTTCTCGAGCCATCCCGCGTTTTGAATTTGTAGCGCTGCTGGCGCGCACTCCGCAAGGTTCCCCAGCGGCCGACTTCCTGCGTTTGTGCCGCGCTGAATTGCTCTACTCCTGCGCCTGGGACTGGGAGTCCTCGCCCAGCCTCGCACAAGTTCTGCTGGCCGAACGGCCTTGGCTCGTTCTAAACGCCTTCCGCGAGCAGAGCAAGCTGGTACTGGAACATTTCCGTCCTCTCTGCGAGCGCAGCTGGCTGGATTGGTTAGACCACTGGTTCTCCCGCATGGAGAAGGCTTTGGCATGGCGCGAGGCCCGTCACGAATCGGCCAAACCCTGGACGGCCACGGTCCGATTGGCCACCACCAACCTGTCCGAAGCTCTGGAGTATTTTCGCAAAACCTCCGGCAATGACACCGAATTGCAAGGAGTCTTCGAGGCGGCCACCGAGGCCATGATGCTGAGCAACAACCCCGCTCAAGCGCGCTCGCTTTTTCGGGCCTGGTTTATGGGTCTGCACGCCGTTCGCCAATCTCAAGGCCTCTGGCTGCAAGCCCGGGCAGTGGTCAAGTCCCTACGTACCAACTGCAGGCACAGAGGGAATTTCCTGTGAAGGCCTTCATCGAAGAAGGACTGGGACTGACGGAGCTCATCCCGGGTCTGGTCGAATCGGCCCAAAACCTCCGGCTAGCTGGAGCGCCTCAGGAGACCATCTGCGCCGCCGGCGTGCAGGCAGCCTTGAGTCAGAGCGGGGATCGCCTGCGCAGCTGGGTGATTACGCAACTGCGCAATGACGGGGCGGATGCCTTTGATCAAATGTTGCTGAGCACCGAGCAGTCGGCCCGCTTGCTGGCGCTCACGGAAAACAGTGAACTCTGGCAACGCGGCCGGTTGGCCTCTAACCTGTGGATGCAACACCATCTCTACGCAAGCCAGGCGGCCCAACAAGTTTACCGGCTATTAGACGACTACGCCCAACAGACCGGCTCCGAAGGTCCCGAGAAATGCGCGCGCGACCTCGGCGCCCTATTGCGTAGAACGAGTTGGGTCTTGCTAGCCGAAGCCGAGGCCGGAGAATCGTTGTTGGACTGGTGGCGCGAGTTTGTCGCCAGCTACCTGTTTCACCGTCACGCCCGGCTCATGCCCACCACCTTGGAGGCCCTGCTGGAGGTTCTCCAAAAAGGCCTGGCCGCGGGGCAACTGGAACTGGCCGAGAGCCTCTTAAGGCCGCTCTTTGAGGAGCCGGGACAGCCAGCAGAGGCCGAAGCAGGTGACGTTTTCCGCGCCGAATTCCACCCCTTACCGCTCGCCA
>JALHOV010000441.1 GCA_022842865.1 Vulcanimicrobiota bacterium | reverse complement strand
CGGAACTCGCTCAACTGCTCAGGAAAGACCTGCATTCTCAGTGGCGGCAAGCGCAGGGCCTGCTGGTCAATCCTGGGCTGTCAGAGCCCGTTCTGACGGGCCAGGGAGAGGAGGTGGTCGCATGGCTGGCCGCCGAACTGGACGGGGGGAGCCAGCTCGCGCTGGACTTTGCTAACGATGCCGACTTCGGCCGGGAGGCCGTGGCCAACCTGGGCCTGGGTATGGCCCTCGAGTCGGTGGTGTCGGAATTTAATGCGCTGCGAACCTGTGCTTTTGCTCTTGCTGGGGCAAATCAGATCCCTATGGACCCTACTCTATTGTCCAGCCTCAATCGCCTGGTCGACAGCGCCATCGCCGCCGCTGTGAAGTCGCTGGCGGAGCATCACGACCGGCGCCGTGACGAGTCGCTGGCTACCGCGGTTCATGACCTGCGCACCCCGCTGACCGCCCTTTCGTTGGCAACCTCTTTGTTAGAGCGTCTGGTCCATCCCGTTGCCGAGTCGGATGAACGAGCTCTTTTGGACATTATGCGGCTCAACGTGGACAAGCAGGCCCGGCTCTTTCAGAGCGTATTTTACGAAGAACCTTTTGAACCATTGGGAGAGCACATCGCCGCCATCTGAACGCCAAAAAAAAGGGTAGAATCGGGTCACCGATTCTACCCGTAGCGCCCTGGCTGCTAGTGCGTAGCTTGCGGCACAAGCTCCTCGCGCGCTCGCTCGACGGCCGGCGACTTGACCGCAAACGGGTCGAGCACGGTCTTGACCACCTTGCCGCGCTTGGCGAACTCTGCATACATCTTGGGCCCATCCTCGAGGGCGGCCCGGTGAGTGATGACAAACGAGGGGTCGATGGCGCCCTGCTCGATCTTCTCCAGCAGAGGCTTCATGTATTTCATCATATGCGTTTGGCCCATTCGGAAGGTAAGGCCCTTGTTGAAGGCTGCCCCCAGCGGAATCTTGTCGGCCACGCCGCCGTAAACGCCGATCATGGACACGGTACCGCCTTTACGACAGGCGTAAATGCACTGCCGGAGCACGTTGGGTTTGTCGGTCATCAGGCCCAGCTTGGTCTTGGCCGTGTCATAAGCGGCGCCCACTCCATAGCCGTGTGCCTCCATTCCGACTGCGTCGATACAGGCATCGGGACCATAACCCCCGGTCATCTCGGGCAGTAAGTCCAGCACGTTGAAGTCCTTGAAGTTCAGCGTTAAAGCGCCGCCCTCTTTGGCCATCTTGAGTCGCTCCTGGCTGTCATCAATGGCGATCACCTGGCCGGCGCCCAGCATCAAGGCGCTGCGAATGGCAAATTGTCCGACCGGTCCGCAGCCCCAGATGGCGACCGTCTGACCGGGCTTGATGTTGCACATTTCGGCGGCCATATAGCCTGTAGGATAGACATCCGACAGGAAAAGGACCTGGTCGTCGGTCAGGTGCGAAGGCACCTTAAGCGGGCCCACGTCGGCGAAGGGCACGCGCACATACTGCGCCTGTCCGCCCGCGTAGCCGCCGCACAGGTGCGTGTAACCAAACAACCCGGAGGTCGAGAAGCCGAACATTTTGGCCCCCAGGGCGGCGTTGGGGTTGCTGTTATCGCAGCACGACCACAGCTCTTCTTCGCAAAAGAAGCAACTGCCACAGGCGATAGTAAAGGGCACCACCACGCGGTCGCCGACCTTCAGTTTGGTGACTTCCTTGCCAACCTCAACGACTTCGCCCATAAATTCATGACCGAGGATGTCGCCGCCTTTCATGCCCGGCATGAAGCCGCCGTAGAGGTGCAGGTCGGAACCGCAAATAGCGGTACTGGTAATTTTCAGAATTGCGTCTTTAGGATTGATCAGTTTGGGATCGGGCACGGTTTCCACCCGGACGTCCCGGATGCCGTTCCAGCATAGTGCTTTCATTGCTTCAGTCTCCTTAGGAAATGGACAGGTCGAGCAAAGCGTCGTTGGTCGACATTTGCCCGGTAGTGTCACGGTTGGACCCGGCGGATTGGCCGTCGGTGCGGGCCACTTCGCCCGTTTCCAGGAACATTTTGAGGCGGCGCAGATCGGCGTCGAGCTGTTGACCCGGCTCCGAACCCAGCAGCTTGGCCAGTCCTTGACCCAGCTTGCCGCCTGGAATGTCGTAGCGCAAGGTGACTTTTACCTGGGTCCCGCGGCCGGCCGGATCTTCGCGGAAGCTGACCGAGCCGTTGTGTTGAATGGGCGAGTGTTCGGCGGTTGCCCAGGAGATACGTTCATTGGCGGTATCTTCGTGGATGTGTGCGTCCCACTCCAGCTGGACATCGCCGGGTCCGCGCGCCAGCCAGTGGGTGTGGCCGGGCGAGGTTTCGGATACCGATTCCAGGTTCTGCATGAACTTGGGCAAGTTGTCAAACTTACGCCAGAACTGGTAGATTTGGGCGGGCGAACCTTTGATAGTGACGGTCTTTTGCACCTTGACGGTGCCGTTGAGCAGCCCACCCGGAATGGCCAGGTGATGGCCGCCCTGGCTGGAATCAATGCCGAGCTCCCGGTAGACCCGGCATTTGCCGGTCACTCCGCGTCCTATCATCGATAAACCCAGTACGGCGGCAGGGGTCACTAACCAGGACTTTTTTTGCTGAGCGGCCATGATGAGAAAGGCCCCCCCGACCAAACCGGATATCAGACGCTCGCTGTCTCCCACGTTCATGCCAGAATGATTTTGCATTAGTTGGTCCCTCTCGACTGCTGGATTTGTCCCCTGGCTGCATCGGTCATAGCGCCGGCTACTTCCGCGGCCTGATCTTTCAGGTCGACCGCCTTGTCGGCCAGGTCGCTGACAACTTCCGTCACCTTATGGTGGGCATCGCCCACAAATTGATCGCGGGCAACTCCCATGGTGCGATTTTCGACTTCCGATTCTGGCAACATCATCCCAAAGGCCAACCCAATGGCTGCAGCCACTCCGGCCACTGCCAATGGGCTGGTTTTGAGCAGATATTGAAACTCATCGGCGGCGCGTTGACCGCCATCCTGCAGGGCCTCGCTGTAGTGCTCCAGGCGCTCGCCAGCCGCTTCGCGAACTTCCTGCGCCTTTTCCATGGCCGCGTCACCCAGTTCCCCGGCTCGGGTGCCCGCTTTGCTGGCTGCCTCGCTCAGGGAGTCTTTCACGCGTCCCATCGCATCACCGGCCTGGCCGGCCCTGCTGCGCAAATGACCCGCCGTAGACGGCCGAAGGTCGAACCGCTGGGTTTCTTGCATACTTTGGTAGAGCCAGTAGAGGCCCATGCCTACCATGGCGGCGGGGATCGGGTTGTTTTTAACGGTTTTGATTACACTCATTCCGGCTCCTTCTATTTCCAACTTGGTCTGGTTGACTCGGCTGCGGGCGCTGTCGTAGGCTCCCCAGGTGGCTTCGCGCACGCCGGTAATTACTTCTTGGGTAGCGGCCCGAGCGGCTTCCACGGCGGCCGTCTTGAGATGGTCGGCCGTATCGATGGCCTCATCTTTCAAGCGGCCGGCCACCTCGACGGCTTCGCTCTTGAAGCGCTCCGGGCTGAGGCGGTCTCCGATACTGTCCAGGGTCTCGCCCATTTGAGCCCTGGTCCGTTCGATCTCCAAGCGGGCCTCTTCGGCCTCATCGTTGGTCGGGTCTAACTCTTGCCGGCTTGCTCTTTTAGCCATTTTGCATCCTCCTTCAAGGTAGTGATCGTTTGCTCAGGGCGCATGCTCATATTTTTGAGCGCGCCCAGTCCCGCTACGGCCAGACCCCCACCTACGCACAAAGTCACGATAGAGACCAGAGCGCCAGCCTGCCAAACCGCAACACCTGTGGAGGCGATGTAAGCGACCACCCCGTAGAGCGCTGCCAAAAAACCGGCGTAGAAAATGCCGGTGCCCAGCGCAAGCATTCCCAGGTGCTGGGTCACTTCCATCAGCTTGGCGCCGATCTCGACCTTGGCCAGTCGCGCTTCTTGCTGAACCAGGCTCTTTAGATCTTCAGTGAGGGCGCCGAAAAGGTCGCCCAGAGAGCGCTCAGGCGCTTTCTCGGCTACCTCCACGTGGCACCATCGGGGATGGCCAGTGCTTTCGTCTGCACCTCGTCCGGAGCGGAACTGCGCAGAAAGCGGCCGGCCATAAAGCCTAGCGCGAAAAGTCCACCTACCATCAGGGTCGGGTTGCGGTGGGCGTAGGAGCGCACGTCGCGGGCGATTTGGGGAACTTCCTTTTCCTTTAAATAGCCGGAAAACTGCTCGATCAGCTGTTGGCCGTGGCGCAGGTAAGATCCCAGCGAGTCATTGCCATTTGCCTGCAGTTTCTCACTGGCTTCGTGGAGCGTCTCAGCCACGGTTCCCAGCGAATCGGCTACGCTGCTCTTACGCTGGCCGAGGTTAGATTCCATGTCGTTGCGCCACTGTCCGGTGAGGCTTGCAAGTTTTTCTTTGCCTTGTTGAGTCAGCTCCTGGACCGGCTCGGCCAGCGCCTCCCCCAGGCCTTTCCCATTTTCTTTTGGCGGCTGTTTCGGTATCGAATTCATAAGTGGCGTTGTCCTCCGTGAAATCTCCCCTTTGGGGAGCAGTGCTAAGAACTGTAACGGTGAACTCGCCCGGAGGGTGCCTCCCCCTGTAACTGGCAGGAGGTATCCCGATCCCCCGGGTGCGGGACCCCGGGTGCCTTGCCTACGCTACCGCGCAGCGGGAGTACACCGGTGGCTTCCGCCCTCGCGTTCAGC
Source organism: Vulcanimicrobiota bacterium (assembly GCA_022842865.1). GTDB lineage: Bacteria > Vulcanimicrobiota > Xenobia > Xenobiales > JADMJV01 > JADMJV01. The sequence continues at coordinate 2,019 of JALHOV010000441.1, read as the reverse complement.
GGTTAGAATCATCGCATCAATTGGCTTACTCCATGAAGGACTGTTTTAACGAAGGGGAGGCCATCGCCAACGCTTTGGGACTCAAGCAAAGGCTCGAGAATCTCTAGCTGTCAAGGTCTCCGAGTACTGGCTTGCGCCAGAAGTGCCGATATAAATTGCTATTCTAATTACTTCTGGGGGTGGACGCTCGTCCCGTAGTAGGCTATACTATGCCCCTCAGGGCTTCTTTGTGCAGCGCCAGACGCTGTCGAGGCCGACCCTAAGGAAGGTCCCGCACCATGTTTCGTCATTCTCTGGTTCCCGACTCGAGGCTTTCCTGAGTTCCAGGCCACCCCTTGTGGTGGCCCTCTGCGCTTCGGCCGGGGGGGTGTCAGCGCTCCAACAATTTTTTCAGGCTCTGCCAGAACGCTGTCAGGTCCTCACTTATGTCGTTCTACAGCATTTGTCGCCCGGCCATGAGACGGTGCTCATGGAGATTTTACAGCGCTCCACCTCCATGAGGGTCAGCCTGGCCAGGCATGGACAGAAAATGACCGACCGTAGCGTCGTCATTTGTCCGCCCGGTCAATATACGGAAATCCGGGCCGGCGAGTTGCTTCTGCGTGCCATCGGTGACGAGCCGTATCTACCGGCGGACGGGTTTCTCTTCTGCCTTGCCGAGGAGGAGGGGGAGCGAGCTGTGGCCGTCATTCTCTCTGGGACTGGAAGCGACGGAGCCAAAGGTTTGCTGGGCATCAAAGAGGCGGGCGGGCTGGTCATGGTCCAGGACGAGACCGGGGCGGAATATACGGGAATGCCCCACGCGGCCAACGAGACGGGGGCCGCCGATTTTGTTCTGGCCCCGGGCGACATGGCTGTCGAGTTGGCCCACTATCTGGACCACCTGCATGTTTACGAGGGACTGACGCGTGTCTCCAACCTCACTATCGGCGAGATGGTGGAAACTTTGTTCCAGCAGGGCGGCATCGATTTCTCGGGATACAAAAAGGATATGGTGATGAGGCGTGTGCGCCGGCGTATGGCTGTGCGCCAGATCAGCCAGCTCGAGGAATATCGGCATTTGCTGAGCGGCGACCGCCAGGAAGCCAGTTCCTTGACGCGCGATATTTTGATCGGAGTTACCAGATTTTTTCGCGATCCGGAGGCCTTTCGCGAGCTAGACCATCAGTTCGTAAAACCTCTTCTGGAAGACCGGCCGGGCGAGGCTCTGCGCCTTTGGGTGGCTGGCTGTTCGACGGGGGAGGAAGTCTATTCGCTGGTTATCCTTTTTCGCGAGCGCGCAGCTCGGTTAGGCCAGGACCTCAATCTAAAGGTTTTCGCGACCGACCTGGACGAGGAGTCGCTGCAGATCGCTAGCCTGGGAAGGTATCGCGACAACATTGCGGCCAGTGTGCCCGGCGAGCTCTTGTCCAAGTATTTTGTACCCTACGGTGCCGGCTATCAGGTTACCCGGGAGATCCGTGAGTGCGTCTACTTTTCGCGACATAATCTTGCCAAGGATCCGCCTTTTACGAATTTGGATTTAATCTCGTGCCGCAATTTACTCATTTATTTCGAATCCGAATTGAAACGAAGAGTCTTGTCGTTCCTGCACTTCGGGCTCTCTCCCAGAGGTTGCCTGTTTTTGGGCGCCAGCGAGTCACCCATAGAATTGCACGAGTGTTTCCTCACTCGTCACCAGACTTTCCGCATCTATCAAAAGTCAGGCCTGTCTAGCGGATTGTATCGATGGCCGGTGCACGCCTCTTTGAGCTCTTCGCCCACGGGTCAGGATCCGGTCGAGGAGTTGAGCCGGGCATTGGATGAGGGCTATCGAAGGCTGCTTCAGGAGCATTGCCCTCCCGCCTTGCTGGTCGACACCAGCGGGCAGGTGCTGCATGTCTTTGTCAACGCGGACAAGTATTTAAGGTTCCCGGCCGGCGCCGTGCAACTGGGTTTAAGCGATTTGCTGGCGCCTAAGCTGGCCGCGGTGGCCTCGGCCGCTTTGTCGAACGCGTTTCGTGAGGGAGAGCAGCAGGA
>JALHOV010000440.1 GCA_022842865.1 Vulcanimicrobiota bacterium | reverse complement strand
ACAGTTCGAGGGCCAATCTCAGGGACTTGCGGTCGGCCTGACCCCGCTCCACCGGAAAGGCCCCCAGAGCGCGGATCACCTGGCCCAGCCCGGGGCGCTCGAACAACTCTTTTTTCGCAATAAAGTGCAACTGGCGGTGGGCCAGGCTGCAGCCCAAAACGGGCGGGTCGAGCCAGGAACAATGATTGGAAACGATGAGGCAGGCTCCTTGCTCGGGCACGTTGTCCAGGCCGTCCACCTGGAGTCCTTGTAGAACGCGAAAAGAGAAGCGCAGAACCTCCTGAGCTACCCGATAGAAGGCTGAGGCATCGCCGACCAAGGGTCAATCCACCAGGTTGCGACCGTGAAACAGTTCCTGGATCTCCCGCTGCAGCTGGTTCTCGATGCGCACCCGCTGCTTGGAGGGCAGATTGGCGGCCTTTTCTCCGAACAGATAATTGTCCAGGTCAAACACTTTCAAATGCATCTTGGTGTGAAAGAGGTTTTCCTGATAAACATTGACGTCGAGCATTTCGTACGTCTGGCGGATGGTCTTGGAAAGATACTCCTGGATCGAGTTGATTTTGTGGTCGATGTAGTGCTTCTTACCTTTGACGTCTCGAGTAAAGCCGCGCACGCGGTAGTCGGTCACCACGATGTCGGACTCGAAACTTTCGATTAGAAAATTGAGGGCCTTCAGCGGGGAGATGACGCCGCAGGTGGCGACGTCGATGTCGGCGCGAAAGGTGGCGATGCCATTGTGTGGATGGGTCTCGGGATAGGTGTGTACGGTGATGTGGCTTTTATCCAGATGCCCGACCACCGCCTCAGAATGCAGGCCGTTGGAATGCAGCACCGGCTGCTCGGAGATCAGCATGGTTACTGAGGCTCCTTGGGGATCGTAGTCCTGACGGGCAATATTGAGGATGTTGGCGCCCACAATATGGGCAACCTCCGTAAGAATGGAGGTGAGACGGTCGGCATTGTAACATTGGTTGATGTATTCGATGTATTCGGTGCGCTGCTCAGGGGTCACCGCATAGCAGATGTCGTAGATGTTGAAGCTGAGGGATTTGGTCAGATTGTTAAAGCCTTGCAGCTTCAACTTGGATGGATAGGAACTCATAGGCTGGGAAGCGCTTCAAGCCTACCCTCTGTAGCCCTGCTAACTGCCCAGGACATGGGATTTGACCGCCGAACCTGTGGTGCCGCATGGCCGACCCGGAAGCAACTCTCGACCCGCGCACATTAGGGCCGCCCTTTTTGAGCGGTCCGGCTCGGCGTTGGCCTGTAGCGGTCTGGGGATTCCATGTACTATTGCTGCTGGTGGGCCTGCTTTTGCTGCGCCAGGCACCGGCCGGGCGTTTGGAAGAGTTGCTGCCCCTGGACACCCAGGGCGATCTACGGGTTCTGAAAGAGGATCTGCCCTTCCCCGATGACCTGTTCCTTTTTGTGCGCGGCGGGAGTGCCAAGGCTCGCGAGACTTTCCTCGACGAACTGGACGATCAATTGGCACGGCGACCAGACTATTTTTCCGACCGTCTTTTTCGCCTGGACCTCAGGCCCATTCAGCCCTACCTCTTGCTCTACCTGAAAGAAGATCAGGTCGAGGGGCTGGCCCGGCTCATGCACTCGATGCAGCCCCAGTTTGAGCGCGGCGGCAGTTTGCTGGGCTGGGCCACTGTGTCTTCGGGTAAGCAGCCGGAAGGGCTGCAAGCCTTCTATTTCAAGCAGTTGCAAACCAGCCTGAGAAGCCGGGGCCGGGCCAAATGGGTCAACCCCCTAGACAGCCTTCTGTCCAGGGAAGACGCCGACTTGATTCGACCTTTTTGGAACGGTCAGCCGGTTCGCTATCTGACTTTGCAGAACGAAACCCACTTGATGCTGGTTCGGCCGGCCAACGACGAGGCCGTCTCCGAAATCCGCAGGATTTTGCACGAGGTGGCCGGTCGCCATCCGGAAATCGACGTGGAACTGACGGGCAGTATGGCGGTGGTGGGCGAGCAGCGGCGTGCGGCCGCCCATGAGTTCGGTTTGGTGCTGGGGGCTCTGGGCCTTACCCTGCTCGTTGGTTCCTTGCTGGGGCTTGTCCCCTTACGGAGGTTGTTGCTGGCCTCGGTCTCCGTCAGTGCGGGGGTGGCTGCCAGTTGCGGGGCCGGAGCCTATCTTTTGGGCCTGGGTCCGATCTGGTTGACTGCTCAGGCCCTGGTCGGAATTCTGGCCGGCTATCAGGCTCTTCACTACGCGGTCGACCGGGACTTACGCCACGTTTACCGGTTGGGAATGGTGTCTGTTTCGGGCTTTTTGGCCATGGTTTTGCTACCCCTGGCCCCACCCTCTCAGTTGGGCGGGGCCTGCACCTTGGGAACGGCCCTGTGCACTCTCTGCCTGCTGCTGGCGGTGCCTGCCTCGGACCAACTTGGCTGGATTCCGCCCGACCGTGGGGCGGCCCCTTTTCTTGACCATTTCTGGCTCGGCCGGCGGCCCACCCGCGCTATCCTGGCGGTGACCGCCGTTCTGGCCCTGGCCTGCCTGACAATGGCCCCCAAAAGTCGTTTCTCCAGCGATCCTTTGGCGCCTTTGGACACCAGCGCTCCGAGTCTGCGCACGGAGCGGGAATTGCAAAATCTGGGCAAGACTTCGCTGTTCGCTCTGGTCGTCGCGCCCGATGCCGCGAGGGCCAACGCGGTCTGCGAAGCTTTGGAAAGTCTCCCTCACGTTGGCGAAACCCTGTGTCTGGCGAAGTTCTTGCCGCGCGAACCCGGCCCGGCCAAGATCCGGTCCATCGAGACGATCGCTCAGGTGGCCCGGGCCGCCCGTCTGCCGACCGCAATTCCGGTCGAAACGGCGGATGATTTAATCAAATTGGGCGAGGCTTTCCCGCCCCGGCCTGGCGAACCGGATCTGGCCAAGGGTCTGGGCCCAGGCGGCATTCAAGATGCATTGCGGTCGTTCCAGTCGCATTTGTTGGACGACCTGAAGCATCTCTTCCACCTGATGGCTGACCAGAAAGGCGAGGCCTTTCCTATGGAGCTCTTGCCCCGTGGCCTGCAACAGCGAATGCTGAGCCAGAAGGGTCAGGTGGCCGTACTGGTCTTTCCTAAGGTAGGCAAGGACCAGAACCTGGAGGCTTTCGTGGCTGAGTTGCGCCACGCTGCCTCCCGGGTGGGTGGGCCGGCCGTCATGGCGGCGGATCTGGCTTCGCTCACACGCCGATCGTTGCGCATGGTTCCCTGGGCACTGGCCATCGGCATGGTGGCGGGGTTGACTCTGGTCCTGCGCAGTCCCTGGCGGGCCGCTCTGGTGGTGGCCGGGCCCTTGTTGGCAGTGCTGTTCACTCAAGCCAGTCTGGCCTACTACCACGTTCCTCTAAATTTTCTTACCTGGCCGGCTCCCATTGTGGTCTTGCTATTGGGCGTTTCTACAGCCATCGGAACACTGCGCCGCCCGCGCGCATCCTTACGTGCTCTGGGGCCGGCCGTGTGTACCCTGGCGGTGGCGCTGGCGATGATGTGGTCAGTGCATCCCGGGCTGGCCGGATTGGGACTGGTCATGTCCCTGGGAATGGGTTTCAATCTGCTCATCGCCGTGGTTGTGCTACCCGCCGCCCAGTCCTTCCTTCGCGCCTTGAGCGGCCGCAAACTGTAAGCAGGCCAGAATACCACCTTTGGGGTATAACCCTCAGTGGATAAAGGAGTGGTGTAGATGTTCTTTTGGGGAACCTGTCTGGGGTCGTTGGCCCTGGGTCTCATGGTGGCTTATATCTACGCAAAGATGCTGGCGGACCGCGGCGACCCGGGTGCCGACGACGCGCTCAAGAACACGGCCATCAACGCCACCGTCGTGATCGCTATGGCCATCCTGATGCTCGGTCCGGGGGCAGGCCCGACGCCATGGTTCAAGCGGGCCCCGGTCAAATCGCTCTACAAGGCCATTTCGACCAACCTCAAGCCTCGCGACAAGAAAGGCAACGGTTGGCTTGCCCCTCAGGCCTTTGACAAAAAGGAAGCTAAGGCGGCGGCCTGGATGTATGGCCTGATTCATAAGGGTCTGACCGCGGCGGTCGTGGCCGGCCTGTTGGGAGTTTGCGCCGCGCTGGCGGCTCGCCCCATTGCCAGTCGACTGAACAGCGGAGGAGGCGGCGGCTACGTCCCCCCCGGGCCGAATCGGAGACCCTTCTAGGCTACTTGGGCTTGCCTTTGGGCGCTTTGACCAGCTTGATGGCTACTTTCTGAGTGCCCTTGGCCTTGATGACGACCTTGGTCTGGAAGGGTACATAGCCTTTTGCGCTCACCTTGATCGTGTGCTCACCGACCCGCAGTGGAAGAGAGGAGCCGACTTTATAGGCCTCGGAGGGCTGACTGTCGACGCTGACAGTGAGGGCCGCTTTGGCTGGGCCCCCGGTCAGAATCAATTCGCCTTTTTGCAGCATGGGCCAAACGTAGTAACCGGCCGCGCCCAACCCGATCAGAATCAGGAATGATAGGATGTTATTCCAGTTAAAAGGGCTGGGCGTCTTTGGTTTGACGATCTCCATGGTGCGGCTCTGGCCGCGCAGTGCCGCCGGTACGTGCTCCGCGAACTCTACCGGGCGTTTGCGCACGCCCGAGGCCCCCAGGCGTTCTTCCAGACTGGGGGGCGGCGTGGGAACGGGCTCGGGTTCCGGTTCTGGCTCGTCCGCCATCTCCATCAAATCTTCCGCCCCTTCGACCGGAGCGAAAAGCATCGAATCCGGGGCGTAGCGGGCCGTTTCAAAATCCACCCGCAGCTTGTTGGGCGGGCAGGCGACCAACATGCTGTAGAGGCGGTCCATGTTGCGACAGGCCAGGCCGCCCAACTCCGGCCGCGTCTCCGCCCAAATGCGGTCGAGCTTAAATACGCCCGTCACCACGCAAGCGCTCAAGTTGTCGAGGGCAAATTGATGGACTGCCGCGTTGGCGGCTTCCACCCCCAGCAAAGGCCTGGAATAGATGGCCAGGACCGAGTCCGCCAGCCATTCTAAACTGCTGGCCATGGCCGCACTGAGCAGGTTTTCGAGGGCTTTTTTGGCTTCCGGTTCTGGCGGAGCGGAGCAGATGACAGCCGTCACCGGATCGATCCGTTCTTCCACGACCAGAACTTCGGGGATGGCTTCGTCCAGGGGTTCTTCGATGGGCTCGGGCTCATACTCGGCCAGCGCCGGCATGTCCTCGATCGACTGCTCGCTCAGGAACTCGCCCAGTTGACGAGCGAAGATTCCCACCGCCGGGCGGTCCTCACGTTGGCGGGAGAGAGCTCGCAAGATCAGGTCCGAGAGTTCAATAGGGATTTCCGCGTTGATGTTGTCGGGTCGGGTGACCGAGTTCCAATTGCCGTTGCGGAAGGGATTCACGCCGGTCAGCAACTCGTAAAGCACGGCGGCCGCTGAAAACGTATCGGCGCGTCCGTCCACTCCTTCGCGTATGACCATTTCCGGGGCCAGGTATTCGGGGCTGCGTTCCACTTCTTCGTCTTTAACGTAGGCCATACCGAAACCGCAGACAACCGCCTGGTCCTCTGCGTCCAGCAGGATGTTGGCCGGCTTCAGATCACAGTGCAGCACGCCGTTGTCGTGAGCGAACTGCAAGGCTTTGCAAGTCTGCATCATGAGGCGGACGCACTGGCGCCACTCCGGGACTTTGCCCTGGTCCAATCGTTCTTGCAGGTCTCCGCCGGGCAAAAACTCCATCAATAGATAGTGTTTGCCCTCATCAAAGCCGTCCTGAAGCACTTCCACAATGTTGCGATGGCGTAGAGCGAAGGCCGGTTGCGCTTCGCGCATGAAAGCCTTGATTAGCTCCTGTTCGGGCCAGACGGCGGCGTGGAAGACTTTCAAGGCGAAAGTTTGCCCGGCCTCACCCTCCTGAGCGAGGTAAACCTTGCCCAGGGAACCGCTGCCCAATTCTCGCTCGATGTGAAAGGGACCGAGGCGCTTCAACACGGGGGCGTCTTAAACACCCGCGAGCCTTGTCCTGGCGTGGTGGGAAAACAGTTGCATTACAATTGTTCTTGCTGGTGCATGCGATTGACCAGGTCCCTCAGATTGGAGCGGTCAACTCGAACCCAGCCGTGACTGGCGTCGTCAAGGTCGGCCAGAGTCGCCAGGCCAGCTACCATTAACGCAATCATTGTTAGACCAAAAATTGGCTGTCGACCACCCAGCCCCAGTAGCAGAGCTGCCGCCAGGCACTGGGCCAGCAGCAAGCCCACTAGCGGAGTCGGTAGATGCTCCTGAAGAACGTAAAAACATCGATAGTGCAGCGAGATCATTCGGTCGATCGACTCGCGCAGGGCTAATCCCTGGGCTTCGCTGACAACACGGTTGGCTGTAAGTTCGCAGCACAACTTGAACTGCTGGTTTTGCAGACCCGTGATGTTTGCGGCGGGAGCCTGACCCAGCTTGGCGTCCAGGTAGGCAATGACGAGCAGGCGCATCTGGTCGCGTTGAGACGGAGGCAGCACCTCCAGCAGGCGATAGACGTTGGCGATACTGTCGGCCTCCTCGTGTACGAGGTCGATGCGCTGGCGGTAGACCTGGCTGGCCTGCTGCAGACTGAGGGAAAGGGAAAGCCCCACCCAGACCAATAAGACCGTTTCCAGGCTGGGAACGCCCAGCACCTTGCGCGACAGGCGCAGGCCTGCGCCATAGGACAATAGCAGGGCCAACAGGATGGCGAGGAAGGTTGCCGGGCTATCGTAGGTCCACTGCACCTATGGCTTTTCCGCAGA
>JALHOV010000439.1 GCA_022842865.1 Vulcanimicrobiota bacterium | reverse complement strand
CGCCGCGCCGGCGGCCGCGCCCGCCGGGGCCACGAAAAGCGGGGGGCCTGGGGGGAGACGCAGTCCCCCCCAGAACCTGAGGAGCGGGGGGCCTGAGGAGGTCGGGATGAGTGTTGTGGTGATCGGTGGTGGCCCGGCCGGCTTGATGGCGGCGGAAGCCCTGAGCTTCGCGGGCTATGCGGTGGAAGTCTGCGACGCCATGCCCTCGGTGGGACGCAAGTTTTTGCTGGCCGGCAAAGGCGGGCTCAATTTAACCCATTCCGAACCGCTGCAGGCCTTTGCCGCTCGTTACAGCCACACGCGCACTGCCGACTGGCTGGCTGCGATGGGACCCGAGGAAATCCGCGCCTGGGCGCGCGGACTGGGGGTGGAGACCTTCGTGGGTTCCTCAGGTCGGGTTTTCCCCAGCGAAATGAAGGCCGCTCCGCTTTTGCGCAGCTGGCTGCGCCGGCTGCGCGCCGGGGGGGTGGACATCCGCCAGCGCTGGCGCTGGGAGGGGTGGACAAGCGGGGGAGAGCTGCGCTTCTCCACGCCCGAGGGAGACCAGAGGCGCTCACCCCGGGTGGTCGTGCTGGCTCTGGGCGGTGGCTCCTGGCCCCAGTTGGGGTCCAACGGGCTCTGGGTGGAATGGCTGCTGGGGCGAGGAGTGGCTGTGGCACCTTTGCAACCTTCCAACTGCGGCTTTGAAGTGGCCTGGAGCAACGTGATGCGCGAACGCTTCGCCGGCAGCCCCCTCAAGTCGATCGAGATCGAAGGGCGCCGCGGGGAATGCGTAGTCACCGACTTCGGGCTGGAGGGAAGTCTGCTCTACGGGTTTTCGCCCGCCCTGCGCGATGAGATCTCTCGATCCGGATCGGCCCTGGTTCATCTGGACCTGATGCCGGACCGCAGTCTGGAGCGACTCCAGCGCGACCTGGCTCGCCCCCGCGGCTCGCACTCCATGGCCAAACACCTCGGTCGAGCCGGGCTGGAGGGCGTCAAGGCGGGTCTGCTGCGCGAGGTGTTAGCCGACCTTTCGGATGCGGCGGTGGTGGCCGCCACCACCAAGCACCTGCCCCTGCGTCTGCTGGCCCCGCGGCCGCTCGAGGAAGCCATAAGCTCCGCCGGCGGAGTGCGCTTCGAGGAACTGGACGAGAATCTCATGATCCAGAGGTTGCCGGGCGTTTTTTGCTGTGGCGAGATGATCGACTGGGAAGCGCCCACCGGCGGCTACCTGCTCACCGCCTGCCTGGCCAGCGGCCTCATGGCCGGACGGGGCGCGGCCAAGTTTTTAGCTCAGTAAGCTAGCGAGGTCTCTGACCGATACAGCGTGGAACCATTGCCTAGGCAGTGGGTCTGCCAGGAGCGGACAGAATATGCCAGGGCTGACGTCGCTCGCGCTGGCTGACGGACCGACTTGGTCGGTAATCGCCTCTGGATCAGTTGGCCGACTTCTCAGTCCTGGGACGATTAAGAGGTTGCTTACTCGGCGCTCTCAGAGAGTTGCTCTGATCCGGATAAGAAACTATGCATACGAGTTGACAGACAGAAGTATTCATAGCCTTTGTGGCCGTTGAGGTTTTGTAGTCGTGCAACTTCTGACTCTGCGGTATCCCAGTCAGAGACGATTTTTGTCACGATAACTCGTTCTTTGAGTGGTCCCTGACAATCGTTGTCTGTTCTAAGAATCGCGTATAAAGGCGTGTAGCCGGAAGTCCTCTTCGACACTGCTGCTTTTGTTCTTCAGACACCTACTGAAGCCTCGCCTTTGTCGTTGAGGTCAAGAATTCTATCCGTGGTGTCCAACTGGACTACATCCGAGTCGGACACCGTATGGATGCTTTTCTGTCCATCTGAAGTCCTTGCATGAGTTTTTGGACACGTGTCGTACTAAGTCTTAGAGCTTGGACACTTTGGAGGATAAGATGGCAAGGGTAGGCTACACGAGGTGCTGTGATCCTGTTACTCGACCAGGCCGTTCCTCAGATCTCAACGTCGGTGAGATTGACTTCTATGCCCAACCAGGGGGAGCTGAGGCTCGGGTCAAGGACCGCGGTGGAAAGCCCTCGGGCGAATCATACGGCCGTCGGCGTATTGCTCCAGGGCGTGAGCGATCCAGCCCAGGCAACGGCCGGTGGCAAAGACCTGGAAGGCCACTCCGCGCGGCAGCCCCAGGGCAACCAGGCCGAGATCGACAGTGGGATAGGCGTTGAGCAGTTGCTGGCCAGCGTCCACCCAGGCCTGGGACTCGGGACTGGCCTCCAGCAGGGCCCGGGCGCGCGGGTCCCCCTGGGGATAGAGTGGATGTCCGAAGCCGGCCACCGGATCGCCGCGGCGCAACCGCTCGCCGATCGCCTGACGCGGGCTGCTGGAGGCGGCTTCGGCGAAGAGAGCCTCCACTTGAGAGGTAGCCCCCCCGTGCTTGGGCCCACTGAGAGCGGCCAGGGCGGCGCTGACCACCGCGTACGGATTGGCTCCGGTGGAGGCGGCCACCCGAGCGGTGAAGGTGCTGGCGTTCAACTCGTGATCCGCGCACAAAATCAAGGCCTGATCGAGACGAGGATGGTGAGGCAGCTGGGCACGGAAAGCCTGGTAGATACGCCAACCCGTGCGCCGTACTCCCTCCGGGCTGAGATCCCAGGCTGACCAGTCCGCCTCCAGCTGCGCGGCCAGCCAGGCCAGAGCGCCCGAAAGGAAAGGTCCCGACCAGCTTTCGCGAGAGTCCTCGGGCAACGGGTAGTCGGCCGAACCGGCCCAGAGCAAGGCGGCCACCTGCCGGGGAGTGCTTTCCTGCGAGAGCTTGACCACTTCCTGGCCACGGTAGCAGAGCCGGTCGGGCTCGATGGTGGAGATGCGGCTTTCCAGACTGGGCAGACCGCCATAAAGAGCGTTCTCGGCCGCTTCTACCGGTCGTTGCTTGCGCATGCGCAGGCGCTCCACATCTTCCCATCGATAGCGGCGGGTGCGCTCCGGTCCCTCCACCGACTCCAAAAGGCCGCGACTCACGTAAGCATAGAGCGTGGTCTTACTGACGCCCAGAGCCTGGGCGGCCTGATCCGAGGTGAGCAGCTTCATATTGATTATTAAATCAAGATTGACTTGCATCTGTCAACGTATCATTCTCAGCTCAGAACCAGTGAGAGGACAGCAAGAGAGTGCAGACAGTCAGTAGCGGTTTAGAGGGAGTTTGTGTGGCCGACAGTCACATCAGTCTGGTGGACGGACAGGCGGGACGCCTGATTCTACGCGGGGTGCACCTGCGCGACCTGGGGGACAAGAGCTTCGAAGAACTGGCCCAAATTCTGTGGGAGGTGCCTGTAGAAAACCTGGGGGAGGCGCGCGTGCGGGTCACGCCCTGGATTCGCGAGGCCCTGCCGCTGGCCGGAGAGCTGGCGCCCATCGAGTGGCTGCGCTTCGCCCTGGATCGCCTGCCCGACAGCAAAAACTCGGCCGATTGGGTGGCTGCCCTGGGAGTGGCCCTGGCGCTGCGCCGGAATCCCAAGGCCCAACCCGATCCAGAGGCGGATCACGTCAGCGACATCGCCCGCATGGCAGGTCTCCAATGGCCGGACGGATTGCGCCGTTACTGGGTCTGCGTGGCCGAGCACGGAATGAATGCCAGCACCTTTACCGCGCGGGTGGTGGCCTCCACCCGCGCCGGCCAGCGCGCCGCCCTGTCGGCAGCCCTGGGCGCGCTCCAGGGCCCCTTGCACGGCGGCGCTCCCGGACCGGTGCTGGACATGCTGGACGAACTCCAGCAGGCAACGGATCCGGCCGCCTGGTTCGCTGACAAACTGGCCCGCGGGGAGCGCCTTATGGGATTTGGCCATCGCATTTACCGGGTGCGAGATCCTCGAGCCGACGTGCTGCGCGAGGCCTGCCAGAAGGTCTCAGAGCACTTGCCGGAACTGGCCGAGCGCCTGCGCTTTGCTGAGAAAATGGAGCGACTGGCGACGGCGACGCTGGCCGCCCACAAGCCGGGGCGGGTGCTCCAGACCAACGTCGAATACTACACCGCCCTTCTACTCGAGGCCATCGGATTTGAGCGCGAGGAATTCACCGCCGTCTTCGCCTGTGGCCGAGTGCTGGGATGGCTGGCCCACATTTTCGAGCAAGAGAGGGAAGGTCGTCTCATCCGTCCCGAGGTGCGCTACGTAGGACCCATGCCCACTGAGGACTAAGGCCAGAGAATGGAATTAGAAGCAGGCACTCGAGGCAAGAAACACAACCGCCGCATCATTCGCTGGATCACCAGCTTTCACACTTTTCTCTACCGCATCAGCAGCGGAGTCATCGGCGGCCTTTTCGCCGGCGCCCCCCAGATGCTGCTGACCACCACCGGGCGCAAGTCGGGCAAGCGCTTTACTACGCCGCTGCTGACCCTGCCGGACGGAGCCAACCTGATCGTGGTCGCCTCTTATGGCGGCCAGGCCGAGGCTCCCCATTGGGCCAAGAACCTGATCTCCAACCCGCAAGGCTGGGTGCAGATCGGTCCCCACCATTGGGAAATCCGCGCCGAACTGGCCAACGACGAGTTGCGCGACCGTATGTGGCCGGTGTTCTGCCGCTACTACCCGGGCTACGTCCAGTACCAGAAGCTGACGGACCGGAAAATCCCGCTGCTGGTCCTGAAACCGATTTAGCCTTTGGCGGCCTCTTTTTTGGGCTTATAAAGGTGGGTGCAGTGGCCGAAGAAGACGTCGGCTGCCTCCATGATGGTTTCCGAAACGGTCGGGTGGGCGTGAATGGTCAGGCCCAGGTCTCCAACCAGAGCGCCCATTTCGAGAGCCAGAGTGGCCTCGCCAATCAGCTCACCCGCACCAGAGCCCACGATGCCCACGCCCAGCAGCCGACCTTCTTCGGGGTCGACGATGAGCTTGGTCAGGCCGTTGGGCTGATTCAGAGTGAGGGCGCGACCCGAAGCCGCCCAGGGGAACCTGGCCACCTCGTGCTTGATGTTCTGATCCTTGCATTGTTGTTCGGTCAGACCCGTCCAGGCCAGCTCCGGGTCGGTAAAAACCACGGCCGGGATGGCCTGGGGCTCAAACTGCGCCTTGCTGCCATGGATGACTTCGGCGGCCAGACGTCCCTGATGAGTGGCCCGGTGGGCCAGCATCGGGTCGCCCGAGATGTCGCCAATAGCGAAAATATTGGATTCCTGGGTGCGACCCTGACGGTCGGTCTTGACGAATCCCCGTCCGTCGATCTCGACCCGGGTGTGCTCCAGGCCCAGGTTCTCGGTGTTGGGCCGGCGACCGATGGAGATGAGAACACGCTCGAATTTCTCGCTGTAGGCCTCGCCCTCATTGGGAGTCAGCGTCACCTCCACGGCGTCGCCGACGTCTTTCATGGAGGTCACCTTGGTGTTGAGCAACACGCGCGACATCTTGGCTTCCACGCTCTTTTGTAAGACTCGCACCAGGTCGCGGTCGGCTCCCGGCAGCAAGCCGGAAGTGGCCTCCACCACCGTCACTTCGCTGCCCAGAGCCGCGTAGACGCTGCCCAGCTCCAGACCGATGTAGCCCCCGCCCACCACCAACAGGCGCTTGGGAAGTTCCTCCATGTCCAAACCGCCGGTGGAATCCCACACGCGGGACGAACCGATGTTGAACATGGGCGGCAAAATCGGACGCGAACCGGTGGCCAGGATGGCCTTGTCAAACTTGACCACGCCGGTATCCCCGTTGTGTAGAGTGACCTCGAGGCTACGAGCGTCGCGCAATTTGCCTTCACCCTGCAGATAGGTGATCTTGCGCTGCCTGGCCATGGTTCCGAGCCCACCGGTGAGCTTCTCCACCACCGAACTCTTCCAGTCGCGCAATTTGGCGAAATCGATCTGGGGCGCGCCAAAGGACACTCCGAAATGCTCCGCCTCTTTCGCCTCATTGATGACCTTGGCGGCGTGCAACAAGGCTTTCGAGGGGATACAGCCGCGATAAAGGCACACGCCGCCGGGATTGGGCTCGCGATTGACGACCGTGACTTCCATCCCCAAATCGGCCGCCATAAAGGCCGCGGCGTAACCGCCCGGGCCGGCTCCCAGGACCAACACCTGGGTGGATCTCTCAAATGTAGCCATACTTTACCCTTCGAATAGCAATAAAGCGGGGTTCTCCAGCGCTTCGCAGACAAAGCGCAGGAAGCGGGCCGCTTCGGCCCCGTCGATCAAGCGGTGATCGTAGCTCATGCTGAGCGGTAGCAAGGTGCGCGGCACAAACTTGTCCTCCTGCCAGACCGGTTCCACCGCAGAACGGGAAACGCCCAGGATGGCCACCTCGGGCGGATTGACGATGGGGGTAAAGGAGGTGCCCCCGATGCCGCCCAGGTTGGTAATGGTGAAGCAACTGCCCTGCAGGTCGTCTGGGGTGACCTTCCGGTTGCGGGCCTTCTCCGCAATGACCTGAAGGTCAGCGGAAATCTCGAAGATGTTCTTAACCGAGACGTTCTTCACCACCGGCACCAGCAAGCCACGCTCGGTGTCCACGGCCACGCCGATATTGAAGTATTTCTTGAAGACCACTTCTTCTTTGGCCAGATCGATGGAGGCGTTGAACTTGGGGAAGCGCTTCAGAGCCGAAGCGCAGATCTTCATCAAAATTGCCGTCACCGTCAATTTGCCGCCGGCCGCGCGAGCCTTGGGGTCGAGTTTGAGACGCAGTTTTTCCATATCGGTCACGTCGGCTTTGTCGAACTGAGTCACCATAGGAATGGTGGACCAGGCCTGGGCCATCGTCTCGGCGGTTTTTTTGCGGATGTTGTTCATCCCCTCGCGTTCGATTGCG
>JALHOV010000438.1 GCA_022842865.1 Vulcanimicrobiota bacterium | reverse complement strand
CCAGGTCGGTGGCATGGTCGATCAGGCTGGGCCCAATACTTTTGGAGGTACGAAGTTCGCACACCCAGGCCAGCGGGCCGGCGGCGATTTCCACCATCTTTTGCACGGCCTCGCCTTCTGCCCAAGGATGCTTTCCCGGCAGCAGCGGGATCTGTGCCAGCCATTCTTCACCAGCCATGTGGGAAGGCCACTGGGAGTAGAGCTGACCGTCCATCTGGCGAACCACCCAGCCCAGGCCCAGTTCCGCGAAGGATTGATTGAGGCCGTCCAATAGGGTGGTCTCAAGCAACAATTCTAGATGAGTCTCGACCTGTGGGGGCATTGCTTATTCCCCCAGGATTTCTTTCACCCGGGCGATCACTTTGCGCGGTGAAAACGGCTTGGTGATATATTCGTTGGCGCCTGATTCCATGCTGTTGACCCGGTCAGACTCCTGACCTTTGGCGGTGATCATGATGATGTACAGGTTGGAGCTGGCGGGCGTGTCGCGCAACTGGCGGCACACCTGATTGCCGTCCATCCGGGGCATCTGCACGTCGAGTAGCACCAGGTCCGGCAAATTGGCGCTGGCCTGGTCATAGGCTTCCTGGCCGTTGACGGCGGTCAGAACGCGATAACCTTCTTTTTTGAGGATGAACTCCAGCGACCTTAGAACGGCTGGTTCATCATCCGCGACCAGGATTGTTTTTCCCAAGTCATCCTCCGCTGGCAGGCCTTTCGCCTAGATGGAAACTGTCCCCTTCGAAAATTCCCCGGATCAGTCCGGTCAGCTCGTTTTCGATAAAGGGTTTGCCCACCACGCTGTGAGCGCCTAAAAGTTTGGCTTCGCTGCGCGAATCAGAGTCGGCGGCCGTGAGCACCACCACCGGCAGCTGTTCCCAGTCTGGATTTTCTTTCAACTCTTTGAGGAAATCGTTGCCACTCAGGCCGGGCAACATGAGATCCAGCAAAATCAGGGACGGGTGCCATTCCTTGAGGGTCAGCAGCGCGTCCTCGGCCGAAAAGACGGCCTTCACCGAGTAATTGTGGTTCTCGAGAATAGCCTGCAGGGCCCGTTGCACCGAGGGGTCGTCTTCCACCACCAGAATGTTGGCTTTGTTTTGGGAGCCGATCAGGCGCTGAATGCGCTCCATCAGCTTGTCCCGATCCACGGGCTTGGTCAGGTAATCGCTGGCCCCCAGGCGGAAGCCTTCTTCCCGGTCCTGAACAATCGAGAGAATGACCACCGGGACGTGGGTGGTTTCCGGTCGCTTTTTCAGTTCGCTGAGAATTTCGAAGCCGGTCATGTCGGGCAGGCGCAGGTCGAGCAGCACCAGATCGGGGTTCTCCCGCTCACAGCGAACCAGCGCTTCTTTACCGGAACCGGCTTCGAGAACGTCGTAGCCCTCTTGCTCCAAAAGGTGACGTAGGAAGCGGCGGATGCTCGGCTCGTCGTCGACCACCAGCACGGTGCGCTGATAGGCCGGCAGATGCACGGGGAGGTCGCCCACGGCCGGCGCTTCCGGGCGTGGATTGCTGCTCACCCCTTCCACTCCGAAGAGGGGCAGCCGCACGATAAAGCGCGCGCCTTTGCCGGCGTCGCTGTCCACCGTCAGGGTGCCCTTGTGGGCTTCCACAATGCTGCGCGCAATCGGCAGGCCCAGGCCCGAACCTTTGATTTCACGGGTCTCGGAGGTGTCCACCTGACCGAACTTCTCGAAAATCTTGGCGTGAAACTCGGGCGCGATGCCCATGCCGCTGTCGGACACGATCACTTCCGCTTTGTCGCCCACCCGTCGCGAAGAAATGGTGACGCTGCCTCCGCTGGGAGTAAATTTCAGAGCGTTCCCGATCAAGTTGGTGAAGACTTGCTGCATCTTGTCGAAATCGCAGTGCACCGGCAGGGTCC
Organism: Vulcanimicrobiota bacterium; assembly: GCA_022842865.1. Lineage (GTDB taxonomy): Bacteria > Vulcanimicrobiota > Xenobia > Xenobiales > JADMJV01 > JADMJV01. The sequence goes on along the minus strand of JALHOV010000438.1, from coordinate 4,879 downwards.
CGCCCAGATGCTCGGCCTGGTAGACGACCTCTTTTTTGTCAGCGGCCGGCTTGAGGGTGGCAAAGGCGTTGTTGCAAAGCTCTTCCAAGTCGGAGGGCTCAAAATGCCAGTTCATTCGACCGGCCTCAATGCGAGACAGGTCGAGCAGATTGTTGATCAGGCGGGTGAGGCGGTCGGCTTCTTTGTTGATGATGCCCAGGAATTCCACCTGGGTTTCCTGGTCTTCGCCTTCGTTGTCCAGCAAAATCTCGGCGAAGGCCTTGATGGCCGTGAGCGGAGTGCGCAGCTCGTGACTGACCGTGTTGAGGAACTCGCTCTTCATCTGGTCGAGCTCTTTGAGTTTCTCGTTAGCGTCTTCTAGCTCGGCCCGGCTGCGCTCCAGGTTCTCGCGCACCGAACGCTCATCCTCGAGGATGATACGCAAATGGCGCACCATCTCGTTGACGGCCAGGGTGAGTCGGCCCATTTCGTCGTCTTGACCGGCTTCGGCCTGACCCTTCAGGTCGCCGGCTACCACCCGATCGGTGAATTCCAACAGGGCGGTCACGCGTTGCTGAAGTTCATGGCGAGCCGACTTTTCGCGCTCGATCATTCCCTCCAGGCGGGAGGCCATGTGATTGAGGGCCATGCCCAACAAGCCGACTTCATCAAAGGAAGAGACCTGAGCGCGCGTTTGCAGTTCGCCTTTGGAGAGCTTGCGGGCCACGTGGGCCAGGGTCAGCAAGGGTTGAGAAAACCAGCGAGCCAGGAAGCCCACGAAGACGACCGCGCCCGAGAGCAGCACCAGGGTCAGACCGGTCAGATAACGCTGCGAGCGGGCCAGAGCCTGGTCCATGGCTTCCATGGAAACGACGATCTGCACCGTCCCCCTGCGCTTCTGATCGATGCTGATGGGATGGTAGACTTCCAGCACCCGTTGCTTGTTTTGCTGAGCGTAGTGCAGCATATAGCTGGTGCTGGCGCGGGCCTCTTCGGCGCTGGCGGAATTTTCGCTCTTGCCGCGTTCGCTGGCCAGGCTATGGGCCAGCACTTTGTTCTGGCTGTCCAGGATGGCCACGCTGACGATGTCGCTATCCTTGGCGAACTGGACGGCGTTCTGCTGCAGCTGATATTCGGTGAAGGTGCGCAAGGCATCGGCCGAAACGATGGCAAGGGTGGTGGCCAGCGAAATGGCGCGCCGTTCCGTCTGTTGTTTCAGGATGTCTTGCTCGTGGTCGAGGATGACCACGAAGTTGAAGCCCATGAACACCAGAATGAGGGGTACGATGGCCAGCGCAAGCTTGATGTTGATGCTGATAAACTGGTTGCCGCGCACGGGTCCGGCCTTCGTCTCGCCCCAGGACCCCCCTGCTATAGGCCCGCTAGACCCAGGAGGGGACGAAGAACAGCACCTGAAAGTATTTGTAGGGCACGGTCAGGCCGCACATAAAGGGGAAGTAGAGCAGCGTCATGATGGCCAGCACCACCAGAAAGACGATCGCGTACTTGCGCGTCTGGCCATAGCGCAGCCAGTTGTCCAGTTGCCGGGCCGCGGCTACGGCCATGAGCGGCACCATGGGCAACATGTAGTAAAAGAAACCGGTCCAACTGCTGACCCAAAGGAAATATTGGGTTGCGTAGGTCAGGAAGAGAAACTGTCCGGCCGGATCCCAATATTCGCGGGTCCAGGCGCCGGCCACGCACTCCAGCAGCAGATAGACCGACAGCCAGTAGAAGGGCACCATTCCAAAGGCCACAATGCCGCTACACGTATGGTTGGCCTCACTGCGGAAGTGGAACCAGATGGGCCGAAAGACGAAGGGCCACTGATACATGGCGCTGAGATACTGATGCTTAAATTGCTTGGGGTCCTTGCGGAACCTATACATGCGGATGTGCTGGGCTTTGACCTCGGAGAAGACCTGACGGACCGTCTGCTTGGCCGGGGGCAGCGTGCGCGCGAAGGGAAAGTAAGCGGCCGCGTAGATGGCCGGAATGACCAGCGCATAGACGAAGAAGACCTTGAGCGGATGAGACTTGGGCAGGTCGCCGACGCGAATGGTCCACAGTCCCAGCACCACCCCCACGGCCGCGAAGAGGCCGTTCCATTTGCAGCCGGTGGCCACTCCCAGAGCCATGGCCGAAAACCACAGCCATTTGTCGTCGCGGCTGCGACAGATCCGCTCGGCTCCACAGCAAATTCCCAGCATGATCCAGAAAGTTTGAATGCTGTCGAGCGTGCAAATCCTGGATTCGGCCACCGAGAGATGCTCGATGGCGACCAGTCCGGCCGCCAGCAGGGCCGAGCGCGGTCGTCGCAGCAACACAAAGGCCAGCCAGGCGGTCAGGCCGACCGTGCCTACTCCCGCAAGGGCCGGCGCCAGGCGCCAGCCTACGGTGTCCTCCAAATTGGTGAGCCCGTGCAGTTTGGCCACATCAAAAAGCAGAATGGTGGCCGCCAACTGAATCTTGGCCAGCGGCGGATGCACCGAGTTGGCGTCGGCCACGCCCTTGAGGTAATCGTTGGCGGCGTCCACATAGTAGATTTCGTCAAAGAACTTGTTGGGCGGAAACCCCAGCAGACACACGCGCATAAAGAGAGCGAGCAACAGAATGGCACCCAACACCAGCCAATGCTGGCGCGTCCAGTGGCTGGGCGGCTCAATCTCCGACCAGGGAGCCTCGGATGGCTCTGGAGTCTCTGTCTCGGACATCTCGGACCTCTCGAAAAACAAGAGCCGCCGGCTTGCGCCGGACGGCTGTTAATGGTCTCCACGATTGGAATCGAACCAACGACCTGCCGCTTAGGAGGCGGCCGCTCTATCCCCTGAGCTACGCGGAGTCAGACCCCTGGAAGGTAGCAAATCGGGGGGGCAGTGTCAAACTTTACCCTCGTACGCTTCGCTCGACGGGCCGAAGGAAGGCGGGGACTCCAGGGCCTGCAACTCCAAATGGACCATAGACGATGACCATGGTATAATTAGAGTCATGCCGCACGATGAAGTTGAGTCCATAAGCGTTTCCGTGTTTAAAGCGACTTGCCTGGGGGTGCTGAAGAAGGTCCAGGAGACTGGACGTCCCATTCTGGTGACGCGTCGGGGGAACCCGGTCGTCCAGATTGGTCCGCCTCCCGTTTCGCCGCCTGCGGCACACTGGCTGGGCAGCATGAGGAACCAGGGTCACATTCTTGGTGATATCGTCAGCCCATTGGATGAGCACTGGGAGGGAGTAGAGGATTGAGTGTTCTGCTGGACACTCACATCTTTCTTTGGGCTCTCCTTGAGCCTGATCGCCTGTCAGAACGTCAAAAGCAACTCTTCGTTTCGTCCGCTTGCCAAATTTGGCTTTCTCCCATCACCACTTGGGAATGCTTGTTGTTGGCCGAACGGAATCGAATCAACCTGTCGCCCGACCCGGCCACCTGGATGGTTGAGGCCAGGCAACGAACGGGGGCGCGAGAAGCGCCTTTAACCCACGCGGTTGCTTTACGAAGTCGGCAAGTTCACTTGTCTCATCAGGACCCGGCGGATCGCTTTTTAGCGGCTACCGCAGCCGTTTACGACTTGCCACTGGTAACCGCGGACGAGCGTTTGCTCGCTGGTCAGGGATTTCCCATCTGGCATTGACTCGTTTCAGGCGTAGTAATGCGCGACGCCTTAAATGTGGATGGTCCGGCCGTCCACGGCCAGGGCCGCTTCTTTAACCGCTTCGGAAATGGTGGGGTGGGCGTGGCAGACGCGCGCGATGTCTTCGCTGGAAGCCGAGAACTCCATGGCCACCACGCACTCGGCTATAAGGTCTCCGGCGCCCGCTCCCAAAATATGCACTCCCAGCACGCGGTCGGTTTCCGCGTGGGCCAAGATCTTGACCATGCCGTCGGTTTCGTTCTGGGCCCGGGCCCGGCCGTTAGCCAGGAACGGAAAGCTGCCCTTACGATAGGGAACGTTCTTTTCTTTTAACTGCTCTTCGCTCTGACCCACGCTGGCGATTTCCGGGTGGGTGTAGACGACGCCAGGAATGGTGTCATAGTTGACATGGCCGTAGCCCGTCACCAGGAACTCGGCCACGGCCACGCCTTCGTCCTCGGCTTTGTGAGCCAGCATGGCCCCGGGGATGCAGTCTCCGATCGCATAAATGCCCTCGACGTTGGTGGCGAAGTGTTCGTTCACGAGAATGCGACCGCGCTCGGTCTTGACGCCCACTTTCTCAAGCCCCAGCCCGTCGAAGTAGGGCTTGCGGCCCACGGCCACCAGCACCCGATCGCCTTCCAGACGCAAACCCGACTCGGTCAGCACCACGCCCTTGTTGCCTTCGGCCCGGGCAGCCGTGACTTTTTGGCCCAGGTGGAACTCCATGCCCTGCTTTTCAAAGATTTTTTGGGCAGCCTTGGCAATCTCCAGATCCGTGCCGGGCAGAATGCGGTCCATAAATTCCACCACGCTCACCTTGGCGCCCAGACGTCCCCACACCGAACCCAGCTCCAGGCCAATGACGCCGGCGCCGATAATAATCAGGTGTTCAGGCACTTCTTTGTAGCTGAGCGCTTCGGTGCTGGTACCCACCCGGTCGTAATCCAGATCCATACCGGGGAAGGAAGTCGGGACGGAACCGGTGGCGATCAAGATGTTCTTGGTTTCTAACTCGCGGTCGCCCACTTTGACCTTGCCGGGGGCCAGGATTTCGCCCGTGCCGGTGACCTTTTCCACTTTATTTTTCGCGAAAAGACCGTCGATGCCCTTGGTCAGGGTTTTCACCACCGTGTCTTTGCGCCGCAGCATGCTACCCAGGTCAAACTCGACCCCGGAGACCTTAATGCCGTGACGCGCCAGATCGTGCTGGGTCTGGTGATAAAGATGGCTCGACTGGAGCAGGGCCTTGCTGGGAATACAGCCGATGCGCA
>JALHOV010000437.1:582-6783 GCA_022842865.1 Vulcanimicrobiota bacterium | reverse complement strand
AGCTGCAGAGAGGCACCGTCCACCAGTTCGGAGGTCTCGTGGTAGAGAACCAGGGGCTGCATTTCGTGAATGTTGCTCAGGAAGAAATAAAGCCGGCCCGTGCGCGGCAGGTAGCCCTGCAGCCCCACCAGTTCGGCGCAGTTGAGCTGGGCGATAAATTCGTAGTGATATTCGTCCTCCTCCATCAAATAACGCGGATACGCTTGACCGACCGGTAGATCGGGCCAACCTCCGAAGCGGGTGCCGCCTACGACGGCGCCCTCTTGGGAGTCGAGGTGGCGAAAGGCCAGACTGTGCAGCGCCAGGCAACGCAGGGGTTCGGGAGACCCGGGGGGCAGGCTGGCGGCCCGATACATCGATTCATCCCATTCCACCAGACCGCGCCCTCCGGCGCCCGGGTAGCTGTAGTCCAACAGGCGCATTTTGTCGGCCAGGGGCAGTTCCAGCTCGATGTCGCCAAAGGCGGGCGGCAGCGAATCCAATGGGTTTCCCTCCAGGGAGATTCTTCTCAGGCGCGGCAGTTGGGCCAACGCGGCCGGCAAAGTGGTCAATTGATTGTGAGCCAGATCGAGGTCCGTTAAATTGCCCAGCTGCACGCTTTCCGGTAGAGAGGCCAGCGCGTTATGGCTGAGGTCCAGGCGGTGTAGGGAGGGAAGCGCCCATAACTCGGCGGGCGTCGACTGCAGCCGGCAATGGCTGATTTGCAGCCACTTGAGAGCCTGGAGTCGCCCCAATGCGGCCGGCACGGAAGTCAGGCTGGCGCTGTGGACGTGGAGGTCTTCCAGATGGACCAGTTCGCCGATTCCCTCGTCAAGCTGGGCCAGAGGCAGAGACTGGCCTTTATGAAAAGTCTCGGGGCTGCAGCGGAGGCGAAAACTGCGAAGGTTTCGGAAGTCGAGCACACGGGTCGGCAGCGATTCCGAGTCCAGGTCCACAAGATCCAGGCGGGTCACCGACAAGGGGTCCGCTCCCTCGGTTTCCGGCAGTGAGCCAAATCGATAGGCGGTCCAATCCAGCCCGTCCAGGGGCAGTGGCCAGCGCAACTTCACTTCAGCCCCCTCTGAATCGCCGTAATTGGGAGCGAGCTGGCCGCGCATTTCCAGCCAGCCCCCGTCCAGCACCGCGGATCCCGTGAACTCCAGGGCGTATGCCCAGCCGTCGTCCCACAGGTAATGGTCAAAGTTGCTGGAGCGACCCGCCTCAAAATGGGCCTGGCCGGTCGGAACCCCGCGCCGGTGAATTCCCTGATAGCGCAGACGAAAGCCCACCTTGGTGTCGCTTTCGTAACCGCTCAATAGCTCCCCGAGCTCCGGGTGGACCAGCCCCCAGACGCTTACATAGAAGTCTTCGTCGATCGATACCGAGGATTCCGGAGAAAAGGTCAAGGCCAGGTCCCCAACCTGGAAGTAAGGCTGCATTGTCATTCGTAGGATGCGCCGCTCCGTGGTGGCTGGTAGGACTCGTCTTGCTCGATCTGGGCCAGCACCCAGTCAAAGTCGCCCTGGGTGATGGTGCTGCCGCAATATTCGCATTGACCCGCCTGATTGACGCGGTCGAGGGGGGCGCCGCAGCTGGGACAGGTGCCGGCGGGGCGCGTTTCCGTGGGCGGGCGGTAGCCGACTTTGCGAATCAGGGTCCAATATTCGCTGAAGAGTCGAGGGCGCTTGGGATCGCCGCCCAGGCGTTTGCCGCTGTTTTTGTCCAGGGTCACATCGATCATCGAGGCGAAAATGCGCACGGTGACGGCGTCAAAGTAGGCGTCGGTTTCCACATTGCAAAGCTCGATCTTTTGCACCTGGATTTGCGACAATTGATTGACCACGCCCTGGCGCTGATAGGCCTCGATCCAGTAGCGGTGAGTCTGGTAAAGGGAATCGGTTTCGTAGGGGCGGGCCTGATCCCAGCGCTGGTCGGACCAGGCTTGCTGCAGCGCCATGAAGATTTCCACCAGGCGGTCTTCGAACTGTTTCTGGACGAACTCGGGATAACGGGCCTGGAAGGCACGCCAGCGCTGGGCCCACTGGGGGCTGCGCCGGGTGGGGAGCTGGGTGCCGCGCTCTGGAGCCTGTTCACCCAGTCCCAACGGAAGCTGTTTCTCCCGCTCTTGAACCTGGACCTGGACCACCACCCAGCCATAGTTGCCGGTATTGACCAGCTTGTCGCAATAGGGACAGCGCCCCTCTTTGCCGACTTCGCCCGACTGCCCACAGTTGGGGCATCCCAGCCGCACGGTGCCCACCGGGATGGGACCGGGACTGAGCACCCCCAGGTTGCGCTGGAAAGTCCAGCGCTCTTTGCTGTAGACCCGCTCCTCGCGAGCGCCCCGCTCCTCGGTGTAGTTGCTCTCCAGAGTCAGGGTGATGCGCACGCGATTTTGTACCACGGTCTGGCTCAAAACTCGAGCCGCCCCCAGCACCACATTTTTGACCCCGGTTACCTGCTGGTTGCGCGTCAACTTGAGCAGCGATTCGCGCACCGGAGGGCTCAGGTAATGTCCCACCTGGGCCAGGTCGCCCGTCCGGCCTTGCTGCACCTGGGAGTAAAGTAGCCCGACGAAATCCCGGAAAACGTAATAGGAGAAATTGGGGTCGGGATTGACCTCGGCCAGCGGCTGAACATGAAACAGATCCGCGTCGGGAACCTCAATCGTGGTCGAGGGCGTTACGCCTCGGCTGAGCACCGTATCGCCCCCCGAACCGGATTGATTGGCCAGCCAGAAGACCAGCGCAATCAGGGCCACGGGAATGCCTATGGCCGGGTAGCGAATGAGCAATTCGAGCAGGAAAAAGACCAGCTGGCTGCTGTCTCCCCCTCCACCCGAATGCGAGGAATACGACGAGGACCCGGAAGAAGAAGAGGGGGCCGAATAGCTCTCTCCTCCCCCCAGGCGAGCCCAGACGGGTGCGCTGAGTAGAAGTAGCCAGCAGACCCGCTTCAACACAGAATGCGCACCTGGTCGCTCAATTCATTCACGTCCCCCTCGGCTCGGGGAGCCTGCTCGTGCAAGAGCGGGGCCAACTCCTCGAGAACCCGGGTGACCGCCTTCTCCAGTTGGTCCAGGGTCCCGGCCGCATCCAGCTGGCCCTGCAATTGATTCCAGCGCGCCCCCGGCACCCTGCCGGTCAGCCCCAGGTCAGGTCGCAGCAAAGCCGCGCTCTCGAAGCGACAGACCAGCAACAGCAAACCCATGCGTTCGCGCGTGTGACTGACCTGCAGGCGCGTGAAAGCCAGGTCGGCACTGCGCTCTGCCTGTTCCCGGCGCCGCCGTGCGCTCGTGAGCCAGCGCCGCAGCCAGGGCGCCCGCCAACTGGCCAGATAGCCCAGAGCGGCCGCAAAAACTACGTTAAGCACCAAACCTTCGGGATGAAAGACGATGGAGCTGTGCACCATCACCAGCAGAGTCAGAAAGCTGGCCAAAACCGCGCATTTCCAATTGGCTTCCGCGTAAGCATCCGCCTGGGCCTGCTCGGCCACCACCACCTCGGCGCAGCTACCGCTCTCAATCTGGCCTACTCGCGCTTGCCAGAGTGAATGTCGTTCCGGTGTCATCCGGATCGGCTTCCCGGTCGGAAAGCTCCGACCTCTTCGATCTCGGGTAGAGTGGAGGGCTTGAAGGAAAGGAGGCCGGGACTATCCAAGAGAAGCGACTATCTTCATATTAAGATTCAAGGCTTCGGCCGGGGAGAGAAATCGTGTCCAAACATTGCTTCGTCGTACTGGTCCTTCCACTGCTCCTAATCGCCGGATGTGGCTCGGGCACCAATGGGCCAGCCGCTTTCTCGAGCAGCGCCAGCATCCCCACTGCCAGTGTCCCCAACGCGACCCTGACCGGCCGGCTGTTTCTAGGAACTCAGATGGCCGGAATTCCCATCGAGGTGCGCGACGCTACGGGCAACGCCCTGGCTCAGACGCAAACCCGGCCAGGGGGTACTTTCATGCTGCCGAGGACGGAGCTGCCCACCAACTTCCGAGTGGTCGCTCGTCTTTCCAACGGCGACGAGTTCCAGACCGAAGTTCGTGATTTTCAGGGCGAAGGCCGGTATGTGGTCGTCAACGTTCCTACCAGCCTGGTCAGCGGACTAATGGGCCGCGGAATGACGAAGGCTGCAGCCGAAGCCCGCGTGGTAGAGTTTTTTCAGCTGCCCAGCACGGACAGCCTGGAGTACGGGTCCGATGAATCGGGCGCTTCGCCTTTCTCGCACGTGCGCTTCTTACAATCGGCCTCGGCTGCGGGGGGATGGAATGTTTTCCGGGATCGTATGCTGGCCAGGCTGGCATCCAACGAACCACCCGAATCTTATCGAATCAATCGGCAGGTCGCGGAGGGTAGCTTCTCCGGTCTGGATCCGATCCTGGTTCAAAAGTTAGACCGCTTGCTGGCTTCGAACCGCTTCCAGGCCGTTCTCCGTCAGGCCGCAGCGGCTTCCATCGACGAGACGTTGTCGCTCTCGGCCGGTCGCCCCGCGCCTCGAGTGTCCCCTCGTTCCGTGCTGGCACGGCTGATGGAATCCATTCGCGAGGTCACCACCGCCGAGACCGACCAGCAACTTCGCGTCACGGGTTGGTCGCACATTATGGACGCCTTGACCTACAACTACGGCGTCACCCGCATGGTGGAGGTCAACCAGGACATCCTGCTCGACCAGATCTCCATGGTGAATAATAGTTCGCCAGCAACCAATCAGGGGGCTCTGGAGGGCCAGATCCAAACGATGGTCAGCCTGGCCAACCGTGTGGCGAACATCAACGGAGGGGGTGACAGTGGGGGCATCCCCACCCCTCGGAATCCCAAGCACGGGACCTACATCGAGAACCCTGGAACCCCTTACAACACTCCTGGCGACGTGGCTCAACTCAATCAGGACCTGCAAGCCTCTGCCTATTCGGGCGCGTTCAGTCTGGTCCTGATCGGTTGCGCGAACGCGGCTTCCGATCTGCTGGCCGGGGTCAACTATGCCAACACTCAGGCCGGTGCCGTAGGTACTCCTGAAACCGGGAATTTTCCGTTCGCCACCCAGTTCGTTTACGACATGGCGATGGGTCCTTACCATTATTTTGCGGGGGCTCAGCTGGTCGCGGTCACGCTGGTTGCCGAGCAATCCCACGTGAATTCTCCCTTCAGCTTTGCCTTCATCAACCAGGCCGTCAACATTGCCACCAGCACAGCCAACACTCTCAAGAGGCAAAGGGCTCAGATGCCTTCGTCTTTTCCGTCCAGTCAGGTCATGGTGGATTTGCAAGGTGGGTTGATCTGGTGGATGGCCCCCCTTGGAGCTACCGACATCGGTTCGGCGCGCACTTACGCCCGCGACTTCAGGTTGACTCTCAACAACGGATCTACCTCGGACGGCTGGCGCCTGCCCACCGATGAAGAGCTTAGCTTGCTGCAAGATCGTGGCCGCTTAAGCTTGCTACGCGGGGATGCACCCGCTATTGATGGTCGAAATGACCCGCCCGGATACGTGGGTGGCACTCTGCGTGGACTGGTCGGCCTTGGCATCGATGATGAGGTGATCGATGTTTTTGGCAATGATGGCAATGCCTGGTGTGATTCTTGGGAGCAGGACAATAGCGGTCATTGGCTCAGAACCACCGGATATTACCAGCTAAATCACGACGGCACCCGCTTTCATGCCGATAGTAGCACCAGCCATCAGTATCCGTTTTTTATTGTGCGCAATATCGCCCGCCCGGTGGTCATCGAGGACCCGAATTTCCCGACCTCCAGCCCCTACGTGTACGGCCCCCCGGCCGCCACCGACTTCTCCAGCCTGGGGCACATGACGTCCCTCAGCGGTGCCGGACTGTATAACGGCAAATTCGGCTGTAGCGCCAACTTCCGCATCACCATCGGGGGAGACTTCTCGATGGGCCAGATTGGAGTGGCCAGCGACAGCCGCTCGTTCCCCCAATACTCCTACGACCAGACCATCGAGAGCTATCCGAGCGGGACCAACTTTGCGCTGCAGGCGCCGCTGAAGCTGGCTAACCTGCTGGCCTTCGGCACGGATTCGTCTACGATCGGCGTGGACGTTGATGGAAATCCTCTTCACCACACCAACGCCGAATTTACCAACGTCAGCTACAACTTCTCCGTCCAATCCAGCAACTCCAGCGGCGGCTCCCTGTCCACCTCGACGCAACGCACAGACCAGATCCCGGCCCGACAGCTCACTGACATCTCGGTAACGCCCCGCAACC
>JALHOV010000437.1:0-572 GCA_022842865.1 Vulcanimicrobiota bacterium | reverse complement strand
CGACGACCGGAGGTAAGGAGGTCTACCATTGCACGGCCTACTTTGATGACGACACGGTGGGGGACGTGACCAGCCTGGCCACCTGGAAAGTGGATGACGCTAACGGAGGTCCGGCGGCACACGCGAGTTTCGCACTGATCGAACTGATATGGGGCGTCCTACCCGAAGAGCTGACCATGAGCTCCACCTTCCGAGGGTTTACGGACACTTTCTCGGGGCGGATCTCTAATTAGGCTCTGAACGCCAGCATGCGAGTGGGATCTTCTCTGTTTTCGGAGAACTACACCAGATGATTTGGTGGCTGTTCCTGTTGGCTCCGGAATTGCCGAATCGTCCAGACCTCTATCCTCCTGACGGCTGTATCCTGCTGCAGAGGTCGGGGCGAGTGACCCTGCGCTGGAAGCTGCCCGGCAGGAAGTTCGAAGTGCGGCTTTGGAACGACGATGCCCTGGTGGCTCAGGTCAAGACGACCGATGCCAGCTTTCCCGTGACAGTGACTTCCGGCGGCCGCTATCGCTGGACGGTTACACCAATGGATGGGAAACCCAGGCGACATGCCTTCTCGGTGGCCG
>JALHOV010000436.1 GCA_022842865.1 Vulcanimicrobiota bacterium | reverse complement strand
CCGTGCTCTTTGTGCTCATCTCCTACAACCTGTATTACTGCTGCCAGATCAAGCAGCGCGAGCTGGAAGAGCGCCAGCGCGAACTGGTCAAACTCAAGAGCGAAATCAGCCTGGCTGAATACAGCAACTCCCTGCTCAAGGCCCAGGTGGCCTATCTGGCGACCGACGCCGGGGCGGAAGAAGTGGCTCGCGAGAAGCTCGGGCTAATCAAATACGGCGAAGTTTCCTTCGTGGTGCTCGGGGGAGAGAACCTGGGCAAGACTCCCCTCAAGCCCACCGTGGCCGTGGAAACACCCGATCCGGGCCTGATGCTGCGCCTCATGCACTGGTTCTTCCTCGGTTAAAGGACTGCGCCAGGCGGGAGCAGAAGCGAAAGACTGCACGCGGGAGTGGCGGAATGGTAGACGCACGGGACTTAAAATCCCGGGATCGCAAGATCGTGCGGGTTCGAGTCCCGCCTTCCGTATTTTTTTACGGCAACCGCGCCGAATCCAGGAATTTCTCCCCGGCTGAATTGGCCGGCGCCCACACCTGCACCCAGCGCTTGTTGTCCAACAGCCAGAGCACGTGCTGGTCGGGGGTGGTGAAGCGGTAGCCGTAGAACCGGCCCTTGCGAACCTTCTTCTTGGGCACCGGGCCGAACTCAGCCAGGTTCGAATCGAGATTCTGCATCCCGCGTTTTTCGCTTTCAAAAAGGCACTTGAAGCTGGTCATCCAGAATCGTCCGCCCGGGCCCTCGCACGAATAGGAAATGTGCGTGCGCTCGTCCTTCTTCATCCAGAGCTTGGGCTTTTGGGGGAATTCCAGCGAGACGCCGCCCCCACAACTCTGGCGAACCGGTTCCGCCCACAGGCAAGTAGAAAGCAGCAGTAACAACATTAAGCAACGCATCGCGCAAAGTTCCGGGAGGTTCCTCTGACACCTTCCAGAACGGCCGGCATGAAACGACTGCTGCTGGCCTCCGCCTCGTGAAACAAGTCTTTCTTGGTGGGCTCCTCACCGGCTCGGTGGCCTGGGCATCGACCGCTAGCAGCCATCACCGCCCTCATCGGCATGGCCGCCGGCCTTTTCAGGAAACGCTAGAGATTTTTCAGGCCCCTTCACTACACTGAGACCATGGCCAAAATCTCGCACAATCGTCCCCACAATCCCTCGGCTTATCGACAGAAGAAGCCTAAGAACCAGGCTGAGGTAGAACCGCAGGACGGTGTCTTCACGCTGGTGACCTACAACATGAAGAACTTCTTCGACGACCAGGGTCAGGACCCGAAGAAGGGGTCGACCGAGAAGCCGGTCTGGGAAGTCAATGCCCTGACCAAAGTCCTGACTCGATCCGGGGCGGAAGTGGTGGCTGCCCAGGAGGTTGAGAACGAGAGCGTGTTGCAGCGCTGGCCCGAGCAGTTGCCCAACGTGACCGCTCCCGGCACCAACGACAAACGGGGCATCCATCTGGGCGTGCTCTCCAAGTATCCCATGCTCAAAGTCGTCACTCACAAAGAAGCCAGCCTGGAAGGCGACCGCCACTTCAGTCGCGATCTCCTGCGGGTCGATCTGGACGTCCAGGGCGAAACCGTCTCGCTCTACACCACCCACTCTTACAGCCGGCGCCAGGACGAAATGGCCGCCGAAGCGGACCAGCAGCGCCTGGCGGAGGCCACTGCCATCAAAGAAATCGTCACCCAGGAAATGCGAGAGTTCCCGAACCGCCTCTACATCATCACCGGCGACTTCAACGACACCACCGAAGACGCGGCCCTGCAGGCGTTAATCCACGGACCCGGGGATCTGCTCATGGACACGCTGTCGGGCCAGGAACCCAAACAGCGGGTCACCTGGCCGGCCAATCCCGATAAGGCAGGCAAGTTCCCGCCCGGCCAATTTGATCACATTCTCATCCCGGAAAAATTCAAAGACCGCCTGGTCGACAGTCAGGTGCTCGACTACCGAGAAATCACCCAGAACGCCTCCGACCACAAGCCCATCCGCGCCCGATTTAAGGTCGGCCATTCTTGAGCCGCCCCCTCAACGCTCTCGAGAAGATCGAGGAACTGGTGGAAGGCCGCCGGGCCGGTCAGGTGGACGAGGCCGAATATCAACAGGGCCTGGAACTGGTCAAACGCAGTCTGGACAAGGCTTTGGCCGGCATGCGAGCGGTCCAATTTCCAGAAGGCGCCACCACCGGGCCGAGCCTGCAGCACCAGGCCGTGGAAGCCTTTGAAAGCCTGGAACAATGCCTGGATGAGCTCTTCGCCGGCGACCTCAACCAGGCCCATCTGGCTCAAGCCCGCAGCGCCTACACCAGCCTGGAGAACTCCCTCAAGGCGATCCAGGCGGCACGTCAAGGATCGGCGTCTTAATCTTCAGAGGCGGCAATCCACCGGACGTCTTCAAATAGAGCAACAGGCCAGCCGGCTGGCTGGTGTTCTCGAAAGTGTCGCGAGCCACGCCAATGATGGTCACGGCCAGTCGTGGATAACCGGGCGGAAACTTGTATTCGTATTGAAACTTGCCCTCGCCGTCCGCCTTGATTTTGGGATGCACATCCGGGGGGAGTTTCCCGAAATCCACTCCGTCGCGAAAGAAGGTATGCACATGCAGTTCCACCGTGGCCTCGGGCACGGTGGCTCCGCGCGCAATCAAAACCTTGTCCACGGTCGAACCGTTCTCTGGAGAATCCCAGCGCAGGGTGAGGTCGGAGGCGGCAATGGTCAGCGTGCCCTCGCACAACTGCCGGTCCAGCTCACCGTCCCTCTCGAGGAAAACCTCGACGCGGCAACTTTTACCGGCCAGCTTGGCCGGAATCTTGACGGTGGTTTTGTAGCTTCCGCGCTCTTCCAGCATCTTGTATTTCTCTGGAAATCCGGTCAGCTCCACCCAGCCTTTGCCCATATTGCGGCCCTTCATCTCGACCACGATCTTGTCAAAAGCCCGCGGTTTGAAGGGGGCCGTGAAGACACAGCCTTTGATCCAGGCCGAACCGACCACTTCAAAATCCCAGGTCTGGACCGTTTCGCCCACTTCCACCCGCACCTTATGAACACCACGTTGCAAGGGCTTGGCGGGTTTGTAGCTGATGAACATACCGGTGCGCAGGCACTCGCTGCTGACCTCGGTGCCGTCCAGAAACAAACGGGCCTGGCGATAGGGTAGGGAAGCACCGGCCGGCCAGTAGAGCGCGATCTCGGGGGTAAGCGAGACTATTTTCTCTCCCGTGGATGGCTGATGAGCCCATTCCAAGGCCTGCGCCGGAATTTGAAGGAACAGCCACAACAAGATCAAGACAAACGGCACGGACTCACGCTTCCCGACACCTCCTGTGAATCCTGGGGAAGGACTGAGGATCCTCTGCGCGAAGCCGTTTTTGAATTTATTCAACCCCAGGAGTCAGAATGAGTAGAACCCCAAGAATCGTCGTCACCGGCATCGGCTGTCTCAGCCCGATCGGCCACGGCGTAGCCAACTTCTGGCAGGCCCTCCTGGACGGCAAGAACGGCATCGGTCGCATCACGTCTTTTGACCCCGGCGACCTCACCACCCAGATCGCGGCCGAGATCCACGACTTCCTTCCCGATGACTATATGAACAAGAAAGAAGCCAAGCGGATGGACCGGGTCCTGCAGTTTGCGGTGGCCGCGGCCAAACTGGCCATCGACGACTCCGGACTGACCATCGACGAAAGCAACAACAAGACCATCGGTGTCAGCATCGGGTCGGGTATCGGAGGCATGCGCACCTTTGAAACGCAACATCAAGCCCTGCTCGAAGGCGGCTCGCGCAAGGTCAGCCCCTTCTTTATTCCCATGATGATTCCCAATATGTGCGCCGGCCAGGTGAGCTTGCAGTTCGGTATCAAGGGACCCAGCTTTTCGGTGGTTTCCGCTTGCGCCACCGGAGTCAACGGGATCACTTCGGCCATGGACACGCTGCTCACGGGGCGCGCTCAAGTGATGCTGGCCGGCGGCTCCGAATCTTCCATTTGCGCCGTGGCCATGGCCGGCTTCTGCGCGATGCGCGCGATGTCGACTCGCAACGACGATCCAGCCAGGGCCTCGCGTCCCTTTGACCGGGAGCGGGACGGCTTCGTCATGGGCGAAGGAGCAGGCGTGCTGGTGCTCGAGACGCTGGAACACGCCAACGCTCGCGGGGCTAAGATCTACGCCGAACTGGTGGGCTACGGCTGCACCAACGACGCTTTTCACATCACCAATCCCGACGGCAAGGGAGCGGCCGAGGCCATGCGTATCGCCTTGAACGACGCCGGCCTCAACCCCGGGGACATCGATTACATCAATGCTCACGCTACTTCCACGCCGGTGGGCGACCCCATGGAAACCTCAGCCATTCGCGAAGTCTTCGACGGGCACGTTGACAAGATGGCGGTTTCCTCCACGAAATCGATGATCGGCCACACCCTTGGGGCCACTGGCGCGCTGGAAACCATTTGCTGCGTGCTGGCCGTGCAGAACGACGCCGTTCCTCCCACCATCAACTACGAGTTCCCCGACCCGGAGTGCCCGATTGACTGTGTTCCCAACCAGGCCCGCCGCATGACCGTGCGCGCCGCTCTCAACAACAGTTTCGGCTTTGGCGGTCACAATGCGGTGGTGGTGGTCAAGAAGTTTTCTCAGAACTGAATGGACCGGCACAGCCTTCAGGATCAACTGCAATACCAGTTTCGTGACCAGACCCTGCTGGGCCAGGCTCTGCGCCACGAGTCCTTCGCCCAGGAAAGCCTGGAAAGCAGCCAGGAGCGCCTGGAATTTTTGGGAGACTCGATCCTGGGCGCGGTGGTGGCCGATTTTCTCTTTCGCCACTATCACGATCTGCCCGAGGGCCGACTGGCCCAGATGAAGGCCGCCCTGGTGTCCACCGAGCAATTGGCCGAGAAGGCCCGCCAGCTGGAGCTAGGCGATTGTGTGGAACTGGGTCGTGGGCAGCATCAGGAAGCCAACCGCCAGCGCTCCAATTTGCTGGCGGACACCCTGGAGGCTTTGATTGGCGCCGTCTACCTGGAAGCCGGTTTTGTTGCAGTCCAGGACCTGATTTTGCGTCTTTTTGAAAGCGAATTCCAGGCGGCGGGGGAGTGGCGCAAAGATTACAAGAGCACTCTCCAGGAAGAAGCCCAACGTCTGTTTCAGGAGCTCCCGGAATATCAGGTGCTGGAAGAGATAGGGCCCCCTCACGACCGGACCTTTCTGGTCCAGGTGAGCCTGCACGGGAAGGTTTACGGGCAAGGCAGCGGGCGCAGCAAGCGCGAGGCCGGCCAGAAAGCCGCTGAAGAGGCCTTGGCTAGCTTAGAGGGAGCAGGACGGGAGCAGGGCGAAGAGGCGACGCGCAATGGTGGATGAGCTGACCCTCAAGGTCCGCGTGATCCCCAACGCCCACAAGAATTCGCTGGTCGGAATGCAAGACGGGGTGCTGGTAGTGCGCCTGACAGCTCCGCCGGTGGACGGTAAGGCCAATCAAGCTCTGCTAGAGTTTTTGGCCGGTCACTGGGGCCTGCGCAAGCAACAGGTGCAGCTCCAGAGTGGACAAAAGTCTCGTCATAAATTGGTCAAAGTTCAGGGGATAGGCAGAGCCGAGTTGGAGCGCCTGGTCCCTCCAGGAAGTGAGGAGTAACAATGGATTTTCAAACCGGCGGAATGGCTTTTCTAGGCGGTGACACAGCTGGCGGTGCCGGTGGCGGTCCCTTCTTGCAATTCTCCGTACCCTGTCTTGAGGTGATCGACACCGAAGGCAAGCCCCCGAGCTTCAACTATCTCTTCTATGAGCTCCCGCTGCCCGAGTTTCCCTTCAAAGTGGATTTCTTCGTGGCCAACGGTTGGTGCAACGGCACGGGCAAGTTTACCCAGAGCATGATGATTCTCAAGCCGGACAAGACCACCATGGTGGAGACCGGTGACCAGCCTTTTGAACTGAAAGAAGCCATCACGCCTTTCATGGCCGTCAACTTCTTCCAGGGCATCGTCTTCGAGAAACCCGGCACCTACTGGTTCCGCGTCCAGCTCGGCGGCAAGAAAGTTCTTGAGTATCCGCTGACGGTCCGCGAAGCCGCCAAGAAGTAGCCCAAGGGGGCGCCGGCTATCGGCGCCCTCTTTCACCCACTTCTATGATCGCCAAACCTTTCTTTGGCGATCATGCACGACCGGCACGCGGAGAAGGGTGAAACGGTTGTCTGTGCGAAGCGCAACCCCAATCGTTGAAGGGAACTCTTGTCACTGATGGATCGCAAACCCATCTTCCTACTCATGTCCAGCTTCTTCAAAGGCGGCACGCTCATTGAAGAATGTAAGGAACTGGGAATTCACACCATCCTGCTGACGGTGGAATCTTTGAAGGACAAGGCCTGGCCCTGGCACGCCATCGACGAAAAGTTCTTTATGCCGCTCGGATTCGAAGAGCCTGGCCTCACTCACGCGGTCGCCTTCCTGGCCCGAACCCGTGAAATCGATCGCATCATCCCGCTGGACGATTTTGATGTTGAGGTTGCCGCCGGCTTGCGTGAACATTTGCGGTCGCCGGGTATGGGTGACACGACGGCCCGTTTCTTCCGCGACAAGCTGGCCATGCGCGTGCAGGCTCGCGATGAAGGCGTTCCCGTGCCGGACTTTGTGCACGTGCTCAACTACGACCAGATCAATGAATACCTGAACCGGGTGCCCGGACCCTGGGTGCTCAAGCCCCGCTCTCAGGCAGGCTCGATCGGCATCAAGAAATGCCACAACGCTCAGGAGGTCTGGGATCATATTAACAAACTGGGCGACGAGCAGTCCGAGCACCTGAT
>JALHOV010000435.1 GCA_022842865.1 Vulcanimicrobiota bacterium | reverse complement strand
GAAAAAACCATGAAATCCATCTCGAGCAGGACTCCAGGCCTGGTGCAAGGGAGATCTACAGCATGTTTTCCTCGATCTCGGGGCCGGGCCACTCGGCGCCTCTCCAACGGACCCATCCCAAGGCGCCCAAGCGCGAAGCGGTCATCGAGACCGAGCAGCCGGCTGAGGGGCCGCGTAAGCGGGCTTCGCTGATTCACCCCGGCACCGCCCACGAGTTCAGGCAACGGCTGGAGCCGCTGTTGCGCCAACTGCCCCAGGCCCTGATTCACTCCTTTGTCGACCAGGGCTATCAGCTCCACGTCATCGACACCGCCGGATTGCATCCGCTCACTCTGGAGGTCAGCGACTATGATTTGCGTCTTCTCGACGGTGGCGAGCCGGAGTGCGTGCTGGGGCTCCTCCACGATGGTGGCGCCACCACCCAGGAAGATCTGGAAGAATGGCTTCACTACGTGCAACTTCTCAACCCCGAGCTGGACTCGGGCGCTTCGGCTCAACAGGAGATCACCTTGCCCGCTTACGGTTACTGGTTCGGACGTCGCCTACCCATGGACACGATCCGCTTTCTGAAAGATCCGCGAGCCCTGCTAGAACCCGAGATGGCCCCGAAAGAGCCCGGTACCATCGCCGGCATGGTCACCCACGGGTTGCTGCCGGGGCTGCAAAGCGAATCGAACCGAATTCTCTTCTGGGACTTCAGCTTTCGCAAGAACGACCCATTGCTGGACTGGTATGTCTTGCATGAACTGGGCCACACGACCGACTACTCGCTGGCTTTTCGTTTTCCTGACCTGTGGCGCGAGTGGATGGGCCGGCTGGAAGAAAGTTTCGTTCAGAACCGGCCCTGGCTGACCAGCTACTCGGCCACCAGCGCTCACGAGTACTTTGCCGAAGGCTTTGCGGCCTGGGCGACTCCGAGCCGGCCCCGGTCCAGCGTCTTGCCCAGCAGTGCCCTGGCCGCTCAGCGCCTGGCCTGCGACCGCGAACAACTGGCCGCCGTCGACCCCTGGCTGCACGAGCTCATCGAGGAGGCCGTCGGCTACCAGCTCTAGCAGCCCTGAGGACGAAGTCGCGAGTTAATCTGGGTGATCACGTTATAGCCTACCTGGGGTACGCTACCTTCGGCCTCCACCGGCTCAAGCAGCGTTTGCAGCTGATAGTGCCCGGTGACCGGCTCGGTCTGTTCGTGATACACCTTGAGGCGTTCACGAATGATTTCTTCGGTGTCGTCCTGACGGCCGCGTTCCTTGAGGCGCTTGACCACGATTTCGTCGTCGACCATTAGATTGGCCACGGCCGTGAGTGGTTTGCCCAATTTGGCCAGAGTTTGGTCCAGGTGCTCGGCCTGGGCCTTGCTACGCGGGAAACCATCGAGAATAAACGATTCTTCGCCGGCCAACTTGTTGTCGACCATCTTGAGCATGATTTCGTCGGGCACCAATTTGCCGGCCTGCATGTAGACCTGAGCCTGTTTGCCCAACTCGGTGCCCTGCTTGACTTCCTGACGCAGCAGATCGCCAGTGGAAATGTGGGGTGCTTTGAAAAACTGGTTGATGAGCCTGGCCTGAGTGCCTTTGCCCGAGCCCGGAGGTCCGATGAGAATCATCCGTAAGGGAGTCCGCAGAGCGGCCGCGCCCGGACCGGCGCCATTGCCGGCGCACTGCTCGGCGGCGGCGTTGCCCTGCTGGGCCAACTGTGCGCCACAGGCCTTGGGAGCGCTGCCGGAAATCTGCACGTTGTCTCCCGCCACTTCGGCCTGCGCTTGAGCAGCCGCCTTCTTGGCGGGCCGCTGGGGGGCCATCGATTGCTTTACGGATGAAATCGTCATGCCACAAACACCTCTTCACCCATAGACTAGGCGACGAGGCTGAAAAAAACCTGTACTTCAGCCCAGGGCTCGGGCGTATAACTCCTCGGTGGCTTCGCTGGGTTCGACTCCCAGGTCTTCCTCCAGGGCCTGGCGGCACTGGTCGTAGACGCGGGCGGCCTGGGCCAGGCGATTTTGGCCCAGATGGGTGCGCATCAGCCATTGGTAGCCTTCCTCCCAGCAACGGTCGCGCTGCAGCATCAAATGGGCGATTTGCACGATTTGTTCGCTGCGCTGCTGCTCCCAGAAGTGAGCGGCCAGCCGACTGGCCGTTTCCAGGTATTGCTGCTTCCAGCGCTCCCGCGAGGCCGAAGCCCAGTCGGCATAGGGAAATTCTTGCAGATAGTCGCCGCGCACCAGGTCCAGAGCGCGCTGAAAGAGATGGGCCGCCTCCTCGGCGTCGCCTGCCTGGCCGCCGAGTTCCACAAAACGCTCGAACTCGACCAGGTCCAAACTCAGCTCTTCGCTCCAGGGTAGCGCATAATGATCGTCACGGCGCACCACGCAACGGGCGGTGGCGTTGTGGGGACGGTCGGGGTCGAGCACTTCAAAGAGTGCGTGCAGCAATACCCGCAGGTCGCGAGCCGCCGCCTGGGGGGTGCTTTCGGGAAATAGAAGATCCCAAAGACGTTCCTTGGAAATAAAGCCGCCCCGCAGCGAGAGCAGAATGCCCAGCAGCTCTTTGGCCTTTTTGCGCTTCCAAAGCTTGTGCGGCACTTCCTGACCGTCGCGAAAGACCTGGATGGGTCCTAGCAGGCAGATACGCAGCTGAGAGGTCACCAACAAAGGAGCCTCCACCGCGGGAAGGACCCCAAAAAGACGCGGTCCAAACAGAGTGGGTCGCTCCTTCAAAAACTCGAAGCCTTCCTCGCTGGCGCTCCGGTCGGTCCAGAGCTGAACCAGAAAGACGCCGAATCGGTCGTGCACTTGCTCAAACTGCAGGCGTGCGGCGGCCATCAGGTCCTGCCAACCGGGATGCTGGCCCAGGCAGGCGGCGATGGCTGAAGTCAACTGGAGCCAGGCACTCAGCCAGGCATCGCCGGCCTCCCGGGTGATCTCCAGCGCTTCCAGCGAGGCGTC
This sequence comes from Vulcanimicrobiota bacterium, assembly GCA_022842865.1. Lineage (GTDB taxonomy): Bacteria > Vulcanimicrobiota > Xenobia > Xenobiales > JADMJV01 > JADMJV01. Next base: position 3,864 of record JALHOV010000435.1, on the reverse strand, counting down.
GTAGGATCGAACCCACTCGCCTTGATGGGCACAGAAGAGAGCTTCGCCCATCAAGGCCTCGGCTTTGAGTCGGGGCGCTCCCATGGCTTCGGTCAATTGGCGAGCCTTGGAATAACACACGCGAATCTCATCGGCCGAACTCTTGGGCTTGAGTTGCAGGGCGTGGCCCAGGCGCATCCAGGCCACGCTTTCGGCAAATTTCTCGCCATTGGCCTGAGCCTGACGCAACGAAGAGCGGGTCAGCAGCTCGGCACTGCCGTAGTCGCCTTGCAGCACGGCCAGATAGGCCAGCAGCAGGGCTTCGTTGCGGTGACCGGTGCCGCTGCCGTCGGCCTCGCGCAGCAGGGCCTCGCGAGCTTGTTCGAGGTTTCCGGCGCGCAGGTGCAGGCGCACTTCCAGACGGTCCTGGGCTCCCCCCGGCTGGGCCAAGGCCAGTCGTCGATAGCGTTGGGCCTGGCGCGAAGCCCCCTGATTGAGACTGTTTTCCGCCAGCAGCAAAAGCACCTGACTTTTCTGCTCGGATCCGAGGCCGGCGTAGGCCTGGCGCAGCAGGGTCTTGGCTCCGCTGGGCTGGAGCGTATCCACCAAGACCTTGCCGGCCCCCAGCAAAGCCTGGGACCGTTCCGAGGTGGTGGTCAGCTCGAGAAATTCCTGCAGGGCATTCTCGAACTGATGGCTGCGCGCCAGGGCTTGCGCATAGGCCAGCCGCAGGCGGGGCTCGCGCTGACTGGCCGGGAGTTGTTCCACGTAGTGCTGCAGCTTCTGGAAAGAGCCCTGCTCTAACAAGACCGGGCCCCAGTGCAGCAGAATACTGGAGGCCTCTTGAGTGGCCCCCGCTTCAAACAAATGCCACAGGGCCTCGTCATAGTCTCCTTGCGACAGAGCCACCGGAGCGGCCGCCTGATGGCTGCTCAACGTCAGCTTTTGTGAATGGCGCAAATGCTCTAACAGAAACGAGCGGGCATAGGGATGAAAGCGAAACTGGTCTCCCCCGTAGTGCTGCAGAAAAACCCCCTGCTCGGCCGCCTTGCCCAGCAGTTCGGCGCTGTCGAGATGGGGACAGAGCTGGGCCACCTGGGTGGGAGTCACGAATTCGAAGACGCTGCAGCGCGTCAGCAGGTCTTTCAGGTCGTCGGCCAGACCTTTCCAGACCTGGGCAAAAAGCTTCTCGGGTTCGCCCCCGCCGTGGCCGGTGCGGCGCCAGGCATCTACTGCCATGGGCCAGCCGCCGGAGTCATTGGGAACCCCGAGCACCTGCAGTTCATCGGCCGAAAAGCGCAGCGTCTCCACGCCCACCTCAAGCACCCAGCCGCGCCCCTTCCAGCTCGACAAGAAATCGAAATCGGGTAGTTCTCGGCCGATCAGGACCCACCCCAGAGTGGACGGCGAGAATTGCACCAGATACTCGAGCAGGCGCAGAGCTTCGCCTTGCAGGTGATGAACGTCGTCCACGATCAGACAGGTGCTGCCTGCCTCCAACAGACAGCCCAGGGCGTCGGCCACCGGACGCCAGCGCTCGGGGGCAAATCCCTGGCGCAAGAGGGTATCGAGCATCTCTGTGTCTATCCCGGGATAGCAGCGCAACCAGGCCGCGCGCAGGTAAACCAGCAAGGAATGGGGATCGTCTTCCCGATGTCCCAAGGTCAGCCAGGCGGGCGGCGGCGTCAGCTGCTGAGCCCATTGGGCCACCCACTGGGTTTTTCCAAAGCCCGGTCCGGCCGTAATTCTGGCCAGGCGGGTCTGGGCGCTGAGCAGCCCGACGAGCAGGGACCGGCGTGGCAGGGCGCTGGGGTCGGGGGTCGGGATTTGGACGCGCGAGGGGAGGACGGCAAACTTCATGGACCCGGACCTTTTCGGCAGCTGGGGCCGGATCCTGGTCTGAGCAGTGAACTGCCTCTCGGGGACGAATGGCTCCAGGTGGTCGAGAAACATCCGGATCGGGAATTGGGCGAGGGCGGTGGGGTGCCAACCTTGATTGTTTACCCGTTGTTGGCGGTCTGCGCGGGTCTGGCCACCGATGTCGGCGTGCAACATCCGCGCGTGGTTGGCGCGGTGGCCGGGGTCACCACGCTGATCGGCCTGGTGCGCTTGTTTCTGGCCCGCCGCCTGCAAAGCTGTCACCTTTATGAGATTCCGCGCGTCAAGGCTGCCTATATCGTTACGGTTTTGCTGCTGGCCGCATGCTGGTCGGCCTTTTCTTGCTGGAGCGTGGCTCTCTACGGTCGAAGCTGGAGTGGACTTCTGGCCATTTCCAACACGGTGGGCATCGTGGCGGGAGCCATGTCCACGCTGACCCCCAGTCTTCCCCTGATGCTTGCCTACCTGGCCCTCATGATCTTGCCCCCTGCGTTGGCCATGGCTTTGCACGGGGGCTATCCGGAGGAGGTCGCCGGCTTCACGGTCTTCCTTTTTGGACTGTTTATGGCTTTCACGGGAATGCGCCACCACTTGCGCTATCGCAGCCTGCAAAGCGCTCTCCACGAATTGGGTCAGACGCGCTCACAACAAGATGATCTGCTGACCCAGGAAAAGCATCAAGGCGCGCTGCTGTCGGAGCAAAATACCGCGCTCATTCAGGCGCGCCGGGCCGCCGAGCAAGCCAACCAGGCCAAGAGCATCTTTCTGGCCACCATGAGCCACGAGATCCGCACCCCCATGAACGCCATCGTGGGCCTGACCAATCTGCTTCTGGAAACGGAGACCACCGACCAACAACACACCTGGTTGAGCGCCCTGCGGGATTCTTCCGAATCTTTGCTGGTGTTGATCAGCGACATCCTGGATTTGTCGAAGATCGAAGCCCGCCAGATGAAGGCCGACTTTTCCGATTTTGACTTCGATGAGCTGATCGTGGAACTGCGCCGCTTGATGGGACCGGTGGCTCAGGTCAAGGGGCTCAAACTGGACGTCGAGATAGACGACAGCATTCCCCAGGTGATTCGTTGCGATCGCTTGCGTCTGCGCCAGATTTTGCTGAACCTCTTGGGCAACGCCATCAAGTTCAGCCAGTCCGGCACCGTGGCCATTAAGTGCGACCGCACCGCTGGCGGAAAGATGGAGCTGAGCGTCTGGGATCAGGGCATCGGCATCTCTCCTGACGCTTTTACCCGTCTCTTTCAACCGTTTTCCCAGGGCGATACTCGGGCTACCCGCGTGCACGGCGGTACTGGCCTGGGCCTGGTGATTTCCAGCGAACTCTGCCATCTGCTGGGCGGTTCGATGTGGCTATCCTCGGGAGGCCAAAGTTCCGGCGAGGTTCCCGAGGGCTGGAAGGCGCCCCAAGATGTTCCGGGAAGTCAATTCTGGGTGCGTCTGCCGCTCAAGCCCGGCAAACTGGAGCCGGTGGCGGTCTCGCCTGCCCCGCAGGCCCCCGCGCTTCAGGGACCGCTGCGAATCCTGGTGGCGGAAGACAACAAAGTCAACCAGATGGTCATTCGCGAGACCCTCTCCAGGTTGGGCCACGAAGTGCACCTGGTCGGTTCCGGTAAAGCGGCTCTGGAAGCCTTGCATCAGCAGAGTTATCCGCTGGTTTTGATGGATCTGCAGATGCCCGAAATGGACGGTATTGAGGCAACCCAACAGATCCGTCGCCAGTTGGGCGAAGGTCCCTGGATTGTGGCACTGACGGCCAATGCTTTCACCGAGGATCGAGAGCGTTGCCTGCGGGCCGGAATGAACGACTACTTGAGCAAGCCGGTGCGCCGCGAGGAACTCGAACAGGCCATCCAGCGAGCGCGCACGAGGAGTTGACGATGGCAACTTTGGAAAGAGCAATCGAACTGGCCGTTCAGTACCATAAAGGCCAGCAGGACAAGATGGGACAGCCCTATATCCTGCACCCCTTGAGGGTGATGGCCCGCTGCC
>JALHOV010000434.1 GCA_022842865.1 Vulcanimicrobiota bacterium | reverse complement strand
TTCCAGACTCTGGTTTGAGTCGGGCCACGTCACCCTGGAGGGAATGGAAATGGTCAAGGGGATCGCCGGCAAAACCCTGAACGACCGAATTTTGCTGCCCATCGTGGCAAACTCCCACGAGATGCCGCTCCTGGCACAGTCGGTAGCGGCCGCGGTATCCCAAGAAGTGCCGGCAGTCCTGGTCTACCAGCACGGAATCTACGCCTGGGGGCGAGACGCCGAGGCCGCCCGCCGGCACATCGAGATTTTCGAGTTTTTGCTGGAATACACCGTAGAACTACATCGCCTGGGGCTTTCCCACCAGGACGATCAACGGAGGGGAATTGCCTGAATTACCGAGCCCCCAACAGGGCGAAATGCAGGTCTACGGCAGCCGCATCGCCGTTCAAAGCCAGGTCGGCCCGGAGTTCATCGACCTGACCGAGGTGGTGGCTCGTCAACTAGAGCGCTGCCCCGTGCGCGAAGGCTACGTAATGGTGTTTTCTCGCCACACGACAGCTGGAGTCGTAATTCAAGAGAACGAACCTCTGCTACTTCAGGATATGGCGCTGAAACTGAGCAAAATGGCCTCACCGGACGAGGCTTACGCTCACGACGACTTCTCCATACGCACCGAGAACCTGATCGAGGAAATGGAAGCCAACGGGCACGCCCACTGCCAGGGTCTGTTCCTTGGCCAAAGTGTGCACGTTCCGATCACAGACGGCAAGATGCAGATCGGTCGCTGGCAACGCATCTTTTTACTGGAACTGGACAGCCCCCGGGCGCGTGAAGTGCTCGTTCAGTTCGTAGGTATCGCTTGAAACCGCTCTACCTGCTCGACATAGAGGGCACCACAACGCCCATTTCCTTTGTCTATGACGTCTTGTTTCCGTTCGCCCGCGCCCAGGTCGGTGCATTCCTTCGAGAGCGCTGGGAAGACGAAGAAGTGCAACGCGAGGTAAAGGGATTGGGCGAGGGCCTGACCTCCCCCCAAGAGGCCGAAAGGGCGACCCTGGCTCTCATGGACGAGGACCGCAAATTGGGCCCACTCAAAGCTTTGCAAGGGCGTATATGGGAAGCCGGCTACCGCTCCGGCCAGCTCAAAAGCCAACTCTTTGCGGACGTGGCACCAATGCTGCGCGTAAGGCGCGGCGCTGGAAAGCGAACCTGCATCTACTCCTCGGGCAGCGTGCTCGCCCAGAGACTCTTGTTTGCTCACACTCCCGAAGGCGACCTCAGCAACCTTCTGGACGGGTATTTCGATACCGCAGTCGGCGCCAAGGGGGAGGCGGAAAGCTACAGGAAGATTGCCGAACTGCTGGGAATCTCGCCCGCTGAGGGACTTTTCGCCACCGACGTGGTCGCCGAAGCCCGGGCCGCTCATTCCGCAGGCTGGCAGGCAGTCATTCTCGACCGCCCAGGCAACCCACCTCAGCCGGCCCATGACTTCGAAATCTGGACTCGCTTTCCTTAAGGAGCCGACTGGTTGGAGTTGCTGGCCCAGGCGACGGTCATGCCGTTGCCGTTTTCGCGATAGACGACCAGATTGCCGTCGTCCTGCATGCGCAAGTAGCAATGCGAGAATGCACCAGCATCCCCGGCCTCCCAAATGATCTGATGGGCCGAGCCGTACATGCGCAAAACCCCATCGTTACTTAAACGCAGATTGACGCCCCCACGCGAATCCGTCATAGAGTTCCACATCGGCTGATAGGGAGTCCGATCGAAACGATAGACAACCAGGTTTCCGCCCTGCTGAAAAAGACAGCCATAGCGCCCGTTGGGAGAGCGCAGCCAACTGTTGACGGGCATATTCATGCCGGCAAGCAAGCGATCTCGCTCCTGCGAGAAGGGACGGGGAGCGGACCAGCCAGCGGGCTGAAAGAAAGCTTCCTGGGGAGCCTGAAACGGCGGGGCGAGCGCAACCGGTGGAGCTTGCGGAGTCAACAAAGGAAGCGGCGCATTGGCCATTTGGGACCACATCTCGGCCATTTGATCCACTTCAGCCAGGCGAGCCCCGGTGACGGAAGGCCAGGAATATAGACTGCGAACGGGCCGCACCTCGGCCGCATCAAGTTCGACCAGACATACGCAGGGCAGGTGCTGAGCGGATACCCCCAGCACCTGCCTGGCAAAGGCGGCCTCACGGGGGCGATCGAAATGCATGGTCGCCACCTTCAAACTGTTCAAACCCGGACTCATGCGCAAGGCCTGCACCCTCTGCAAAAGTGCCTGCTGGTTTGAGTCAGGCCGACTGGCGCTGGAACCAATGACGAGCAGCATGAGTTGACCTGGACGGTAGACCTGCGCACAGAAAGCCAGGGAAAGCAAGCCCACAAACAAGACCAAGCGCAGCAAGAGCCTCACCTTGAATGAGTTCCATTGGGGCTCCTCAAAACCTACCTGGCAAATTCTCACAAGCTTATCTTGACAGACTCGCCAGAAGTTAGTACCATACGCAACTAGCTTTTAGACCTACCTGTGATTATTAACTGCAAACATAAGAATTAAAAGAAAAAGCGAGTTAGACCCAAGTCTACCTTGCTTTTTGTGTTTACATCGAGTCACAAGTGGGAACGAAGCACCCTCCGGTACGCTCACGGGCTAACCGGCTATCGCCATACGCAGGAAGTTAGAGGAGAAACCCGATGTCCATTCTCCGCAATATTGACCCCGATAACGGGCGTCTGTCATTCGGAAAGATCCCTAAGATTCTGGATCTTCCATATCTCATCGAGCTGCAACGCGCCTCGTACGAGAATTTTCTAAAAGAGGGAATCCGCGAGACTTTCGCTGACATTTCCCCGATCGAAGACTTCACCGGTAACCTGGTGCTGGAATTCCTCGACTATCAGCTAGACCCCCCAACCTACACCACCGAAGAGTGTCGTGACCGCGATGCCACCTACGCGCGCCCCCTCAAAGTGCGCGTGCGCCTGATTACCAAAGAGGGCGGCGACATCAAAGAAGTCAAAGAGCAAGACATCTTCATGGGTGACTTCCCGTGTATGACGGAGCGAGGCACCTTTGTCATCAATGGCGCCGAACGCGTCATTGTGAGCCAGCTGGTGCGCTCCCCGGGCATCTACTTCACGCAGCATATCGAACTCAACCAGAAGAGAACTTTTGCGTGCACCGTAATACCGAACCGCGGCGCCTGGCTTGAATTCGTAGCCAGCGCCGACGACATCATCAGTGTCAGCATCGACAAGGCCCGTAAGGTGCCGGCCACGGTACTGCTGCGTGCTGTCGGTTTTGGCACGGACGAAGAACTCCGCGCCCTCTTCAATCACGACCCCATCCTCGAGCCGACCCTGGAGAAGGATGCCTTCTCCTCAACCGAGGAAGCCCTGATTGAGATCTACCGCAAGCAGCGCCCGGGCGACCCGCCTTCGGTGGACAGCGCCCAACAGTTGCTGCAGAACCTGTTCTTCTCTCCCAAGCGCTATAACCTGGCGCTGGTGGGTCGCTACAAGCTCTCGCGCAAACTCGGCCAGATGATTACCTGCCAGAACACCGGCGTGCTGGTCAAGCCGGGTATCCTGGAAGATCCAGACAGTGGCGCCACCATTAACTACAATCAGACCCTCATTCGTGAGGACCTGGTCGCCGTGGTGCGCTATATGCTGGCCCTGATGCGTCGCGAACAGCACGAGCGCCCCCCCCAAGGTGGCACGACCGAAGGCGGCCTTCCGGTCGTCAATGACCGTGGCATCTTCTGGCTCGAGCCCTCGGCGGAAACCCAATACCGCACCACTGTGCGCGTGGACGACATCGACCATCTCGGCAACCGTCGTATCCGCGCTGTTGGCGAGCTGCTAATGAACCAGTTCCGCGTGGGACTGCTGCGCCTCGAGCGGGTGGTTCGCGAGCGTATGACGGTGCAGGACCTCGAGACGGTGACGCCTCAGGCCCTGATCAACATCCGCCCGGTGGTGGCCGCCATCAAGGAATTTTTCGGCTCCTCGCAGCTGTCGCAGTTTATGGACCAGACCAACTCTCTGGCCGAGCTCACCCACAAGCGTCGCTTGTCGGCTCTCGGCCCGGGCGGTCTGTCCCGCGAACGCGCCGGCTTCGAAGTGCGCGACGTGCACTACAGCCACTACGGCCGTGTGTGCCCGATTGAAACTCCGGAAGGCCCGAACATCGGACTGATCGGCTCGCTGGCATCCTATGCCCGCGTCAATCACTTCGGCTTTATGGAAACCCCGTACAGACGGGTGATCTGCCGCGCTAACCACGACGTCAAGCACGAAGGCAATATCGTCTACAAGAAGGGGGACATCGTGCCGCGCCGCAAGCGCCACGCCCTCATCCTGGAAGGCGCCACCGTCTCCGTGACCGTGCAGGTAACCGACCAGATCGATTATCTGTCGGCGGACGAGGAAGACGAACACACGATCTGTCAGGCCAACACCCGACTGAATGAGAAATTCCAGGTCACCGAAGAGCGCGTGGTGGCTCGTGCAAAGCACGAGACGCAAATCGTCGCTCGCGAAGACGTGGACTACATGGACATCAGCCCGCAACAGATTGTATCGATCGCAACGGCACTGATTCCCTTTCTGGAGCACGACGATGCAAACCGCGCTTTGATGGGCGCCAACATGCAACGTCAAGCCGTGCCACTGATCAAGCCCGACGCTCCCCTGGTCGGAACCGGCGTGGAATACCGCGCCGCCAAGGACTCGGGCGCACTGGTGGTGTCGGCTCATACCGGCGAAGCCGTCTCAGTCAACGCCAACGAGGTGAAGATCAAAGACGAAAACGGCGTGGTCCACACCTACTCGATGCTCAAGTTCAAGCGCTCCAACGCTGGCACTTGCATCAACCAGCGTCCGGCCGTCAAGTTGGGCGACTGGGTCAAAGCGGGCGACGTCATCGGCGACGGGCAATCCTCGGTCAACGGCGAGTTGGCTTTGGGGCGCAACGTACTCGTGGCCTTCATGCCCTTCCAGGGCTACAACTACGAAGACGCCATCCTGCTGTCCGAAGAGATGGTCACAGACGACATCTTCACCTCGATTCACATCGAGGAATATGAATGTGAAGCCCGTGACACCAAGTTGGGCGCTGAGGAAATCACTCGTGATATCCCTAACGTCGGCGAGGAAGCCCTCAAGGACCTCGATGAGCGTGGCATCGTGCGCATCGGCGCCGAAGTTCGCACCGAAGACATCCTGGTCGGCAAGGTAACGCCTAAGGGCGAAACCGAGTTGACCGCCGAGGAGCGCTTGCTGCGCGCCATCTTCGGTGAAAAAGCGCGCGACGTTCGCGACACCTCGCTCAAAGTGCCCCACGGCGAAAAAGGCAAGGTTATCGACGTCAAGGTGTTCTCCCGCGAGACCACCGACGAGCTTTCACCCGGCGTCAACCAGCTGGTTCGCGTCTACGTGGCCCAGAAACGCAAAATCATGCAGGGCGACAAAATGGCCGGCCGTCACGGTAACAAAGGTGTTATCTCCAAGATCCTCCCGATCGAAGATATGCCCTACCTGCCCGACGGCACCCCGGTTCAGATCGTGCTCAACCCGCTCGGCGTGCCGAGCCGTATGAACATCGGTCAGATCCTGGAGACCATCGTCGGCTCAGCGGCCGCCTTCCTGATCGACCTCAATGGTGAGCGTATGCGCACCATGACGCCGGTCTTCGACGCCGCCAACGAAGACGAGATCTTCGGCCTGCAGCGCCTGGTCAACTTGCAGAAGAACCTGGCTTTGATGGGCTACGACTTCTCCACTCAAGAGATGGACCAAATCCTCTCGCAGGAGAAACTGGCCGCCAAACTGACCCGCTGGATCAACAGCGGACCCAAGGGCGTGCTCATCACCACCGAGGAATCGGTGGCGATGGTCAATGCCGGACCCATCAACAAGCTGGCCGACCGCGTCGCCGCCTTCCTGGGCAGCAACCCTTACAACAAAGAAGAGCTGGCCGAGGCGACCAGCGACCCGAACACCTTCGAGCGTCTCGAAAAAATCCTGAGCTCCCGGCCTCTGCCGGTCAGCAAGGCCAACATCGAGAAGCTGGTCACCTATATCGAGAACTACTACCAGGTTCCTCAAGACGGCAAAAGCGCGGTCATCGACGGCCGCACCGGAGAAGCCTTCGACTGCCGAGTGTCGGTGGGTCAGATTTACATTCTGAAGCTCGCTCACTTGGTGGACGACAAAATCCACGCCCGTTCTACTGGCCCCTACTCGCTCATCACCCAGCAGCCGCTGGGTGGTAAAGCGCAGTTCGGTGGTCAGCGGTTCGGTGAAATGGAAGTGTGGGCCCTGGAGGCGTATGGCGCTGCCTATACCCTGCAGGAACTTCTCACCGTCAAATCCGACGACGTTATCGGCCGCGTAAAAACCTACGAAGCCATCGTCAAGGGCGAAAACGTGCTGGAGCCGGGCGTGCCCGAGTCTTTCAAGGTTCTTATCAAGGAACTTCAGAGCCTGTGTCTCGATGTCAAGGTGAAGTCGTTCGACAAGACCGGCACCCTGCGCGAGGTGGAAATCAAGTCGGTTGAAGAATCCGATGTGAAATCCACCGCCCGCGAACTCGGCCTGGATCTCTCGCAAGAGGCCCTCAGCAGCCTGTAAACCCGCGTGACCCGGGGCCCCGCAAAGCCCCGGGTCACTTTATCGGAAGTTTGCGAAGCAAACGCGGAGTTTGCTCTCAGGCAAACTCCAACCCTGGAGGTAGTTTAATCCGATGGATGTCAACAATTTTGATGCTCTAGAGATCCGCCTGGCTTCTCCCCGTCAAATCCGGGATTGGTCCTACGGCGAGGTCAAGAAACCCGAGACCATCAATTACCGGACCCTGAAACCCGAGCGCGACGGCTTGTTCTGCGAAC
>JALHOV010000433.1:1307-6840 GCA_022842865.1 Vulcanimicrobiota bacterium | reverse complement strand
TGCTCCAGTGCGCTCACCGGGCCTTCGAGAATCAGGGTATGCTGCTGAGTGTCTGTCTCTATGGAAATGGCCGGCACCAGGGTGGCCAGGCGCTCGGCCACGTGGTTGGGGCTTACGTCCAGTTTTGGCACAGCAATCTCTATTGCTAGATGTCGGTGCGGCTGCCAAGTGCATAGAAGCCATTCAAGCGGTGCTCTTGTAAAGCGCGAAGGACTTCGTCTGCCGAAGCCTTCTCTAGCAGAATTTCCTGTCGGATTGTTGCCTCGCCTTTGGTGGCGTTGGGCGAGGTCAGGGGGAGGGCTGGCGAGCCGGCGTTGAGTCCGAGGGTAAGCAAGATGACCAGGATGCTTGTGCGCATCGGTTAACCGGTGACTTTCGTCAGCGTGGCGTGTTCCTGAGCGGTGGTGTGAAACTTCCATTCCACTCCTTGAAAGTGTAGTCGGCCTTCACAGGGGGAGGGGTGGTCGGGGTTGAGGCCGGCTTGTTGTTTCCAGCGTCGGTAGAAGGCGTTACGCACGAAGCCTGGGAAGCGCAGCAAGGGGTGCTCGGCTTCGTCGTAGTAGCATAGGAGGTGACTTTCTGTCGAAACCATCCGGATGTTTCGATGTTGCTTGCCCATTTCCAGGACGTAGTCTGCATTGGCGGCCGACTCCGCAGTGTCGCTCTGATAGGCTTCCGGGGGAAAGTCGTCCATCATGAATACTTTGGGGGGATGATGCCTCACATACTCCTCTACCTGAGCGAAGTCTGCTTCGCTTATGAGTAGGGGATCGATTTCGAATCCCGTGACCAGGCTGAAGTCGTCGCTGGCGATCTGGTTGTTGGGCTCGAGCATCCCGAGACGCAGTCGGTTGCCCTGCACCTCGATCGGAACGGCTCGATAGCGCAAGATCAGGTCGCCGCAGGATTGGAGTAACTCTGGGTCCAGCCAGATTTCACCGAGGCGCGGGGGGGAAATTTTCATCCCTGGTCCTTCTATCTGGAAAGTTTTTTACATTCTGTTCATTTCTGTCTGGCATTGCCAAGGCCGAAATAATTTGGCCTGGCTACAGTGGGTTCAAGAAGACAACTTGGAGGTCACTGTGGAGACTCTTACTCGCACCCAGGGCAATGTTCAGGTCGGCAACGTTTCGGCCATGCAGAGAGGCAGCAAAGCACAGCCGGCCAGCAGCGTAGGGGAGTTCGTCCAGTCGCGCGCCAATCAGACGCTGGGGGCCCGGACCGGGGCCGGTCAGGTGATTCCCCGTCAGGAAACGGCCGACGCCGGTCCTTCGCGTGATGCCAACGCCTCCCCGGTGGCCACCGACAAAAAGGAGATTGGCCGCCAGCAGAGCGAGTTCGAGACCAAGATGAAGGATGCCGGCTTCAAGGCCAGCCATCCGCCCACGCAGGCCGAACTGAAAGATTACTTTGCCAGCTTCAACAGCAAAGACAAGCGCGGCAAGGCCCTCGAAGAGTATGAAAACTACAGCACCGCTTACCACGTGCACACCGCCGAAGTGAAAGGCAAGGAAACTCAGGACGTCAAGTACAGCCCCGAGAAGACCTACGTTTACAAGGGTCAGCAGTATGACAGCAAGGCGGAGGCTTTGAAAGCCGCCAAGGCCGATCCTGGGGGCACTCTGGGCACCGTTACCACCGCCGATGCCAACAAATGGAGCGACATCTCCAGCAAGCCCGACTACAATGGCCGCAAAGTGCAGGACTGCGAAGGCTTCGCCTACATGTCACAGGAACTGCTGGGCGCCGCCGGCTACCAGGTGACTCACAGCAGCAACAAGGGCAATGAAGGCGCCCACTCCATGACCGCCGTCAAAGACCCGGACAGCGGCAAGCAATATGCCACCAGCAACAACCGCACCTTCGCCGGCGACACCCAGGATGAGGCTCTGCGCAAAGGCTGGAAATCGGTGGGCACCGGCGACGGAGGCACCTACTATACCGGCGACACCCAGGCCCACGCCCAGGCCGCCCGCGTGACGGCCGAGCAGGGCTGGTAGAGTCTGGAGCCGGCTGCAGCTAGAGGGCGGCGGACTTCGACTTCAACAGGACCTGGCGTTCGGCGTCGCTGTAGCCGTCGAAGTCGCTGATGGTTTGGGCAGTGGTGGGTGCCCAGCCCTGGATAGGTAGCTTGCCGTGGTCCAGGCCCATGGTGACCTGATCAAACTGACCCACCAGTTCGTCGGCAGCCGCTTGATAGATGGCGCGCACGTCGGCGGCCTGACTGCGGGCCGCCATTCCCTCGACATTGTCAAAGACCAGGCCTCCTTGATCGGAAACCCAGGCCCAGGATTGAACCACGATCTGGCCTTTGGGGTTTTCCAGCACAAAAAAGCCACCGCGTGGGCTCTCCTGGCCGTGGTAGGCGCAACTGGCGCCGGCCCCGGTGGGATGCTGACAACAATTGGTGTGGTGGCCTAAAAACAGCCCGCGCACATCCTCACGGGGCAGAAAGCGGGCAGACAGCTCGCCGCTTTTCCAGCTCTTCTCGGCCAGCTGGGCAAAGGGGCTGGGCACTGACTGGGAGGCCAGAAAGCGCGCCTCCAAATCGGGATAGTCCTGTTGCGCAATTCCCCACTTCACCGCTTCCGCCCCAAATTCGGGGGAAGCCATGTGGGGATAGGTCTTCGAGCGTGCCAATGCGAGCACTTCGTCGAACGGTTGGCTGCGCTCGGCCTCGCTCAACTCGTCCCAGCGGCCGATCACCTGGCTCAATTCCGGCAATTTCTGGTGAGAGTTCTTCAGCAAAAAACTGTCCAGGCCGGGCAGAGACCGCAGCGGCAAAATATCCACCACATCGTGCACGCTGCGCACCGGTTCGCCATCCTCGCCCTTGATGCGCGCCTGAGCGTCCAACCACTGCCGCCAGCTTCCCCGGAAGGTCAGAGCCAGCGCCGTGGCCCCGCGCTCCTCCCAACCGGCGCGCGAGCGAGTCTGATAGTCCAGGGGACTCAATTCTCCATCCGGCAACTGTTCTTGCAGGGGTAAAAGCGCTTGCAGGGCTTCTTTAAAGGCAGCTCCTTTCAAATTGAGCAAGGCTTTGTTGGCTTCCGTCGATTGTCGCAGTCCGGAATAAAGGGCCAGCCGCTGAGTAGGGTTGAGACTTTTGCCCTGCGTCATTTCGATGGCCAGGGGCAGTTTTTCAGGGGGAAGTCCCAGCACCAGCTCCGACTTATTAAAGGGGCCGGGCTGCCCGTTGAGCCGTTCGGCCAGAGGTAGTTTGCCCAATTCCACCGCTTTTTCGAAGGGGAGACTGGCCTCGACCTGCCAACCCAAGGTGGCCATCCGCAGGTCCTCCGCCGAGCTGCCCGGTGGCAGAGTGCCTCCGGCCAATACGTGAGCCTTCAGGCTTTCCAAAGTGCTGGCGGGCACCTGCGCGATCCCTTCCATCTGCGAGAGGGCCAGCACCAGAGCCGGATCGCTACGGTCATTCAGTCGTTGCCAGGTGCGCACGAACTGATCGGCCTGAGTGGTGCTGGCCAATCCTAGCGGCTGCTTGAGTTCATAATCTCCCACGTGGAAGTAGCGGTTCCTGATCTCCGCGCTCTCCTGGGGGTCCGCCTTGATACGGGCATAACTGCGGTTGAGCAGCCAGCAGTCGTGCAATTTCTGCAACTGGTCGGGAAGCTCTCCGCGGAATTCCTCCGGCTTGCTGGGTAGGACCTTGGCGAAATCGCTGCGTTGACCCAGCGCCTGCCGCATCGAGTGGGCCAGTGCCCAGCTCGACTCTTGCAAGTCGGCCAGCGCGGCCACCTCCTCGGTGGTGAAAGGCATCTGGCCCTCCGGCACGGGACTCTGGGGTGTGCTGGTCAGTTGCTGAAGCAGTCGCAAAGAGGCGCCTTTGCCGTCCACCAGACTTTGGATGGCAGCAAACTCTTCTTCCTCTACCCGAGCGTTCTGCTTGAGGAGCGAAACCGTCAGCAGCGTGCTGGGGCCGCGCGAGGTCAATTTGGCGAGAGCCGCCTGATATTCTGTCTGGCCGCCCGTGCGTTCGATGGTAAGTAAGGCGTTGGCCTCATCGAGCAACAGTCGATCTTGCTGGCTCTCTTTCAGGGTAGAGCGGGCCTGACAAAGCTGCTCATAGTCTTGCATAAAACCGGCGTAAACTTCCGAGGTGAACTCTTTCGCGTCCAGCACTCGCTGACAAAGCAGAGCCGCGTCGGGATTGCGCTCTTTCAGGGCACCGATCAGTCGTTTGCTCTTCTCAGCAGTGTTTTGGTCGTATTCCAGGCGCCAGGTCTTTAACGCCTGAGCCTCCGCCCAACTCAGCGGTGGACCGGTCGGGTCCGGGTCCGGCGGACTCAGCAGCACGGTGTCGGCTTCTTGCAATCGCTGCCAGCGCTGCTCCAGTTGCTCCAGAGTGGGAGGAGGAACTTGGAAAGCGCTGTCAATCAACTGGCGGCACACCCAGCTGGGGCCTGGCCCGCGTTGGCCTAACCCAGCTTGAAAAGCTTTTGCCTCGTCGGGAGAGAGCTCGGTCAGGTGGCGCACGGCCTCCGCCTCACTGGCCAGCAGAGGGCCTTCCTTGTCGCCCTGCAAGGCCTTACGGGCCGTCGACACGGTCTGCCACTCTTGCTGCAGCTGTTCGGCCGGAAAATGTGTGCCACGCTGCAAGGCCCAGGTGGTGGAGGGCCCGCGCTGACTCAGCAATTTGTGCAGACTCTGGGCCGCCTCCGGGTCGTCTCGCTCCAAACATGAACAGGCCTTGAGCTCGGCTTCACTGAGGTTCCATTCAGCGGGTTGCGGCGGTGTGGTCTCCAGCACTTTGAGCAGGTGATAGGCCTGCTGGCGGGCGGCGGCACGGTTCTGCAGAGCGTGAAAGTCCTGGGTGGTGAATTCTTGCTCGCGGTTCTTGAGGATCTGCCCGGCCATCCAGCCGTCGCTGGGATTGCGCCGGGCCAGCAAGCCCACCAGCTTCTCAGCGTCGTCGCGGCTTTCGTGACGCAAAAAATGCACCGAACGGGTCTCCCCAAAGGTGAGGGCCGGTTCCGGTCCGGCAGGCGCCTTTTGCAACTGGTCCATTAAGCGAAAAGCGGTTACGCGGGAGGTCCAACGCTCCGATAGCTTCTTGACGAAACCCTGATCGATGGGACAGTCGTATGGATCGCCTTTGCGAGCCTGCTCGACCATCCAACCCGCCTTCTCCCCTCGCTTTCCAAGATCGGCGGCCAGAACCTCGCATTCGATAGGCTGCTCCCTGCCCAAAAAAAAGATAGCCCGGGCTTCCTGAGCATTGATGCCATGGCCCTCCAGCTTGAGTAACTGCCTTCCTTTGGCGACCTCCTCGGCCACGCGCCGCGCTTCCCCCAGTTCCTTCCAGGGGCGCAAAAGGCGGTCGTACTCTTCTGGCTTGGTCAGATTCGAGTGGATCTTGGAGGCGAACCAGGCCGCATCTGGATGACGCAAATGAAGGGATTGCAGCATCTCTCGCGCCTCCGCCGGAGAGTCTCGGAGCAACTGCGAATATTGCTGCGCCTCGACAAAAGTCAGGGGGACGTTCTCGCGCGCCTTGACAGGTTCGGCCGACACCTCT
>JALHOV010000433.1:0-1297 GCA_022842865.1 Vulcanimicrobiota bacterium | reverse complement strand
GACAGTTGGGGAGACCACGGGAGCGGGTTGCGCGCTGGGCGCGGGCGCTCGGGAAACGGAAAAGCTCAGCAAATCCTGGGGATCGGCTTGAGGCTTTTCTACCGGGGTCTGCGGGAGGGCTTTCGGGGTCGGAATGGCCGGCCGCGTAACGCTTACTTGAGGGATGCGATCCACCTGCCCATCCTACCCCTTCTGAGGCGGTCCGCAACAGTTGTTACCGAAGTCTAAACGATTCGCTGTCGGAACCAGTCGGCCAAGTCTTCCTCAGATAACTTACCCGCAGCAAGCTCTTCGACCGTACGGATCGCCTCCATCGGATCGAATTTCAGTCGATTCCCGTTGTCGGCCAGAAAGAGCCTGGCGACCACCCAGGCTGTTCGTTTGTTCCCATCGACGAAGCTGTGATTTCTGGCTATGCCGAAAGCATAGCCAGCTGCCAGTGTGGCTGCGTCAGGCTGGCCGTAAGCAGCCAGATTCTGTGGCCGTGCCAAGGCGGACTCCAATCCGCCTGCATCGCGAATTCCCTCGGGACCCCCGTGCTCCGAAAGCTGCCGATCGTGGATCGTTACGACCAGTTCCTTGCTGACCCAGCGCCACACTATTTCGATAGTGCTCTCAAAACTTCCCGATCCTCGTGCATGATCGACTCGGCCAGTTCCATCTGTCGTTGGAACTCCGGGTCGTAGGGTGTCAGTCGAAATCCTCCCCCCGGGGCCTCGGTCAGATAGAGAGTGTCGCCTTTGCGCACCTTCAGCAAAGCTAAAGCCTCTTTGGTAAGAATAATGCCTACTGATGAGCCTACTGTCGTTACTTTGAATGCAAGCATCGTTGCGTCTCCCTCTGCTATATAACTCCTATTATATAGCAGAGCCGGAATGGGGTAAAGCGCGAGGTCTGAAAGCAAAGAGGCCCGGACAGTGGCCGGGCCTTTTGAAGAGGGGTTACTTTTTGGCGAGGGTGGCGGCGTATCGACCGCTGTATTCGCCTTTCAGCTTATCAAGGATTTCTTCGAGTTTGACTTTTTCGTCGTCGAAGGTTAGGGATGCCTGCAATTTAGGCTGGTCGGTCGTGACTTCGGAAACACCACGCACGGTGGTGAGAATGCTGCGAACTCGCTGCGGGCAAGTTCCTCAGGTCATTCCTGGGACGTCGAGGGTGACTTTGACGGGTTTGGCCAGGGCCGCCACCGTTAAAGCCAAGATAAGGATAAGGGTTTTATACATAAGCGCTATCTTAGCTGGCCCGGCCGAATCAGGCAAGGCCACCCGGCGCTTCGGGTGCTGCTCCTATTCATGGG
>JALHOV010000432.1 GCA_022842865.1 Vulcanimicrobiota bacterium | reverse complement strand
GGCCAAAGCGGGAGTGACAACTTATTCCAGCAGCTCCGGCCCGAATCAAGTGGACGGATTCGCTTATCGAAATGGACCTTTGAATTTCAGCAGCGGGGTCACCCTGAATGGGGGCGTCGTCTATGTCGACGGGGATCTGACGGTCAACGGACCTATCAGTGGAGAAGGAGCCCTGATTGCTACAGGAAAGTTGACTATTACAGGCGCGGGACAGCTTGACAGTAACAATAAAGTTGCACTTCTGTCGAAAGACGACATGACCTTAACGGGAAGTTCCGGCGCCCACCTGGGAGCGTCGGGCCTTCTCTACACCGAAGGTAAGCTGCAAGCCGACTACGCCGATATCTCAGGTAGTGCCGCCGCCCCTGACAAAGAGATCAAGTTCAACAACGTGAACATGATACAAGATAGAACTCTGCAGAATGTCACGGTGCAAGTGGGAGGCCCCCCTCCGCTGCCAACCTTTGGCGAGGCGGAGTTTCAAGCGGAGTCCATCGTCATTCCCGGAGCCAGTTTTAGCCTGAGCTCCCTTGGTTTCAAATCCAAAATTACGGCTCCTGTCGATCGCTTTAAGGATCCGGTAACGGAAGAATATCATTTGAAGGTCAACTACCAAACCACGGACTCGTCGGGCAATGTGCGAGCGCGAACCTTGACCAACCCCGGGCCTCCACCTATCTATACCGCCCTGCCCCCCGGAGTGTATGAAACCGTTAAGGACGCGCAGGGTCACGTCTATCAAACCAATTCGGTTACTCCCTCGTCCGTCCCGCCGCTGGCCTTGAGTGACGTGCAAATCTCTTACAAGGGGGTCACCTATGCAGGGACGGATGTGACCCCCATCAATTTGGCCCGACAAGAGGTCATTGACGCCCTGACTGCACAGGTTGGCGCACCGCTAAACAGCTCGCAACTGGCCATTATGAATCTCCAACTCAACCTCCGGCTGAACCAGTCCGCGCTGCTCGACAATTTTATGGTCGCCAGCCAGAACAGTGGTGCGGTTACAGAGCCATCCGCACGTATGCTCGACTTCAACGACGGCCTGGGAGACCCGCCGGGCGAACAGGTGACCTTTACGATGAATCCAGGCATTTCCAACGCTAGCTTCGTCAATCTGGCCGATCGGATTCGCCTGCTTTACTGGCGCGAAGTCGTGCAATGAGAAGCGGTTTCACGCTTCTCGAGACGATATTCGCCTCGGTCCTTTTTGGATTTATTGTTCTGTTTATCGCCAATCTTTACCCGTCAGCCATCGTCGCGGTGCGCCGGGGCGAGACGCAGATTGTTGCCGACAACTTCGCCCAGACCATCCTGGAAGACCTGCGCAGTCGGTCGTTCTATAACGTCTCGACCGTCTCACCTCCCACCTATCAGAAGTGGACCTACGGACAGACCGACTTTATGCCCTCGGTAACCGTGCAATACGATAGCGACCCGACCCTCGAAAGATACCTCAAAATCGCAACCGTCACCATTAGCTGGGACTTCCAAAGGCGCACCAACAAAGTCGTGCACACCATGTATTTGCATAACGTGACCCGATGAAAAAGCGCGGGATGACGCTGGCGGAACTCACGATTACCATCGCCCTTACGTTCTTGTTGGGGATGTGCGTCTTCTGGGTCATTTTGCCGTCGTTTCGAATCGCCGCTGAAGGACAGATTCGCACCGAATTACAGCAGCAGGGAGAACTTGCACTGCAGCAATTGAGCGCTGACCTGCAGGGCTCGGTGCCAACCGGAGTGACCCTGATACCCCCCACCGGGTCTCAGGGAATGATCCTCTCCACCCATCCACTGTCGGCCAGTATGGGCGCGTCCGGCCTGCTCTCCTTCGACGCCAGGCTCCACGTGTGGTCGCACGACCTCACCAAGCATCAACTGTTCCGCAAAAAGTTTCAAAACGGAGACAACCCCACCGGCCTCACGCTGGCCTTTGACACGACTCAAGCCTTCCGACCTCTGGTCGCGAACCTGGTCAGCATCGCAGGCGCCCCCAGTCCTCGCTCCAAAAGTTACGCTCTGTCGGTAGATACCTTTCTTGTGCAACGGGAAGTGACCACGGGAGGGGAAGTCTACGCTCTCAGGATTGTTTTATCTAAGGTGATTCCAGGCAAGAAAGCCTCGGCCGTGGTAGAACTCTTTCGGAAGGTTATGCTGAGGAACCACTACTAGATGCACCTCCGGCGAGTCCTGTTTTGGGGACTCTTGCTGACGCAGTGGGCATCGGGCCTACCGGAACCAGCCAAAGAACCCATGAAATTTCAGTTTCGAGTGGAGCCGCCAGGGGCGGCCATCTACGTTGAGGCTGTCTCCAACCTGGGCAATGTGGTACGCCTTGGTTTGGCGAACGAACCCATAATAGTAGACCGCGCCAAATTTCGCAGCGGGCTCACCCTTCACATCGGCGGCGAAATGGCCCTCGGCGAAAAAGAAGTTCCAAACTTCCACGGTTACATGGCGCGACTGGAAATTGTGTCCCCCAAAGTCTTCCCGGCCCATACGGAAACTCAGGCCGACAGCCTTCCCATCACCTACTACCCGGGCCTCAACGACAGCGAGCCCATTCAGCTCAAACCGGCACCCGGAGCGGGCGCTTTCCTGCAACGATTATCCTATAGCTGCAAGCTGCACCCTGTCGCTTTTGGGGTTTTTCTAGCCGTCCTCAGCAGTCTGGGCTTTTTCCTGATCGCCGTGGTGGTCCCCCGCCAGAAAGCCTGGCGCGAAGAGAGCGCCAAAGTGGCCAAGTTCAACGCCCGTCTGCGCAGCCTGGACGTTCAAAACGACGTCTTCCTGGGCCGTCAGTTCGGCGAGTGGGCCACCGTCAAACGGCTGGGCGCCGGTGGCATGGCGGTCGTCTACAAGGGCGTCTCGACGCTGACCATGAAAGAAGAGGAAGCCGTGGCCATCAAGGTCATGAACCCGGAACTGGCCCAGGACAAGGATTACCGGGCCCGCTTCAACCGCGAAGTGCAGATTTCGCGCACGTTGGACCATCCCAACGTAGTGCGTATGATCGACCACGGGGAACAAGACAGCATCCTCTACCTGGCCATGGAGTACATTCAAGGCGAAACCCTGCGCGACATGCTGCCTAGCAAAGGCATGCCTCTTTCTGACGGCATCCCCATCGCCCTGGGCATCGTGCAGGGTCTGATCCACGCGCACCAAAAAGGCATCGTCCATCGCGATCTCAAGCCCGATAACGTCATGGTTACCGACAACAAGCGAGTCAAAGTCATGGACCTGGGCCTGGCCAAACGCGAGGAGTCCGAGAATGTGACCCGCACCGGCGACACCTTTGGCACTCCCGCCTATATGGCCCCAGAACAAATCACAGGTGGCACCTTGCTGCCGGCCACCGACCAGTATGCCCTGGGCGTCATGATGTTCGAACTCTTCACCGGGCGCCGCCCCTTCGAAGTGGCCGACTCACTGACCCTGGTGATGAAGCATTTGCAAGAAGCGCCGCCGCGCATCCGCGAATACAAGTCCCAGCTTCCCGACGAACTGGACACCCTGATCGACCGAATGCTTCTGAAGGATCCGGCCAAGCGCTTCAAGGGCCTGGTGGAAGTTCAGGTGGAACTGACCAAGATCCAACGCAAATATTGCGGCACCTGAATCCTCAGGCAGCCTGGAAGGGAGCCATGCGACGCACCATCTCCCCGTGCAGATGGACGTTGCTGGCCAACAACTGGCGCCCTTCCAAGTAAAAACGCCCGCCGCCGTAGTCGGTGACCATACCGCCGGCCTCCTCCACCAGCAAAACACCCGCGGCCACATCCCAAGAACACAGGTTCCTTTGAAAATAGCCGTCCAGGCGCCCGCAGGCCAGGTAGCACAGGTTCAATGCGGCGCTACCATCGCGGCGAACCCCTTCACTGGCTTCGTCAAAGGCCTGAAAAATCGCGTAGTCCCGCGAGGTCGCCCCGGCAAAGCCGGTCACCAACAGAGCGCGCTCCAGGTCCGGGGTAGAACTCACTTCAATGGCAGACCCCTCCAGGTGCGCGCCGCCTCCTCGGCAGGCGCTAAAGGTCTCGCCGCGCATCGGGTCGTGGACCACCCCCACCAACACCTGCCCCTGGTAAGTCAAAGCGATAGACACCCCAAAGTGCGGGTAACTGTGAGCAAAATTCTTGGTGCCATCCAACGGATCGACGATCCACCGGAATTCGCTACCAGACTCGAGCGGAGCCCCTTCTTCGCCGAGGAAATCGTGGGTGGGGTTGTAGGTGAGTAGAATCTCTCGAATCAACCGCTGCGACTCCAGATCGACCTCGGTGACCGGGTTGAATCGGCCCTTATACTGGACGTCGGTCCCGCCGCGCAGCCAGGCGCCGCGAATGATCCTTCCCGCGCGTTGGGCGGCTTCCACCGCTTGCTCGGTCCATCGTTGCAATTCCATCGAATCCACTTCTGAAAGGGGGAAGGCACCCCCTTTCAGATGAGCGAAGGGCCCGACCATGGCCAGTCCCGGCAGCTTGGTAGAATACTTTCACAACAAGAAACTCTTGTGCGCCCTTTGTTTGTCGGTTGATCGCAAAGAGCAACTGCAGGTGCGCACCGAAGAGAATCGCGAGGACAAGGTGGCCAAGACCAAGCTGGTGCTCACCTCCAGCGAAAGCCTGGCGCCAAACTCCGATAACCAGACCATTGTGCAGTGGCTGCGATCGGCGGCCCACCGCCGCGAAGCCTGCTGCCAGGAAGTTTCGCTTGCCGACCTGTGGGAACTGACGGCCGAAGAAGGCTGCGCATTCTCGCTCGTCGAGCTGGCCAACATACAATTTAGCAAACCCTTGCCCGAACAGCTTTCCGGCCTTTATCGTGCACTCGAGCGCGACAAGCTCTGGTTTGTGCGCAAAGGCCAGGACTATCAACCGCGCAGCGCCGAGCAGATCCAGGAAACACGGCAGCGGTTGCAGGCCGAGGAAGAGCGGGCTCGCGAGCGCGGTTACCTGACGGCCTGGCTGAAAGCCCTGTGGAACGGCCAGCCGCTGCCCAGCGACGGCCACTTCGAAAAGAGCCAGTCTCGCTATCTTAATTGGATTCGCGAAGTAGCCCTGCACGGCAACGAAGCCTCTCGCTTCAAAGAAATCCAGAGCCTCTTCAAGGAGCTGGAAATCAGCGGCAAGGACGCCCCCTTCCGCCTGATGATCAAAGCCGGGCTGTGGGGTCCAGACGAATTTCTCCAGTTGCATCGCTGCCATCCGCCCATCGATTTTTCCCCAGAAATGCTCACCGCCGCCGCCGATCTGCGCGAGCGCCTGCAAACTGAGCTTTCCAAAACTGAGCGACTTGATTTGACCTCTCTAGCGGCCGTCACCATCGATGACCCCTGGACCAGCGAAGTGGACGACGGCCTGACCCTGGAACGACTGGAAGACGGCTACCGGGTGGGCATCCACATCGCCGATGCTTCGACCTTCCTGGATCCCGGCTCGCAACTGGACGAGGAGGCGCTGGAGCGCGGTACCACCATCTATTTGCCCGAGCGAAAGATTCGCATGGTTCCGGATATTCTAGGAGACGAACTGTGCAGCCTGATCGAAGGTCAGGATCGCTTGGCGTTTTCCTTCCTGGTCGACTTCGACGAGCAGCTCCAGGTCCGTGGGCACCGCTTTGCCGACACCAAAATTCGCGTGGCCCAGCGTCTCAATTACCAGCAAGCGGACGCCCTGCTGGAAGCTCGCCAGCCCGGCGATTTGCTGACTCTGTATGAAATTGCACTGGCTTTGCGCACCCACCGCCAGGCGGCCGGCGCGGTCACCTTGCCCTTTCCCCGGGTGAATATTCGCGTGGAGGCCCCGCCGGACGAGGAGCCGCAGATCTCGATCACACGAGACCAGTCGGAGGCTCCGGCTCAAGTCCTGGTCAGCGAGATGATGATCCTGGCCAATGGGCTGAGCGGCGGCTATTTCGCCGAGCACTCCGTTCCGGCCCTGTTCCGCTCCCAACCTGACCCGGAAAAACCGATTCCCGCCGAGGTGGACACCGCTCCTGAAAATCTGTACAAACTGCGACGTCTGATGAAGAAGGGGGAAGTAGGAATGACCCCGGCCCGCCATTCCGGCCTGGGCAAGGAAGCCTACAGTCAGTCCACCTCCCCTATCCGTCGCTACGTGGACCTCATCGCCCACCGCCAGCTCAAAGCCCACCTGCGCACCGGCGAGCCGTTTTACACAGCCGAGCAACTCGAACCCATGATGCAGCGCCTCGAGCGCACCACCCATCAGGCCGAACAACTCGAACGCGAACGCAAGCAGTATTGGACCCTGCGCTACCTGGAGCAGAAGCGCTGGGCCGAAATGGACGCAGTGGTTCTGCAAAATTTTCCCGACAAACACTGGGTCCAGCTCAGCTCAATTCTCTACGAAACGGACTGCCCGCTGGTGCCCAAAAAGCCCTTGTCTCCCGGCACACGCCTCAAGGTTCGCATCGAAACCGTCTTCCCGCGGGAACAAGGCCTGCGCGTAACACCTGTTCTCGACGACGAATAATCCTATTGCTCCATTCGCCATCCCCGACCAGGCCGGCCAATCACCCCGGAGGTCGATAGCCGCGACTGGGGTTCCGGCACGGGGGCTTGCCAGCCACAAACGTTCTGCTATAATACGCGGGCACTTAGGAGTGTAGCTCAGTTGGCCAGAGTACCGGTCTCCAAAACCGTGGGTCGCAGGTTCGAATCCTGTCACTCCTGCCAGAAAAAGCCCCGGAACCACCCGGGGCTTTTTTACTTAAGGGCATCGAGCTCTCGAGGTGGCAATCTGGTGGCATATCCAGCCCCTTTGCGCAATCTAAGCGACCAGACAGGCGCAAAAGCCCGAGAAACCGTCTAGCCTGTGCGTCAGA
>JALHOV010000431.1 GCA_022842865.1 Vulcanimicrobiota bacterium | reverse complement strand
GGAGCAACTGCGGGCGGGGTTCTGACGCCATCTACAGTCAGCGACTTGTTCATGGGTTCTGGGCCCTTCAGCATTGAATTTGTTCGGAGGCTCTTCTGGCAAAACGGCAGAGCTACAGTGCCTCGGCTGGGAGATCCGCTATCGCAGGGTTGCGCCTTATTCTACGATTTTAAGGAAGCTTACGAGGCTGAACTCGGTTGGCTCTTTCTTCGAGACGGCATAACGAGAGCACTCGTTTATCCAAAAAGGAAAGTTGTGCAGTATTACGGCGGTGACCGTTGAATACTGAGCGCATGAGGGTTCCGAGCTCAAGGCGAGAATTCGAATCAAATGTATACCGTCTTCGTGAGGCTTTCTTGCAGGGCAATATTGCGATTCTACCGGAGCATCGAACTTCCGACGGGCTCCTTGAACTTCGAGCCCTGCCGAACGGTAGGGTGGACCTCCTGTCCGTTAATGAATCGGCCAGGGCCATGGCCAATTTACTTTCGTATTCGTTTACATAGCCTGTCGCCTAGCTGAGGAGGTGTCGATTTGTCCACAGAATACCAACGAGTTGTTTGCTGGCCTGACCGCTTTACCGCTCAGATGCCTTTGCCATCGCGACAAGGGCAATTGGTCAACGGTCCTGCCCCGGGCCGCCACAATTTCCCTACAACCACCTGTAGGTTTGTGAGTCTCGCTGCTCCGCTTCTGTCTTGCTCGCTGCGCTCTCGCTGGACACTCTCCTTTGATTACGGCTGTCTGCACTTCGCATCTCGTGCTTCGTAGGTGGGCTAACCCGTTGGGCAGTTTGTCCCAGTGAAACTGGAATTGGCTTTATTAGGCGCTATCAATAAAATCTCAGGCCAGCCAATGAGGTGATAGAAAAGCGTTTCGGGCACGTATCCCTGACAATTGAGCCAACCTCTAAGGGCTGGGCCCTCTCCAGAGGGCTCTGCTGAGTCTATCATAAAATCCTCGGCTTCTCGATATGCGTGGTTCATTCGAATTGTCATCGTATTGTGTGGGATAGAGTTGACCAGTCGTCCTGCTCTCAGGCACCCTGCTGCGATGTCATATAAAGCATGACCGGTCGCCGTAGTCCACCAAAGATCCGCGATATTTGTTTGAGTGGTTCCGTTGCGGATTGCGTCAATCAATCCCAGAAAGAATCTCGCAATCAAGTGAGTATTCATTTTAGGTTCTACCGGTATCTGGGAGGCGATCACGGCCAATGCGCCTTGGCGGAGGAGAAGGTCGGCCACATTAACAGTTCCAGCTCCTCGCGAAGCTGTGTGGCAGGAACTTAGTATCACAAGAGGAGGGAGCGGTCCAAGCTCCGGACCTATGCAGAAAGTTTGTCCAACGCATATTCCCGCTGCATTATCGACTGTAGTTATGTCACCATGGGCGCTAAGCACAAGGATGTCGGGTTTGTATTCTCGGACCTTTTGTTCAAGTTCGCCCGGGGAGTTCACTTCTGCCAGCTCAACATTGAGGCCCCTTTGCGTAACCATGATCTCTTTCAAGCAAAGGAGGGCGGCTCTCGAACTGGGCCCAACCTTGTCGCTAGCCTCAATGGCTTCTAACAGCAGGATTCGTGGGTCACCACGGAACGTAAAGTTTGGCTTCGGTGATAATTGCTGTTGCAAAGCACGGGTGAGCGGAGCGAGGGGTCTATAGATAACTGGGCAGCGGCAGGAAAGCGTTGCACTGTCTCCGGGTAGACTGAGGAGTCCTATCGGAAAGTTGGAAAAGCAGACAATTCTAGATGCTCTCTTTATGCAGGTGACGGTGATATTATCGAAATAGGTGCGACCCAATTCTGCAAATTTCGCCAGCTGTCTCCTGATGAATCTACGGTTTGGTTTTGAATAATGCTTCGCCAGGTGGCGTTCGAGGGCTGCTAGCTCTTGAAAGATCTTCTGGGAAACCGTAGGCAGCATGATGCCCAGTGCGCCATATGACGTTGCTGAGTGGGTTGTTAGAAGATTTATGGTTTCCAGTTCAAGGGCGGAATGAGGGCCGTCGGGACCATACGAGACGGCCGGTAGCTTGCATCCCACTTTTTCCCAATATCGGCTGGACACTCCGGGAACTCCTAAAGACAATGGGAATTTTAATCTAGATTTCTCGTCCTGTAGGGCCGCAGGCAGCAACTGGAGAGCATTTGCATCAGGTAATCCCAAGCTTTCAACCCTTGCAAGTGCTGAGAGTCTATTTTGTATTTCCAGCGACGAAAATATTGACTCACTCTTACCCGTTTCGGACGGGACCGTTCCGAACTGCCGGCCGATAAATCTGTGAGGCAAGAGCGACGTTGCTAGAGCGAGGTTATCTATCAGTCTTAAAGGTTTCAGATTGCTTTCCAACCCAGCCAGTCTGGCGACGGTCTCCCAAGCCTCGTTTATTAGTTCCTGTCCGACTGACTCGGCTGATCTTTCGCCTAAAATAGGAATAAGAGTTGATGTTGCTTCTTTAACTTGGTCAAGTAGGTGTTCTGGAGCAATTGTAACCAGCGGAATGAAATATTTGGAAACTTGCCTGGAACAATCCTTTAAAGTCGCAAGCGGACAAATGATCACAATGTGCCCATTATTGATGTCTTGACCTCGTTTCATTAAGCTGGGTTTCTGGTCAGCTACATCAAGAACGGTTCGGGGAAAGTGAAGGCACGTCCAGAGTATGGGTATGCAAGGAATAAGTTCCTTGTCTAGCCCGTGTGGCACGGTAAACTTGGCCTCGATATGGTCTATCTGTCCTGTTGATACAGGGTGATACGGTACATCGTCGGGGGATTGTGGCTGGAATACGACTATACTGCAAAGGCGCTTCGAGAGTTTCTTTAGATCTCGTGACCAGGGTGAGGGTTTTCGCACAGCAGTTTTACCCCCCTAGTCAAGTGCTCACACGCTAGATCGCGCAACGACCTACTGCATTTCTAGAATCAATGGTGATGCACCTCCAGTGGCGGTCCTTCCGATATAGTCAGAGGAAATAATGGGTTGCTCTGTGGCGCTGACTTAGCTTGTCCGCATAGGCACACTATAGGCACACAATCCACCCGCGACCCAGTAAGCTCGCTCCCGCAAGCCCCGTAACCAAGGCCTGCAGCCCCCGACCAATCAACAAGAGCTCACTCATTCGCAAAGAGAATCAGGGGTCTAGATACAATGGCGCCCTTGGCAGGCCTCGCGTTTATTCAGGTTCTGAGCCGGGGGCGCCCAAGATCACAATCCGCTTTAGTCAAGATATTTATGACTGGTTGAAGGGTCGCGACGAAGGTGTTCGGGTTTACTTGGAGCGGCTGGTCAGGGACGATTGGGAGCGAATCGAAGATGAGGATTGAGTCTGGCGGCACAGGCGCGCTTTGGGCTGCTCAATAGCGCAACGGCCGTTGCACAATTAGAGCGGTGCGGAAGACCGGGACTTTGAGGATAGTTCGAGGAATACGCTCGAGGAAGGTCAGACAATATGGAGGATGACGGCCAGCAAGACTCTCGCTTTGACCGAGGAGCCTCCGACGCCAAAGCGAATGCTTTTTAGAATGTTGCAACCTCGCCAGCACCTCTACTCCCTGGTTCGTCCCCTTCGAGCGGAAGAGAGCGATTCTGCATCGCGTTTGCGCCTGGCTCTGGAGATGATGGGCGCTGGCCTGGAGGTGAAGCGCCTGAGTCTGCAGCGTGCTCACCCTCAGGAGAGTCCTGAGCAAATCGCCGAACGCCTTACCCGCTGGGCCCAAAACCAACCGGTCGCCCCTGGCCTGCGCCTCCGTCCCCTGTCTTGAACGATTTCCCGCTTTATCTCAAGCAAATTGGTGACCATCTCGAGGCTTCAGGAACTAGTTGGTGTCTAATCGGTGGCCTGGCCGTCGGGGCTCGAACTGACCCCCGCTTTACCAAGGATGTGGACCTCGCTGTCAGCGTCGCCAGCGACGAGGATAGTGAACAGCTAGTCTTTGCGTTGCAAGCCGCCGGATATCGCATTTTAGCCATCTTGGAACAACAAGCCACGGGTAGACTGGCCACTGCCCGCCTCGCTCCTCCAGGAGTCTACGATAGCGTGGTCATCGACTTGCTTTTCGCGTCGTCGGGAATCGAAAGCTCGGTCGTATCCAGGGCGGAGGTTCTGGAGGTCTTCCCCGAAATCCGGCTTCCGGTCGCCAGTCTGGGAGACCTGATCGCCATGAAAATCCTGGCCCGCGACGACCAGACCAGGCCTCAGGATCGACTTGATTTGAGAGCGCTCTTGCACCAGGCCAATGATCAGGACAGGAGAATCTCCAGGCAGGCACTTGCTGAGATTTGCGCTCTTGGCTACAACCGCGGACGTCTGCTTGAGTCGGAACTTGCAGCCGCTGAGGCTGAATTTTTCCCCCGCTGATTCGAGGCACGGACGCCGAGCCGGGTCTAAAAGAGGATCACTAGAGTTCTCTTCCTCCTCTGTGGATGATTCTTGGCGCGATGGCAGGAGGGAGTGGTCATCCGACGTGTGGGCCGCAATTCTTGGTCAGGCCAGCCAGGCCGGGATGTAAGCGCGTCAAGAGTTACACCCCTTTTCGCAAATAGAATCAGGGCGTTGCCTGGCCAGCCACGCAGAGAAAGTGTGCCAACGGGAAGCTTCGCAGGGCAAGTAGAGCCAAGTCGAGGCCGCCCCAGACCAACTCAGCCTAACTGAGCCCAACCAGACCCGACAGGTACAACCCCTTTCGCAATGTCTGACAGGCCGATCTGGGGTGTTGGGGTTGGGTGGGGTAAGTGGCTTGGTTATGGGTTTTGCGAGGATCGGTGTTGGGGCGAGTTGGGGCTGGCATGGGCTTGTTTGGAGTGCCTGGCACACTTGGTTTCGTGTCTAAACCGCCGATAGGTCGGAACTGGCGGTCCGTGACGTAGCCGCGGAGCGAACTCGACTTTGTTTCACGGACCTCGTCGCCGTCCGAGTAACCCCCGGTTTTGGTGCTCTGGGGTCGGGGCTGGTTACTAAAGATCCGGAAACCCCGGAGCTTGATTCTATGGAAGTCGCATCCAGAGTGCCTCGGAGCTGACCACGGCCCAGCCGTCCCCGCGGCGCGCCAGTCGCACCAACATCCCGCTTCCTTGCGTGAGGCTGTCGAGCGCTTGCGCGTAAACCAGGGCCTGGCTGCGGTCGGCGCTGAAGCCGACTCGGGAAAATCCCACGATGTTTTGCTGGTCGGCCAGATGCCAAAGCAGGTCAGGTTCGCTGGTTACCGAGTTCAGTAACGGACGCTTGGCTTGCTCGGGATCGATGGGAAATTGCAAAGCATTGTTGAGCGCGTAGGATCGCATCAGGTCCGGTTCGAGACGTAGGAACTCGGCCGCCTTCCAAAAACGCGCCCGCTTATCGGCCCCCAAGCCCATAGGGGAGTAGGCATTGATGGTTCTGCGTTGCAAACGTCCCGTTCGGGCCAGGGCATTCAGAATTTGATATTCCTCCGCCGTGAAGGGATCTGGAAGTGCGTTTGGCTCGACCTCCAGTCCTTCCACTGCAGAGGAAGATCTCGATACTGCCAAGGGGTTCAGGCTCATGTTTATGATCGAAGCGGTAGTGCGCGGCATTTCCCGAATGGAATTTCGAGCCAAGTCCAATTCTTGCACCCCGGGCGGAGTGGGACCCGGCTCGGTCAACAGATTGTGGGCGAGATTCAGCTTTTCTACGGAGGCCACTACCGGCCACTCTTGCAGTTGATTGAAGCCCAGATTCAGACTCTGCAGAGCTCTCAGGGGAGGACACTTGCTCAGTTGATTGTGGCTCAGGTCCAGCACGCGCATCCGCGTTAAACAGGCCAGTGAAGCACAGTTGCCGATCTGGTTCCACCCCAGGTCAACCTCTTCCAGCGAAGCGGGAAGTGCCGGCATCTCAGCGATTTGATTGCGGGCCGCATTCAACTTCCGCAGTCCATTGGGAAGCCGAGGCAATTGCTTCAATTGACAGACGGATAGGTTCAGCGACTGCAAGGGCAGTTCCGATACGTCCGGTGCTTGGGACAAAGGGTTGCCCGTCAGATCCAACTCGCGCAACTGGGGAAATGGCGCGACGTCCAATTTTTCCAGATCATTGTCGCCCAACTGCAAACTGCGCAGCTGGTTCAGGCCCGCCACCTGGGAAGGCAGACTGCTAAGCCCGTTGCCCGATAGGTTCAGTTCCTGCAAACCCTTTAGCTTCCAAGTCCAAGCCGGAATGGCCAAGTTCTCACGATAGGACAGGTTAAGACTGCGTACATGATCAGCCTGGAAATCAACGCGCTCCAATTTGGAGAAGCTAAGGTCCAACTTTTCGAGCTGCTCCCCTCGCAAAAAACAGGGCGTGTCTGGCTTGCCGAGCATGACATCACAGTTGCGCAACTCCAGCTCACGCAGATTGCCGAAGTCATAGGACTCATTCCATAGTCCCAAATACGTGCCCTCGAAGCTTAGCCTGCGTAGCTTGGAGAGCGGGCAGCGTCCTGACCACAGAGAAAACACGGCACTCCGGTTACCCGCAACTTCGATTACTTCCAGATTAGGGAAACGCTCGAAAACTTTTGGCCAAGCCAACCCCGAGGCGCCCAGACACTGGATGATATAAGCTTCCCCAGGCCAGGCCGATGCCTTGAAGCGCAACGCCCGCACTTGGTCTGGATGGCGCAGCGCCTCCATCAGCGACCCCTCAAATTCCGGCTCGGCCGCTGCCACCAGTCCCGTCAACAACAGCCAGGATAGCAATGTTTTCATTACGTGATTCTTCCCATCCAACTGCAGGTTCCCTGGAAACTTCAGCGCCGGAATCGGCCAAGGCCAAGCAGCAGACCTAGCAGTCCCACCACCGCCAGGGCCGGACGCCACCAGTTGCGCCCGGCCTGGGCGTCGGTTTTTTTTGCG
>JALHOV010000430.1 GCA_022842865.1 Vulcanimicrobiota bacterium | reverse complement strand
CACCGGCGTAAAGGTGTCGGTGGCGGTGACGATCGAGACCTTGGGGTAAGTGGCGAACCAACCGACCACCACCGTCAGAGCCGGATACTCCCAAACGTCCAGGTCGTTCTCGTCCAGGCCCGCGTAGACGCCCTGCCGATAGAAAACGACGCGCGTAAACAGTTCGGCAATTCCACTGTAGAAACCGGGATAGTAGACCTCGCCCGGGGCGCCATTGAAGGTGGAGTAGCTGACATTCGAGATCAAACGACCCATCGGGATCGAAATGAGATAGCTGGGAACGTGCAGGGTTGTGGCGCCATACGATTGCGTCACCTCGCCCTCGACGGTCTCGTAGGGAAGCCCGACAAACTGGTCCTGGAGTCGGAGCCAGCAGGGCATCCACAGCGTCGCGTAAATGTTGTTGTCTTCGTCCAGCACCAGATCCGGGCTGTCCTGCGAGTTCTCTGCTCCCCCGTCGTTAGCGGAGTTGTTGAACCACTGGCGCGGCGGGGAACTGGCGAAACTGGGCAACCCCGGGCGATGCCGAGTGGGAACCAGTTCGTCCGCCACCGAGGCAATCTTATAAAAGAGCCACCAGTAGCCACCGCCCACCGGATACTCACCGTAGCGTTGATCCGCCAGCCAGAGAATCTGGCCCGCGTAGGGAGGGGCGGGAATACTGCCGGAATTGGGCGGAAAATAGTCCGGATTCTGATTGTAGTATTTGTCGATGATGGTTCCCAGGTAACCATCGGTGATTTCCGCCTCCAGTTCGGCCTCCACCAGCGCCGTGGGATCCACATGCTGATTTATGGCCTCCTCGTCGTCGGAACGCAGGGTCAGCGAGGCCAACACTTCGCCGGTTTCGCAGGACACGGCGTTGATGGTGAAGCCGGCGTCATCCCAGCCGAGCACGTCGGGATCGGGAGTTCCCTCCCAATCCTCTTGAAAATCGTGCACGATCCAGCCAGCCGCCACCAGCCAGGCGTTCAAGTTGCGCGAGGCCGGCCAGGTGGAATTGCGCCCTCCCCCGGGGGTGACGACCGAAAAGAGGTCGGTCATTCCCGAAGGACAGACTCGCAGGGGAAAGGCCTCGGAATGGTCTCCGCACAATTCGGTGACCGACAACTCCTGGAAATTGACCCATACTTTACTGGCCGGGTCCCGGCCCCAGAGCCGAAGCGGGAAATCGGAATCTCCGCGGTAACCGCCGACGCGGTTCCAGGAGCCCTGCAGCGCGTAGCCGCCCGCCACCGAGACTCCTAACCAGGGATGGGGGCGGCGATTGCGGCCAGACTCCGCCAAAACCAGGTCTTGCGAATCGGACTCCTCCGGCCAGGCGCTCAAAGTCCAGTGGAAGGGAACTCCGGCCGGAAGACTTTCATCCAATTTTTTCCGGCCACGCCACATCAGCCCGCTGGGACCCACCAACGAATAGCTTTTCGTGGCCTGGTCCACGAACAGATAGCCATAGTGGAGTGGCGGGAAACTACGCCGGCTTTCGATCCCACTTACGGGATCGATGGGGTTGGCGAGATAGGGAATGATCGGCGTTTCGAGCAGGCGCAACTGCCCGGTCTCCCAGTCCTTCTCATAAATGGTCAGGCCGTCGATGACATACTGGCTGCCAAAGTTGACTTCCCGCTGATAGCGAACGGTCAGCTGGTTGCCAACCTGGAAAGGCCGCAGCGTGCGCAGAGTGCTCCCGTCGAGCGTGGCGTACTCGGTCACATCCTCATTGAACACGTTCAGCATCAGCACATGGGAGGGCTCCTCCGACATGTCCAGCGAATACTCGAAGGTCTGGCCGTCGCAGTCCAGCTCCTCCCAACGCGATTCCAGGTCGTAAATGTCGACGGTGATGGCGACATCAAGGCCCATCGCCGGCGGACTCGGGAGAATGACCCGGTCCTCCAGGAAAACGGCGCCCGAAATCGGCGTGCCATCCACCAGCACTTCAATCAGGTCCTGGATTTGCACAGTGGGTCCGTCTACGTCATCCAGCGAAGTAGGATAAGTAGTGGGCCCGGATTTCAGGTAAAACGTATCGGTGCTTCCGTCCACCCCATACCAGAATTGCTGGTAGCTGGAGGCGAAATTCAAACGCACCAGGTAGTCGACCTGCGGATTCCCGCTTTCGGGCGAAACCGCCTGGGAAAGCTGGTTACCCTGCACAAACCACTCCGTGGCGTTGTCCATGGGAGATTCCAGACCCCAGTTTGTGTCTACGTCCTCAAGCTCGATCGGCTCCACGGGCTCAAATTCGAGCTCGACCGCCGTTCCCGGCAGCTGCGTGCCCGGCGGATTCGGGCTGCTGTCGACGATCTCGACCGTGCTTTCCTTCTCCTGATTACGGACGATATCTCCATTGGATACGTAGTGAGCGCGCAGGGCGGCCACTTTGGTTTCATCCTGGCCCCAGAGCACCAGCCCGCGAAAATTGAGCGCGTGGTCGCGAGCATCAGCTGCGTCCTCGTAAGATTCGATATCCAAAAACTCAGACGGGTCGGATGCGTCCGCATCGCGGTAGAAATAGTCGACGGTGAAGTCGCTGCCGGTCTGGTTGCCAGAGAACACAAAGTAACTGTGTTCTCCCTGGACGGCCAGGCCGGTGGGCGTGACCGGAGAAGAATCCTGATAGACCTGGTAGGGCTGGTCGGTGGCCACTCGATGGTCAACATGGACCCGGGTCTTGCCGTCATTCAAGGACAGGCTGGCTTCCTCGCCGGTGACCTCCACCAGGTCCCCCTGACCACGAGGTGGCAAAGCCGGAATGGCGGCTCGGCCGTGGCGCGGGCGCCACCAGAAGCCGTCGTGCTGACTCCACACGCCGGGCTTAGGTTTGGCGCGTTTGGCACACGCTCCACAAGTTTCGCCACCATAGGTCTTGGTCGGCTCGCTGATAGGCGTGGGCTGGGCATTGTGATTGATGTCACCGGACGCATCTGAGGCGCCGGCGGCTGCCGAATTGCGGGCGGCTCGGCCGGCGTTCGGATTGGCGGGGTTCTGTCCGCCCTGCGGCTTGGAAATACCGGAAGACGGTGAGGGAAGTTTGTTTCCTATCGAATGTTGGGCGATGCTGTCGGAAGCCTGCTGTTGCTGCAGTTGGCTTCCCAAAGTGCCCGAAATGGGAATGGGCATGATTTAACTCCTCAGTTCATTTTGAATTTGGCGGACAGCCTCGACCGCCATCCAGGCATAGAAACAGCGTTGCGGCGGAAGGCCCCGAAGATCGTGGATGATTTGCTCCACCGTCAGATCCTGATCGGCTCTGCGCCCCAGCAATCGCTCCTGGAGATAGCCTCCACAGGCGATGGCGGGCACGCAGCGCGGACAGTAGAAAGCAAGGTCTCTGACGATGCCGGAATCGTCGATGACGAGTTGTAGTTGGAAGTAGTGACCGCGTTCCGCGCTCCCCACCATACTCTGATGAGTCGGCCCCTCGAGATGCCCGAAACTGCTGGCCCGTTCAAAGTAGCGGCGAGTTTGCGCGGAAAACATGGCCGCTAGACCGCGACCGGATTGACGAACTGGGCGGAGTCCATCAGCAGCCGGTAGGCCTGTGCCCGCAGGTTGTCGCCCTCGACCGGGCCCTCGGGCACCGCGAAATGCTCCAGCATTTCGCGGTCGGAGCCGGTCAGCTCCAGCGAAAAGCCGTCCAAGGCCGGCTCTTGGGTCTTGTGTCCATCCCAGAGCCCGCCCGATTCCAGAATTTTTGCAGCCGCGCTGGCCGAGAACCAGGTGCGAACCGTGACCATCACGCGGTTGCCTTCGAACACGATGCTCTCGATTCTCGAGTAGGCTTGAGGGGCGGGGGCCCCGAAGAAAATTGCTTCCGATTGAATTGCCATTGTATCCTCCTAAAATTCCACATCTCTGACGACCCAGCCGATTGTGCGGGCCGCCGAACTTCCCAAGACCATTTGCAGGTTGGAGCCACTCACGTTCAGACCCACCTCGCCCGAGGCCGGACTGCCCGACACCACCCAGGCCGCCGAGCCCGACTCGATCACCGGAGTGCCGGTGCCCATAAAGCGGACAATGGCCCAATCGTTGTTGGAGTCGAAAAACTCGATCCGCCCCCGCCGATTGCTCAGCGAGAGAATCGTGGTGTCGGAAGAGTTGGCGTAGCTCTGCCCTTTACTCGTGACCGAGGCGGACTGCTGCGTGCCGGTTTTGCGGAAGGTGTTTCCGATATTGACCTGGCCGCTCTCGGTGGCCGAAGCCAGGCTGACGGAGTCGCCGATTGCGATGCAATTGGAGCCGGTCGTCAGATTGGTGGCGCAAGAGTAGCCGAGGATGGTGTTGTAGTTGCCACTGGTGATGGCCGAGCCGGCGTTGTAGCCCACACCCACGCAACCGGCTCCGGTCGCGGCATACAGGGCCGAGTGCCCCATAGAAGTATGGTAGGATCCCGTCGAGTTCTGGCGCAGAGCCGTCGTTCCGAAAGCGCTGTTGTGACCGCCGGTGGTGTTGGTGTAGGCCGCTTCCTGACCGAAAAAGGAGTTACCGGCCCCCGAAGTGGTGTTGTATCCCGCTACATATCCGGCCGCCGTGTTGTAGCTGGCCGTGCATGCCTGCAGAGCGAAATATCCTAAGGCCGTTACGCCGTCGTTACTCGAGCCACCAAAGCCAGACGAAGCGCCCAAGCACGTTTTGGAGCTCCCCGTGGTATTTTGCCGCCCGGCCAGGGAGCCGCACATCGTATTGCCGCTCCCGGAGGTGTTGCTGTAGCCGGATTCATTCCCCACAAAAACATCGCTGGTGCCGCTGCTGCTGTTGTAGCCGGCCGCATAGCCCAGGGCTGTGTTGTAGTTGGCCGTGTTGGTATACAGCGCCCCGTAGCCAACCGCGGTTGAACCTGTTCCGGTGGTGGAGCTGAGGCCCGCCTGATAGCCGATGGCCACTTGGTAACTGCCGGTTGTATTGGCATAGGCTGTCTGAGTGCCCAGAGCGGTGCTGCCCGTGCAGCCGGTCGCTCCGTAAAGAGCGCTGTGGCCAATTCCGGTGTTATGAGATCCTCCGCTCAGTCCACCCTGAAAGACATTCACGCCCATACCAAGGTTGTTGCCGCTGTTGTCTCGCGCCGTGCCACCCAAACTCAACGGCACAATACCCGATGAGCCTCCTCCGCCCCCAATCAGCTTGAACGAGCCACCCGAGGCGGAATCGTAGAAACACGCAACCATCTGACCGGCTTTCAGGTCACCCGCCGCCAGCGAGTCGCCGCCCCCTTTCAGAATCGGCTTGGCTCCCACGCTGTTAACGTTGAGCGTCACATCCGGAGAACCGGCCGTATTGTCGGTGTGCACCTTAAAATGGACGATCATCCCAACCAG
This sequence comes from Vulcanimicrobiota bacterium, assembly GCA_022842865.1. Taxonomy (GTDB): domain Bacteria; phylum Vulcanimicrobiota; class Xenobia; order Xenobiales; family JADMJV01; genus JADMJV01. The sequence goes on along the minus strand of JALHOV010000430.1, from coordinate 1,553 downwards.
ATGAGGACTATCGGGAGCCGGGTCCAGGGTTACCGTATAAGCTGTGCTGCTCCCACCGGAAGTACCGGCATAGAACGACTTTCCGCGCTCCAGGTTCTGAATGACCTCGTGGAGTTCATTGATATGTTCCGCTTCGATGACGTCGCCATTACCGAAGACTTCAAAATCCGTTGTGGGCATAAATAACATTCCTTCCTTTGGCTCCACCGGGCAGCACGAAGCAGACCCTGGTGGGCTTGATGTTTTTCAGACTTGGATTGGACCGGCCGAAAAAATTAATCCGGCATTTGTTCAAACAGAACGATAAGCAATTCGCGCAACTCATCCAGGTGAGTGCCCACGGTCTTCCCGCGGCGCTCCAGGGCCTTGAGCCGGCGCAATGCATCCATTTTCAGTCGATTGGGCGGCAGAGCCGCCGGCTCTTCCGCTTCAGGCTCCTCCGAGGCCAGAGAGACACTCTCCGTCTCTTCAAGGACGGGCTGCGCCGCCTTGCCTTCGAAATCGCTGGTCGTGTCCATAAGCTCCTTTCCCGCCCCTCAGGGCATAGCGAGGCTAGACCCTGAGAGGGGTTACGCGACGGGGTATTGGGACTGGGGGAATTTAGCGCTTGGTCAGCCGGACGGCCGCTTCAATCACGGTGTCCAGCAGCAGCTGAGGGGGGTCCAGGCCGTGGGAACGGGCCAGGTCCACCAGCATCTGCAAGGCCATGCGCTTTTTTTCGGGTCCGGTGGCCTTGGCGGTCTGCTCAAGAGCCAGCACCACCTGCTCCGCCAACTGGATCAGTGTCTGCAACTGACTCAGCCGCTTCTGGGCGTTCTGAAAGAACGAAAACATCGGTAAATCACCTCCTATCCTTCCCAGCGGCTGCCATAGCCGCGCACGTCAATGTGGCAAAACTGCTGGCTCGGATAGAAGCCTACGCCCCCGTCGTCGCCGACAATCACCTCGCAGACCCGCCGCAAGGCCTCGGTGGAAATCCCGGCCGCCGAAATATCGGCCGCCAGGCCGTCGATGTGGGCGCTATTAGAAACGCCCCCCACCGACCGGTTGTATTCGGGCGGTCGGTAGGCGGAGTGGACCGTGATGGCCACTCCGCCCAGCGCCGTGCGGATCTTCTCAAGTCGGCGGACCAACTCGGCTGAGATCCGCAGGAATCGGTAAGACGAGTCCCCCGCTGGAAAAAATTCCCCAGCCGAAAAATGCGCGGACAAGCGGTCGTCCCGCTTGGCCGCCAGCAGCGGCGCGGCCGTGTAAATCCCGGTGGTGCCATACCGCTGCCGCATGGACACGGACAGCACCGCTTTGGGGACTGACAGACCGCTCGGGAAGGTAACTCCCTCGCCGCCACTGGAAGCATCGGGTTTGGCCAACGCGGGGAGGCCCAGGAAAAACTTCCGCTGGGCATCGTCCCGACCCACCCGCAGACCCAGGCGCTCGCCCACCATCGTCAACAAAGGCAGAACGGTCTCCTCAATCTCGATCGGGTGCAGCCAGTCTTCCGCCGGCACAAACAATCGCCACTTATTCATTTTTAGGACCTCCTCTCGCAGTTT
>JALHOV010000429.1:4779-6880 GCA_022842865.1 Vulcanimicrobiota bacterium | reverse complement strand
ATGGCGCGCATCCTGAGTGAATGGGCTCACTGTCACACCGGCGCCGACATTCATCCGGGCGCCCGCATCGGCCCTGGTTTTTTCATCGACCATGCCACCGGCGTCGTGATCGGCGCCACCACCGTGGTCGGAAAGCGCGTGCGAATCTATCAGGGAGTGACGCTGGGAGCGCTGTCACTGTCCAAGGACAGCCAGGGCAAGGTGGTCGGGGGCTCCAAGCGTCATCCCACCCTGGAAGATGACGTGACCGTCTACGCCAATGCCGTGATTCTAGGCGGAACGACGGTGGTAGGGGAGGGCAGCGTCATCGGGGCCGGCGTCCTTTTAACCCGCAGCGTCCCAGCCGGCTATCGCGTTATCCTGGACCCGCCGCAGCTGCGCATACAGGGACCCAGGCCGGAGACCCCGGAGGGCGAAGTCATCGTTTGTCCCATCGACTTCGAGATCTAATGGGGGGTGACCAGGGTCTCGAGTTTATCGCACCAGAAGAGTTCGCAGGCTCCCGTGCCGGTATCGCTGCGCACCAGCGAACTGCTCCAATTCCAACCGTCCGGGGCTTCCACGTTAACCAGGTAGCCGTGGGCCTGAATCAGGTCGTGGACGCGCACAGCTTTGAGAATGGCGGCCACGTTGTCGTTGGCGGGAATAAAATGGGTGTTGGCAGAGTGCTGGATGATGGTGTCCTTATCGGGCACCTCTCCTTTGATTTCCCATTGGTAGTAACGTTCCACGTGCTGCATGCTGAGCTGACTGAGATAGCCGCTATTGGACATCTCGCCCCAGCCCAGGCTGAGATCTTCGGGGGAGAGTTCGGCTTCGCGCCCGCTAGAGAATCTTTCTAGCAGCAGCACCCGGGCGATGATGCTGTATTCCGCCTGGGGAGTAATTAAAAAGCCCTTGTGACTCCAGCCTTTCATCTTGGTGGCCAGGGGTTTTTGCACCGGGTCGGCTTTGGCGATGACTTGCTTTGGCCATGGGTCCGAGCGAGCACAGCCAAGCAACAGCAGGGCCAGCAGGCAGAGTTTTTTCATGACAGCTCCATTCCCACCACCGGCGGACCTTGAAAGCGGCGCTTCTCGAAAGCTTGCCAGATGAAGCCGGTGATGACCAGAAATCCCAGGATTAAATAAAGCGCAAGTTCGTTCGGCGGTTGCACTCCGATCACAATCAGTCCGCTGCAGCCCATGACCGCCATGGTCGCCGCCACCCGAAAGAAACCACCGAGATCCCACGGACCCATCTTGGTCCAGCTACGCTTGTAGGCGAAGAGGCCCAGGGTGATGGGAAGCACATACGAGATGTAAAGGAAAATGGTGCACACCACAGCGATGGTGGAATAGACTTTGGAAAAACTGGCGAAGCCCACGCTCAGGATGGCCACCGCCCAGATGGCCTTAACCGGCGTCAGATACCGGGCGCTGACCTGGCGCAGATGACTGGAGAGCGGCAGCCCTCCGTCGCGAGCGAAAGCGTAGACCATGCGACTGGAAGAGGTCACGGTGGCCAGCCCGCACAGGTATTGAGCGACTCCGCAGCCCAGGTAGAGCAGGGCACACAGCGCTTGCGGCAAGACCTTGCCCATGGTGAAGAAGAAGACGTTTTCTCCCTGGCCAATGCCTTCGCGCAAATCGGGAATGGCCATGACGATACAGCTCAGCATGATCCAGCCGAAAACAGACGAGGAGATCACCGCGAAAACGATGGCTTTGGGCACAGCCACCGAGGCGCCCCGGGTCTCCTCGGCGGTGTGGGCCGAGGCGTCAAATCCGGTGATGGTGTAGGCCGGGAGTTGCAGGCCCAACAAGAATAAAATCAGGAGGTTCGGCTCCACCGGCCAAACCTTGCCTCCCAGCTCGCCGCTGAAATTGGTGAAGGTGAAGAGCCGGCTGAAATCGTGGCCGGGCGCGTAGTAGAGCAAAGAGGCCACCAGCACGATGGTGACCGCCATGATCAGATAGCCGGAAATGTCGATCAGAAAGCTGGTGATGCGGATGCCCAGATGATTGAGCAGGGCTTGCGAAAGGGTGATCAACATGACTACGGCCACCTGGGTGGTGTTGTCCGCCTGAAAACCCCAGATGGGTCCGAGGGAGCCGACCGC
>JALHOV010000429.1:3732-4769 GCA_022842865.1 Vulcanimicrobiota bacterium | reverse complement strand
AGAGCACCGTGATCAACCCGGCCAGGTTGAACCAGGCGGTCAACCAGCCCCAGCCGCGACCGCCCAGGATGGAAGCCCAGTGGTAGAGTCCGCCAGCGGTCGGGAAGGCCGAAGCGATCTGCCCCATGGCCAAAGCGGTGCACACCGAAAAGAGACAGGCAAAAGGCCAGCCGATGCCGATGGAAGCGCCACCTACCGAGGAGAGTCCCAGGTGCAGCGAGGTCAGCCCCCCGGCCAGAATACAGATGACCGAGAAGGCCATGGCGAAGTTGGAAAAGGCGCTCATGCGCCGGGACAACTCCTGGGTATAACCCAGGCTCTCTAGATGCGCCTCGTCGTCGTGTTGACTCACAACCGTCCGGACCAGGCGTTGTCCAATATCTGGCGGCAGTTCTCCACCGTCAGAGGCAGCGGATTGGTAGCGGCGGTGGGGTCGACCACGGCTTTCTCGGCCACTTCTTGCAGGCGCTCGGGAGGAATCCCCAGTTCCTCAAGAGTCTGGGGAATGCCCAGAGCCTGGCGGAGATCCAGCACCCATTCCAACACCGAAGGCACGCCCAGGTAGCGGGCCAGGCGGTCCAGACGCTCATAAATGGCAGGAGAGTTAAAGGCCAGCACATACGGCATCACCACTGCATTGGTCAATCCGTGGTGGGTATCGAAGAGTGCGCCGATGGGATGAGCCAGCGAGTGCATCGCGCCCAGGCCTTTCTGAAAAGCCACTGCACCCATGGTGGAAGCGGCCATCATGTCGGAGCGGGCCTGGCGGTCACTGCCGTCCTGGTAAGCTTTGACCAGCGACCGCGCCACCAGTCGGCAGCCCTCCAAAGCAATGCCGTCGGCCATAGGGTGATGGAAAGGAGAAAACCAGGCTTCCAGATTATGCGAAAGCGCATCCATCCCGACGGCCGCGGTGATTTTGGGCGGCAGGCCCAGGGTGGTGTCGGGGTCAGCCAGCACCAGGGCGGGTAGCATTTGGGCGTGAAAGATGATGCGTTTGGTCTGGGTGGACTCGTCGGTAATCACCGAACAACGGC
>JALHOV010000429.1:0-3722 GCA_022842865.1 Vulcanimicrobiota bacterium | reverse complement strand
ACCCGTTCCCGAAGTGGTGGGCACAGCCACTACGGGAGCCATACCCCCTGTATTCACGCGCTTGTAGTTGTCGCCCACGTCCTCAAAATCCCAGAGCGGTCGGGTCTGGCCGACCATCAAGGCCACTGCTTTGCCCACATCCAGGGCGCTGCCACCGCCCATGGCGATGACTCCATCGTGGCCTCCGTTACGATAGGCTTCTACGCCGGCGCTGACATTGGCTCCGATTGGATTGGGACGGACTTCACTGAAAAGCCCGAAGTGGGGGTGCTTCTGGAGCAGGTCCGTGACCAGAGGCAGGGCGGCCAGGCCGGCGTCGGTGACAAGCAGGGGCTTGTGGATGCCCAAACTCAAGCAGCATTCGTCCAGTTCGGCCAGACGACCACAGCCGAAACGGATGGAGGTAGGGTAGTTCCAGTTGACGCTGTGCATTTAAATGATCTCGAAGTAACGGCGCAGTTCCCAGTCGGTGATGGTCTTGCGCAGTTCGCGTTCTTCCCATTCCCGGGTGGCCGCAAAGTGGTCCACAAAAGCGTCGCCAAAGAGTTCGCGGGCGCGTTGGCTGGCCTTCAGGTTCTGGGCGGCGCTCCACAGGGTGTGGGGGAGTTCCAGTTGCGGAGGCTGCTGCTGGGCGTAGGCGTTCCCCTGAATGGGCGGATTCGGCTCCAGCTTTTCTTCGATGCCCCACAAACCGGAGGCGAGGGCCGCGGCCAGAGCCAGATAGGGATTGGCGTCGGCACCGGCCACTCGGTATTCAAGGCGCTGCGACTTGGCCGAGCCGGGAATGGCGCGCAACGCGCAGGTCCGATTCTCGACGCCCCAGGTCGCGTTGGTGGGAGCCCAGTAGCCGGGCACCAGGCGCGAATAAGAATTGACGGTGGAGGCCACCATGGCCAGAACCTGCGGCATGTAGTGCTGGCAGCCGGCCGTAAAGTGGCGCATTAAATCGCTCATCCTGTGCGGCTTGTCCTCATCGAAGAAGACGCCCTGGCCGTCTTTCTGGAGAGACATATGAATGTGGCCGCTTTGACCGGGGTAGTTGTTGGACCACTTGGCCATGAAGGTGGCCATCAAACCATTGCGCTGGGCGCACACCTTGGCGAAGGTCTTGAAGAGAGCGGCCTTGTCGGCCGAGGCCAGCGAGTTATCGACTCCGATGGCTACTTCCAAAACGCCGGGGCCGGTCTCGTTGTGCAATCCCTCAATCGGAAAATCCATGACTTCGCCCAGACGCAGCAGCTCGTGATACAACTCGTTCTGCACCGAATTGCGCAGAACCGAATAACCGAAGTTGCCGGGAGTCCACGGCTCCAGATTGCGATAGCCCTTTTCCTGGACGGACTTGGGCGTTTCACTGAAGACAAAGAACTCGTATTCGACGGCAGAGAAAGGCTCAAAACCAAGGGAACGGCAGTAATCGATGACTCGACGCAACATGGCTCGCGGACATAGCGCCTCGGAAGGTCCCGAAAACTCGGCCAGGAAAAAGAGGCCACCCTCTTCATACATCAGATCTCGGCAGGTTTCGGGCAACAATCGAACGGTGGCGTCAGGATAGCCGGTATGCCAGCCGGTATGGGTTACATTGTCGTAGAGCTGGTCGTTCGAGTCCCAGCCGAGCACCACGTCGCAGAAATTGAAACCGCTCTCCAGGGCTGAAAAGAACTTGGACCTGGACATATACTTGCCGCGCATGATGCCGTCAAGGTCAAAAACCCCCACCTTGACGTGGGAAAGACCACGTTCCTCGACCATTTTGCGCGCTTGCTCGACGCTAAAGATACCCGACATAGGGTGACCCTCCCTTATTCCGCTTCGATGGCGGGGCTTTCAGTTTCGCTCCAGCGGTGGTTCAGGGCAACCGCGGTCGTCAGGTGGGCGACGGCGCCCCCCAGGGTATACATATCCAGTCGGGGCATGCCCAACCAGCAGCGGGGCCGGCCCCGATCCATGGACTGGCTGTCCAGAGCGGGACTGGCGTAGTCCAACTGCAATTCATAGTAGTGGGAACGTTCGCCCGAGTGCGGGTCGTACTCCTGACACTGCAAGTGGGGAAAAGGGTAGGGGACAGGGGGGTCGAGATGCAGGCAGCTATTCTCCAGCAGCCGGCGCACCCAAAGACCCAACGGCTCCAGGTAGGTATCCGGCGTTACGACCGATTCCACCCAGCCGTCTTGCATGGTCAACAATTGGCGAATGACCGCGTAACGCAGGGTGGCGTTGTCCCAGTTGAAGCCTTTTTCCAGGTTACGCACTTGGGAACGCGCGCCCTCGATCAGACTGCTGGCCTCAAACCCCGACACATACAGCGGAAACAGGCCAAAGCCACTGAAAATGGGAGCCAGATAGGCACGCTCGGTCACCGCCAGGTGTTTCACCGGTACTTGCAGGTGATCGGAGATGGGGCGGGCCGAAAGGGCCACCACTCGCCGCGACAGTTCGCTTTCGGAATACCGTTCTTTGATCCAGTTCAGGCCTGGCAGGACTCCCCGATCCCAGAGCAAGTCGCCCGGCGCCCAGCCCAGAATCACCAGCCCCACTCGCGAGCCGACAGCCTCCAGGGCGGGCAACAACTGGTGTTCCCAAGCCTTACTGCGAGGGATGTGCAAGCGCGGCCCGCGCCCTCCGGGTCCGTCAAAGAGTTCCTGTAGGCGAGCTAACTCCAGCGTTTGCGAGGAACCGACGAATAGAATGTCGTCGCAGTTGGCGCGTAACTCTAAAGCCATGCTGCGCAGGGGCTCCAGATCGGCTTCTCGGAACTGGTTGAGCAGGTCCACGACCGGCAGGTTGCGCCGCATTTCCTCGGCTTTGCCGGTCCAGTTGGCCAGCTGGCCTTTCCAGTGCTCGATTCCTTCGGTGGGTAACGAACCCCACAGCGCCCCGATTTCGCAATGCAGAAGGCCGTGGCGATTTTCCTGAGACGGTTCGGTAGAAGCTTGCGACAAGTTGGACCCCTTCAGGCGGTTTGGGTGCGGGGTTCCACGATATCTCCTACTTTGCCTTCCTGGATCAAGGCCAGAAAGACGTCGGTGGCGTCGGGGTCAAACTGACTGCCGCGCCATTTTTGCAGCTCGCTCACGGCTGCTTCCACCGGCATACCGGCGCGATAGGGTCGATCAGAGGTCATGGCATCAAAACAGTCGGCCACGCACATGATGCGGGCCTGTAAGGGAATGCCAAGTCCGCGCAAGCCGGCCGGGTAACCACGTCCATCAAAGCGTTCGTGGTGATGCAGCATGTAAGGCAAAATCGTCTGGAAGGCCCGAACGGGCTGCATGATCTCCACACCATACTCGGGATGGCGCTTCATTTCTTCGAATTCGTCATCGGTTAGCTTGCCCGGCTTGTGCAAGATGGCGTCCCGGATGCGTATCTTGCCGATGTCATGGAGCAGGCTGGCGTAGCGCAACTCTTCCAATTGATCAGCGTCAAAGCCTAACTTCTCAGCAATCATCACGGAAAAGCGGGTGACTCTCTCCGAATGGCCGCTGGTGTAGGGGTCGCGGGCGTCAATGGCGTTGGCCAGGGCGCGAATCGAGTGGACGAAGAGCAAGCGCAATTCGCTGTGCAGACCGGCCTTGGAAATGGAGAGGGCGGCTACGTTGGCGAAACGGGAGGCCAGGGACAGCTCGTCGGCCGAGAAGTCGCCCCCGCTCTTTTTCTGACGCACGTTGAGCACACCCAAAACTTGATTATCTTTTAGCAGCGGGGCACCAGGAAGC
>JALHOV010000428.1:1057-6885 GCA_022842865.1 Vulcanimicrobiota bacterium | reverse complement strand
TCGCGCCGTGACCGTCTATCGCCAGGGAGCAGTGATGACGCGCGAAGTCGATCTAAGGCAACCGGAAGAAGGCTGGCCGCAGCAAGTGAGGCTGGGCGAATTGCCCCTGGCCCTGGCCGATCAGAGCTTACGCATCCGCTTGAGTTTTCCCGAGGGAGGGTCGGGGCTGCTGGCCACTGATTTGCGCCTCGAGCTGGATTGGCTCGAACCCGAGCCCCCAGCCGTTGTCGACCCTTCCGCGCTCAAGCCCCTTCAAGCGGAGCAGCGCCGCCTGCGCAACCTGCTAGAAAGCCTCAATCAAGATCTGGCCCGCATCGAGGGCTTGACGCCTGCCGCCCCGGCCCAGCAGCCAGGCCAGGCCCCCGCCGCCTATGGGGTCAAACCGCGCCGCGCGCTGGTGAAGATGCGCCAGAAATTACTGGCCGACGGCTTGCAACGGCGTTCCCAGCTCAGCGATGAGTTGGAACGGGTGGGGCGACGCCTTGTGGAAGTCAGCACCGTCGCACCGGCGCCCCCGCTGGCACCGCTTTACAAGGCGGTGGTCGTCAACCTGCGCCAGAAAGGGGACGCGCACACCCCGGTGGTCCGTTTCCACCTGAGTTACGAGTCTGCGGGGGCGCGCTGGTCGCCCTCCTATACCTTGCGCTTCGATCGAGACTTTACGCTGGCCGAACTCTCCATGCAGGCCCATCTTTGTCAGAGCACTGGCGAAGATTGGAAGGACGTGCGTTTGGAGGTCTCCACCGCCGAGGTAGCTGCCTGGAAAGAGCTTCCGGAATTAGCCAGCCGCCGCATCGGCCGCCAGCAAAGCCGTCCTGCCAAGCCGGGCTGGCGACCCGCGCCTCCCAATACCAACACCCTCTTCGCCGACTATGATCGGCGCCCCGTGGTAGCCGACCGGAGCCGGGTGGTCAAATGGACCCCCGAGCCCTTCGATGACGACGGTCAGGTCTTTGCGGATCCGAGCCCTGATCCGTTTGGGGGGGCGCCCTGCGAAGACCTGTTCGGGGGACCTGGGGCGGACCCGTTCGCCTCAGCTGCGCCGGACCCGTTTGCCTCGGCTCCGGCCGACCCTTTCGGGGCTCCCTCGGAGGACCTGTTCGCAGATCGATCCCACTCCGTCCGTGCGCCGGCGGCTTCGATGATGCAGGAGCGGGCGGCTCCGTCCCCCCCTCTTCGGGCTGGACTGATGCGACGCATGGCCAAGGCCGAAAGTGCGGCCGAATTCGGTTCCAAACTGCGCGCGCCGGCCTCGCCGGCTCCCGTCATGTTCTCAAAAGGCGGAGGCGGCCGCCCGAGCGGTTCGGCCTGGCAGCCGCTGGAGCCCCCCTCTGCGCCCCAACCGACCAGCGAGCAGCTGGCTTACGGTCTCCTTTACATGCCCGGAGGCAACGAGCCGGGGCGCGGTCACCTGCAAGCGCGCACTCCGCTGCAGGCCTGCCTGCAACTCTGGCACGAGCGTTTTCCCAAGCCGCCCTTTGATGCTCGCCGCCTGCTGGAAAACGCATTGCATGAGTCCCGCCGCGCCCTTCAGGTGACCGCTCCTCCCCTGCATTCTTTTCCGACAGCCCTGGACGGTTTTGATTACCTGTATCGCGGCGAACATCCCATCGACCTGGCCAGCGACGCTCAGTTTCACTCGGTGCCTTTGCTCACCCGGCAACTCTCGGCCCATCTGCTCTGGCTGGTGGTGCCCAAAGTGACCTGCGACGTGTTCCGCCAGACCAGTCTGGAAAGCATGCCCGACCTGGCCGTGCCCAGTGGACCCGTGGACGTCTACGTAGGCAACGACTTCCTGGCCACCACCCGGCTGCCCAACGTTGCTCCCGGTGGCAACTTCACTTTGGGACTGGGAGTGGATCAGTCGATCAAAGTGGTGCGCAACACCGCCTTCAAGGAAACCACCAGCGGAATGATGAGCAGCACCAGTCAACTGCGTCACGAGGTCACGGTGGAGGCGGCCAACCAGCTCGCCCGCGAAATCCGGCTGGAAATCCAAGAAACCTTGCCCCAGGCCGATTCGACCGAGATCAAGGTGAAGGTGGAAAGCTGCGAGCCGGCCTGGGATCCAATCAGCGAGAAACCCGGCGTCTATCGCTGGATCCTTCGCATTCCCGCCGGTGAGAGCAAGAAGGCTGCGCTCGTCTACTCGATTGAAATGCCCGCCAAGCTCGAGCTGGTGGGCGGTAACCGGAGGGAACAATAAATGCTGGCTTTGCAAGCTCCCATCACTCGCGTCACGCTCTTAGAAGATCGAGCCTACGTGCGTCGGCAAGGCCTGTTGGACCTGCCCGCCGGTCGCAGCCGCTGGCGCCTGGAGGGCGTTTCCTCCTTGCTGGTCGACAAAACCCTGAGCGCCCAAATGAAAGGCAGCGCCAAGGTGATTCAGGTCAGCGTGGAGCGCTCCGTGCCGCCCCCGCCCGCCCCCGTCCCTTCTGAGGATCCCGGGCCAGGCCTGGAACGCCAACGTCAGCGCCGAGCCCTCCAGGAGCAAATCATGCTGAACGAGCGGGAACTGCAATCCGCCTCCAGCATTTTTGAAGAGCTGACCCGCGAAATTTGCAAAAGTGTGGCCTGGGGAGTGGATGAGACGAGCGAATGGGAGGCGCAGCTGGCCGAACTTTCCCAATGGAAAGAGCAGCTGGTGGAGGAGCGCCACCGCCTGGAGATGGCTATAGAGGCGCTGGATCAGCAAGGTTTCCGCCCCCTCAAGCCCAACCCGGCGGGTCCCGAACCGGTCACCGAGGTATTCCTGGAAGTGGAATCTGCCACCGCCCAGTCGCTTCCGCTTCAATTGGAATACAGTCTCCCTTGCGCCTGTTGGCGGCCTTCCCATCGCGCCGTGCTGGCCAGCGGCGGGATGGAATTTCACAGTGAGGCGACTTGCTGGCAGAATACCGGCGAAGACTGGCATGAAGTGGACCTGATCTTCTCCACCCAGCGCTTTAGTTTGGGCAATGAACCGCCTCAGCCCCAGCTCGATACGCTACGCGCCCAAAAGAAGAGCGCCGAGGTGGTGGTGGCCGAGCGCGACCAGGAAATCTTCGAACTGCCGTCGGCGGAACTGGGCGGAATGGCTCCGGCCGAACGGGCCAGTGAGGTTCCCGGCATCGACGACGGCGGTCAGGTCATCCACCTGCGCGCCAGTCAAAAGTCGAGCATTCCCAGCCACGGCAAGCCGGTGCGCGTGGCTCTTTCGACCTTCCTTTGCGAGGCCGAGCGGGAGAACGTGCTCATGGGTGAGGTTTGCTCGGAGGTGGTGCAAAAAAGCCGCCAGCGCAATACTTCCAATGACCCTCTGCTGGCCGGCCCGGTCGACTTGATTCGCGAATCCGGACTGATCGGCCGCGCCCGCCTCGATTATGTGGCCGCTGCCGAGCCCTTCACCCTGGGCTGGGGACCCTTGACCTCGGTTCGCGTGATGCGCCAAACGCGCCAGGGCCAGGAGGAGAAAGACGACATGCTGGGTGGCTGGATGCGCGTCAAGCACACGGTCGAGATCACGCTCTCTAACCTGTCCTCGGAAAGTCACGCGGTCAAGGTGATCGAGCGCATCCCGGTATCCGAATTGAAGCAGGTCGAGGTTGTCTTTGACCACAAGAGCAGCAGTCCGGGGGCAACTCCAGACGCCAACGGCTTTGTGAGTTGGACGGTGGAATTGGGCGCTCACGCCCGCCATCACCTGAAGCTAGCCTACTCTTTGCGACGCCGCAAGGAGGTGGTGACAGCGTAACGGATCTCACAGCCGGAGCCCTCAGGCTGGGCTAGACTACGCCCATGGATAGACCCCGCCGCCGAATCTTTCCCTGTGACATCTGTGAAGAGGTTTTCATCGATCACGAAAGCCTGGTCCGACACCAGCGCGAACTCCCGCGCCGCCTCGAAGATCCCAAGGGCTCTTCACGACCCGCGCTGGAACTGGAGCTGGGCGTGCTGCTTTCCAAGCTGGAGACCTTCGGGGACGGCGTCATCCTCCACAACTACCTGACCAATCTGCGAGCCGATCTCCAGCGAACCACCGGAGTGATCATCCCGGCCGTGAAGGTTTGCATCAGCTACGAGGTCAATACGCACGGGTGGTGTCTGCGCTTCCGGCGTCGGCTGCTGGTGGGTGGTCGCCTCGACCAGGAGCAAATGGAACGGTTTCACGGCGAGGAGTTATGCACCAGCCACTATGGCTCCTGGCTGATCTGGTCGCGAATGCGTGATGAGCTGCCCAAGTACCTCTGGAAGTTCTTCGGCCGCGCCGAATTGCGCGATACACTGGCCGAGATGGAGGTCGGCGATCCCGACCTGGCCGAGGAGGCCCTCCGCTGCCTGGACCAGGGGCTGCTGCTGAAGCTGGTGCGGCTGCTGCTCAGAGAACGCTTCAATCTGACCCGTCTCCCCGCGCTCCTGGAAGTACTCCTGGAAGAAACGGACTTGGGTCGCCCCATGCGTCCCGATTTTCTGATCACCCCGGCCGTACTGGAAGTCATGCTCGAGCCCTGACCCGAAACTTTAACATGGCAGCAAAAGGCTGTGGCTCCCCGTGACCGTCTCGTGACGGCTACGCGACCGTTCACCGCTATGCTGAGGGTATGAAGGTAGCCCAGTCCCCCACCATCGTCCACCGTCCCTTAAAACCGGGTCAGAAGCTGATCGGGTTGGACGAATTGCTGGCCCAGGGAACGGTGGATTCCTATCAGCGAACGCCCCAGGGCATTACCGCGCTCTCCTCCCACGCTCAGGCCCAGCAGCGCCTGGCCGAACTCCAGGTCGAAGGTGGACATGCCGAGAGCTCTTGGAAAGGGCTGGCCAAAAACTTTATCCTGCCCGGCCAGATGAACGAAAAATGCGCCCCCGAGTATCTGCGCCATCGCGGCTGGGCCCTGGCGGCTGGTGCCATTTCCGGCGTTCTCGGTTTTATGATGACGGCGGTATCGCTCGATTCCGTCAAAGCTTCGTTTAGCACCAGCGAAAAGGCGGCCATGGCTGCGGTCATCACCGGCACCATCGGCAAGGCTACCCAGATGGCGGGTTGGTCGCTGGCACGCCGAGGCGACTCTGATCCCAAAAGCAGCTATCTACTGGCCAGCACCATTGGTTCCGTCAACTGTCTGGCCGGGCTGAGCATTTTGGCGGCTCTCCCTCAAGCCAACCTGGCCGTGTCCAGCGCCCTCTCGCTGACCGGCACGCTGGGTGGACTGGTGGGCGCGGCAGCCGGCATCAACATCTTCAACCATCTAGCCAGTGGCCCGAACAAAGGCGAAGTGGCCACCAAGAACGGCAACCAGGACCTGCTGGTGAGCTGCCTGGGAATGCCCGGCGGCCTTCTGATGTCGAGTTTAGCCCGGGGGCTTGGAGTCAACCCGGCCCTCTTTGCCGCCTGCACCCTCGGTCCCGCCTTGCTGTATTGCACGGCCCGGGCCGCCACCTCGCTACGGATGAACGCGGTCGACCAGGCCGAGCTGAAGGGCCTGCTGAGTGAGTATCTGCGCAGCGGCCAGGTGAAGGAGGCACCCGCAAGCGGCCTGTTCAGCGCCTTCCGAGATATCGTCAAGAAGGCACCCGCCAATCTGAAGAGTTCGGAAAAGCTGGAAGACTTCGCCGAGGCCGGCTTGTTGCAGCACTTTCGCGGCCAGCCTTACTTACTGAATGAGAAGGATGGCAAAGTCACGGTTGCCCTGCGCAAAGACGCCACCGCCGAGCAGGCCGTGCGCGCCCTGGCCCACGCCTACCGGCTGGAAGAAACTCCGGGAACATGTTTGTTGGACCGCATCCAGACCGCTCAGCAAGGGCTTCCTGCGAAACTGCCCGGCATCGACGACTTCCGAGACAAGGGCTGG
>JALHOV010000428.1:0-1047 GCA_022842865.1 Vulcanimicrobiota bacterium | reverse complement strand
ATCTGGCTCACCTGGGGCTCACCGTTCTGGACGCCGCCTGGTGAGGCCTTAGCGAGCGGCCGCCAGAACTCGGTCTACGTCCGCCAGAATGGCCCGCCGGGTGACGGGATCGTAATAGGCGCTGCCCATGGCGGATTGCATCTGCACTTCGCCGACCGGCTGGCGCATTGATTTCCACAAGGCCAGCTGAGTGACCGCCTGGCGGTGGTAGGGTTCCGGCAGGCTGGAAGGTTGCAGGGCGATTTGTTGGGCCACCTGCAAGACGCGCACGGTGGCCGGACCGCCATCCTTGGTGCGGTTGGAAAAGCGATAGGCGGTCAAGCCATCGGGGCCCGGCGCGGGCACACGGCTATCCATGCAGAAAGACTGCAGCGCGCGGATGGTGGAAGTGCCGGGAGCCAGTGTGATCAGGGTATCTTCATTGACCATCAGAGGCTGAACCTTCTGGCCGTCCCCGGGGCGTAACATCATCCCCGGCACCAGACGCACACTGAGGGTGCGACCGGTATTGTTGTGCAGGCTCATCTCCACCATGTCGCCGGCGTGACCGGTGCCGATGAACTCGGCCCGCAGTAAACCGCGGCGGATCAACTGGTCTAACTGCTGACTGGCCCCCTCGGCGCGCGCCAGGTAGTCGCGAGGAGCCAGGGCGACCGGGGCGGGCGCGCTCTGGAAGGCCACCGGATTCATGGGAGCGCCGCCGGCTTGTGGGTAGGCGGCGCCGGGAAGCTGTGGAGAGCTCTGGAGGGGAGCCGGTGGTGGAGGCGGCGCGGGCGGAGGGGTCACTTTCAGGGGAGTGGGACGTGGTTTGGGAGGAGGCGGCGGCCGGCGCGTCTTCAAGGGCTGCGACTCGCTCGATTCGCCTTGGGCCACCTGAGGGCGAGGACGAGGAGCCAGTTGCACTCGAGCGACCGGCGTAGGAGAGGCCGAAACGGAGGCCAGCGCTGTTGGGGCCGGCTCCGCCGGTAAACGAAGAAACCCGAAAACGCCCAGCATGATGGCCAGAGTCAACAGACCAAACCAGCCGGCGACAGATTTCAGCATGAT
>JALHOV010000427.1 GCA_022842865.1 Vulcanimicrobiota bacterium | reverse complement strand
GCTACGGGTGACCAAGGCAAGGTTGGACGGCGGGCTTGGCTACCGGTGACCAAGAATCGGCTACGGGTGACCAAGGCGAGGTTGGACGGCGGGCTTGGCTACCGGTGACCAAAAATCGTCTACCGGTGACCAAGGCGAGGGGGTCGGCGGGCCTAACAAGGCGGACTTTACAGCGAAGCTGTGCCGCGCACCGTCGCCGCCAGGAAAGGCGTAGGGTCGATTTGCTTGCCGTCGCGGTGTACTTCATAGTGGCAGTGGGGGCCGCTGGCCAGGCCGGTCTGGCCGACGGTGGCGATCCAGTCGCCTTTGCGAACCTTCTGCCCCTTGGTTACCTTGAGTTGCTCGCAGTGGGCGTAGAGAGTGCACAACCCGCTGGGATGCTGCAATTCCACCACCTGGCCGTAACCGCCCAGCCAGTCGCTGCGCAGCACCACGCCGTCGGCGGTGGCGAAGATCTTGGTGGAGTAGGGGGCGGTGAAATCGCAGCCCTGGTGGAACTTGCCGATGCCATAGATGGGATGAACCCGGCAACCAAAACCGGAGGTCATCTCCCCGGCGCAGGGGCTGCCGCTGGGAATGGAGCGCTGGAACAAATCCTGGGCCGCTTGCGAGAGCCGGCCAAGTTCGCCCTGCTGGCGGTCCACCAGCCGGCGCAGCTCCACAAAGCTCTGGCGCAGGTGCTGGCGGCGGCCGCTACGCGCGGCCAGCAGGGGGCGGCGGGGCGCCAGCGGACGACTCTGCTCCAGCAGGCGGCCGACGGCTACCAGATCGAGCTGATGTCTTTCGACCTCAGCCCACAGTTCGCGCGTCTGATCTTCGGCCAGACGGGAAACCTCCTGGAATTGCTCGCGCTGTTGGCGCAGACTGATTTCCAGTTGCTGGTTGCGCTCTTCAAATCGAGCGATGGTTTGTTGTTGTTGCAGCTCCATCAGGAGCATCGAGACGAAGAGGACGAGCAGCACCAGGCAGCGCGTCCGGAATTTTATAGTTGCATACATGATAGGACCCTGTGTCTTTAGCCTGACCCCCCTACCAACTGTCCTATGGCTACCCCCTCGCTCGCGGGGGCGAAACCTGGTCGAAAATTGCTCAAGCTCCGATAGGCTCGAAGCCCCGGGCCGAACGCAGGCTTTGACCGTGAAGAAACTTTAGGCTTTCGGCAAGCATACATAGGAGACATTGTCTTCCAGTTGCTTGACCCGACCTTCTAATTCGTCGCTGCCGGCCACGTGCCAGGCTTCGGTTGCCAGCGTGCTGCGGATATCGTAGTCGGCCAGCGCCTGCTCGCGCGACAGGCCGCGGAGGTTGATGTTGTCCACCACTTGCTCGAGATTGTAGACGTCGGTGGTCAGGGCTAGATTGAGCCCACCGCTGACCCACACCGAACCGGTTCGTAACGCGTCTCCAATGAGCAGCACGTTGCGGCCGGCCGTGCATTCCTCGGCGCGCCGGTTCTGCACGATGGTCATCTGCCCCGAGCCCCAGCCAATGTTCTTGGGGGTGATGGTTCGATCGAGCAAGATCGAACCGCGCTCGGCCAGATAACGGTTGCGTTCCTCGGCTGACATCGTCTGCAGGCGGGCGTCACCCTCCACCGAGATCCAGGTGCTGGGGTATTTGGAGTGTCCGGTGGCCATCATATGGAACAACTGGTTTCCATCATGCAGTCCGACTTTGCGAAAATCCGGGCCGATGGGCACGTCGACCAGCGCGCCCAGGTAGTAGCGGGGGCTGGATTCATCGATGAATTCGATGCCCAGGTCCTTGCGGGTGGGGCTGTTGGCGCCATCGGCCACCACCACCAGATCGGGCGTGCCCATCGATTCGGCCGGACCGCCGTGCACGGGCCTGGCCACCACCGAATAGTTGCCGTCCTTTTCGGCCTGCAGCTGAGCCGTCTGACCTTCCATGAATAAGATGCCCATTTTCTGGGACTTCTCGAACAGGGCGCGCTCCACGTCGCTGATGCGTACCTGACCCACCGAAGCCTCGGAAAGAGTCAAATCTGCCTGCCCGTGGAGAGGCTTCCACTCGGATTCACAGACGGGATGCTCGTCCCAGCCGGATGCCTGGCGAACCTGTTCGTAAACCCCCAGGTCTCGCAGCGAATGAAGCGTGTCCTCGCGTGCGTTAAGATGGTGAGGTCGCGAATAGTCGGGGGAGCGCATTTCCAGGATGACGACCTGCATACCGCGCTCGGCCAGTTTGATGGCGGCGGCCAGGCCGGCCGGTCCACCGCCGATCACCAGCGCGTTTTCGATGAGCCGGCGCGTGACCTCACCCGTGGGCGGAAAGAGGAACTGGGGAGGAGTTTGCGAGAGCTGAACGCTGTCGGTCAACTTCTGCGAACGTGCCTGGGGAGCCGCCATGGCTGGCAGCACAGTTCGCACCTGCCCCCGCATCGGCGTGATTTTCACCCTCCGATGGTAGTCCGAAAGTCTGAAAGGAACATGAAAACCGGCACCGCGATCCTGTCCTCACTGGGACCGGCAGCCCTGGGTCGCGAGCCACGCCTCGGCTACATTGGGAAAACGGAGGATTGATGCTATGGAAACGCCTAAGGACATTAAACCCATCGAACGTGCCAAAAAGGAATGGGAAGAGATGGAGCAAGAGATTGAAACCAAGGCTCACGAGCTTGTGGCCAACACCCCCAGTCGGGCCGACGACGATGAAGACACCAAGAAATAGCTTATTCTAGCGCAGCTGCTGGTGAATGACCCCCAGCTCTCCTTTGACCCAGGCGAGCATTCGTTGATACGGAGGGTCTACCACCGGCTTGACGCCGGACAGGTCAGTCTGAATGCCGTTGCGCGCTACCAGCACCTTCCAACCCAGACTCTTGGCGGGAGACAATTGTAGCGGGCTGGGCTCCAGGCACAGTCCGTGGTCGACGATGACAACCTGATCGGGGCCTTCGAACGATCGAAAGAAGGCCACGGCAACTTGCCAGGGTCGACCCGCCTCCGGCCAATTTTCGGCCAGAGGAAATGGGTCGGCTCCTTCAACGTACAACCGATGGCTCTCCCCGCCCTGCTGGAAGGTCAGCAAGGATTGTCCATTGCTGGCCGACCAGCGGAGGTCCGGCGCCAAGTGCCCGGCCAGACTGAAATGGCCCACCCGAGCGGGCGGCGTAGCCAGCCGTGGCCGATCAAATAGCTGTCTGCCCACTCCGTAGTGATGGGCCGGTAAGGTCTCAGGAGCGGGCACGATCAGATGGTCCCCGGGTCCTAGATAGTAGCGGGCGTAGAGCAAGTCGCCGGAGGGCGCTTCGGGATTGAGTCGGCGTCCGTCCAGGCTTACCGGGGCGGTGGCGAAAGCCAGTCTTTGGGGTAAAGCGCAGGCCAGCAGAGCCCGCACGGCAGCCAGCTGGCTACCCTGTAGAGTGAGCCGTAGCTTCGGCTGCGCGCTGCCCTGCGGAGCTGGACCGGCTTCGAGGCCGGTTTCGGTCAATTTCCAAAAGCCGCAGTCCAATCCGCAATCTTGCAAGAGAAGAGAGACCTTGAGCCCGGCTTCTAAATCCATCAAGGCCTGCAACCAGAGCAGGGCGTTGCGCAGCAAACCCAGCCCAGGCGTATTGGAAGGGTCGTGGCCACGTGTTAGAAAGGCCGAGAGACCGTCGAGGCCGGGCGAGTTGGCGGGAAACGAGGCGGTCACCAGCAGCGTCTGTCTTCCCAGTTGAAGGTTCAAGTCGGTGCAGCCCAGGGCCAACATGGCGCGCACCCACCAGTTGGCCCAGGAGGCCCGGTCGGACTCGAGGTACTGACCAATTTTCTGACGGCTTTTGCCGGGGTCCAGGGTGAATTGTCCGCGCGAGGCCAGTTCGCCCTCGCCGCTGAGTTGCTCGAGCAGGCTCTCGACTTCGTCCAGTTGGCTCATTCCAAAGAGAAGCCAAGGCGCTTGCGCAGATACTGGCCGAGCAGGTGGGAGAGGAGAAAGGCGCAGGGAATGGCCGGACTCAGCGCGGTGGGCCAGCAATACACCGAGGCGGCCGCCGCCAGCAGTAGCCCCAGCATCAGCAGGCCGTCCAGCGAGAGTGGCGGTCGAATCAACAGGTAGGCCAGGCTGCCCAACATGCGATTGCCTTTGTCGGTATCGCGCCCGCTCAGGTAATAAGAGTGGATCATACTGGCCCAAACCGAGGCGAACAGCCAGAGCGGAACCAGGTCCAACAGCAGATAAGGCCCGGGAGTCGAAAAATTGCTCAGCGGAAACTCTGTCACCAGGGCAGCCATCGCCACCAGAGTGGCAAACCCCCACAGGAATCCGGTGCCCATACAGCCGAGGCCCATGGCAGATTTAAAATCTCTGGCCTGCGGCAGTTGGGCCTGGTCGGCCAGGATGGCTCCCTTTAAAACCTGGCTGCAATAGCCTAACAGCAAAAAGGGCAGGATGACGGCGCTGAGACCTGGACCGACGAGGTGCAGGCTGGCTTGCGAGAATAACATCAGATTGATCAGCGAAAGCGGATCGCGGGTCAGAGCCAGCAGGGCGGCGCTCAAGCTGGTTTTCATCTTTCCTCCCAGGGCAGCACCGCTCCGGACCAGTTCGATGGGGTGTCGGCCAGGGCGGGCCAGTGACTTTCCGGGTAGGTATTGGTGAAACGCCCACCGTAGGGCACGGCATAGTGCGGCAGGTCCAGCTTGTGGGCCAGGCGGCGTCCGTCCTGGTGACTCAGCTCGAGTGCGGGAATGCCGCTTTGCACCCGCACGAATCCTCCTTCACCGAGCCAGAGGGAGACGGCGTAAGTGACCTCCTCACCCGCCTTGGCTTGATTCAGACCGGAAACCACCGCCTGGGCTCGGCTCAGGTCGGTCCCGAAGCGCGTTAACTGCTGACCCAGGAAGGTGCGGTGATGAAAGACCTGACCGCTGTCCAGGTCGAGCTCGGTCCATAGTTGGGAAAAAAGACGATAACACACGAACGGCAGGCTGCCCGCCACCAGCAATACGGCCGACCAGTTCCAACAGAGCAATGTCAGCAGCATGAGCAACGACAGTTGAAAGGTCTGCGAACGCTGGGGGACCCTCTCGCGATAGCTGCCTTCGCCCACCCACTGAGGCGGCTGGCCGAACCGTCGCCAACTGGGCGACAGGGTGAAGACCAGCACTCCCGCCAGAATGCCCCAGGGCAGGCCGTACTGAGCTACGGCGGCACCGGCCGCCCAGGCAAACAGGCTGCGCAGCGCATAAAAGCAGAGAGGGCGCCCCGGCAGCAGGTCGTTTGCTTGGGGCCAGGCCAGCTCGGATTCCATAGCAGGTCTACTTCGACGTGCTGGTCGCCGGTGCCTGGAGCCTCTGAATCCGCTGCTCCAGAGGGGGATGGCGAAAGCCACCGAGTGAGTCCCGCAACCCCGCCACCGCCTGCAGACGGCCTAGAATCCGCCCGACTCTCCTGAGTTTGCAGGGTTTCCTGGGCCAGTGGCCTGAGCCCGGGCGCGCCGCACCAGTTCGTCGCGGCGCTCATCGCCTCCGCTTCCCTTTCCAACTGTTGATTGCTCTCCATGTGGCGCAGCAGGTCACGGGATATTCCGGCTAATCGTCCAATTCCAGCTGGAGATAGCGCGCGGCCGCTTGCAGACGCTGCCAGGTGGGTTCAGCCGGATCGAGTGTCTGGGCCGACAAGCGGCCGTCCAAAAGGAGCGCCAGCACAAGCTGCTTCTGCATGCCCACAGATTCTGGAAATGGTTTGGAAATCTTTCAGGGCGATTTTTTAGACTGGATTTATGCAGATTCAGAGCCTCCCTTCAGCGCAGCTTGCGCGGACGCTTGGTAAAGCGCCGCAGTTACCCGATCCCCAGCCGCCGGCGGAAAAACCCGACCTTTGGAACGACGGACGTCCCTGGAACCATTACAATCAGCCGGCTGCGCTGGTAGCCAGCGACAAAGACGGGCGTCAAACCCTGAGCGGTTTTCGCTGGGGTTGGACCGAGGCCGTGGATAAACAAAACTGGCAACCCAAGTTTCAGAACACCACGGTCGACACTAAGAAACTCAAAGACGTTCACTTTTATCTGGAGCATTTTTACCCGGCCGGCCACGCCGCCCTCGTCTTCGAATTCGATGGACCTGCCGTCCAGGGCGCGGACGGCAAAGCCACCAATAAACTGGTCTATTCCATCGAGGCCCGCCGCAAAGAAGGCGAACCCTGGACGGCCGCCCGCGGTTTGCAGAAGACCATGGGCATCGTCCACCAGTTGATGACCTTTGAAGACGCCGAGCAGTGGGTGACGCGCCGTCAGGCCGCCAGCCTGGAGACCCGCCGGCTCGATCTCAGCGATGAGGAAAAGCAGCGCATGCTGAAGACCGTTCTCAGCGAGGCGGTGGCCGATCGGACTGGCGAGTACTACCACACCACCCGCAACTCTTGCTACTCCGGGCTGCAGAAAGTGATGTGCAAAGCTTTGCCCGAGAAGGGCATCATGATGATGAGCCCCATCACCGCTGGCCTGATTATGCGTCCCGACGATTTCATGACCAGCCAGTACAACACCGTGCTCAAGCGCATGCACATTCATTCCCGCGAAACCGCGCAGTGCTACGTGCCCGATGCCCAGATGCACCCCGAAAAGCGCACCGAACGCGTGCAGCGTCTGACCGGGCAGGCCGAATGGATCAGTGGGATCGCCCGCCAATCCTGGTTCCCCACCGCCGCCCGACTGGCCGGCGGAGCCCTGGGCGCCAGCCTGGGAGTCGCCCTGGGACACAATCTCCTGGTGGGCGGACTGGCCAGCTACATTGGTTATCGCGGGGCCGGCATCGGCGCCGACTTACTCGAAGGCAACGCCACCCGCACCATTGTTAATTAACGCGTTCCGGTAGCGGCAATGCGCCTACCGGTAGCGGCGACTCGGGAGCTCGCGAATTGCGCCTACCGGTACCGGCAATGCGCCTACCGGTAGCGGCGACTCAGGGGCTCGCGATTTGCGCCTA
>JALHOV010000426.1 GCA_022842865.1 Vulcanimicrobiota bacterium | reverse complement strand
CAGCAAAAACACTCCGGCCGGCCAATTGGTGACCATGGGTAGCGAACGACCCCAACTGTGGAGAGGACCCAGCAGTTGCGCCAGCACGATGGCCAGCCAGGTCTCCCTGCCAAATCGGTGGTCACGATCATGCAATCGCTGTTGCAACCAGAGCAAGCCGATCAGACCCACCACCGGGTTCAAATACTCCAACCAGCGACTGGAAATGCGAAAGCCCGCCAGGGATGGGGAAACGGCCAGTAGGAACCAGGTCAGGGCCAGCCACCAGAGGGAAGGATGGGACTGGGCGCGGAAGCGCTGCAAGACGACCCCAAGAACTCCCAAGCACGGGATCCAGCCGATGTTCGTGTTCAAGTTCACCTGATTGAGGTTGACGGAAAAAAGCGACAGTCCCGGCAGGATGTAGCTGAGAAGGTTCTCCGGGTCCAGTCTCAGCAACCAGCTGACTTCTTTGGGACGGAAGCCGCTTTGAGAGTATTCCCAGAGCATGGCCAGCGATAGGGAGCCCAGAGCCAGTCCGCAGAGACTCAGCAGGAACAGACTGAGTATTCGCCTTGCCTGGTGACGGTAGGCGGCCAGCCCCAGGTGATAGCCTATCAACGTTGCCGCCGCCACGACGGTGAAGGGCCACCCTGAGCTGAGGATGAGGTAGAGAAAAAGCACGAAGCGCCAGGGTGCTAGCTGGGGAGCGCGGCAGCAGTGCCAAAACCAGGGCAGCCAGGCGGCACTGATAGCCATAGGAATCCAGGCCCGCCAGCCAACACAGAGGTTATACCGGTTGAAGCAATAGAGGGCGGCAAAAGCAAGACTCAGGCGTGGGTCCAGGCCGTAGCCGCGGGCGAGCCGGAGGCATCCCCAGGCGGAGATCCAGGCAAAGAACCAGACCAGGCCGGCGGTGGCCCAGGCCAGGTCGTCGGTCAGAGTAACGGCCACCACGGCCAACTGTTCCACGGGATTGAACAGACCGAATTGGTATTCTCCGGCGAACGACCGGGTCGACCAGGAATACTGGCTGAGCAAGGGGACCTGGCCAGCTCGCCAGGCCCGTCCGATTTCCACAAACCCTGGCATATATTCGGCCTGGGTGTCGTCGTTGAAGAAAAACTGGGGAGAAATGCTCTCAGCTCCAACCACCACCAATGTGACGAGGACTAGAGCAAGCAAGCAGTCTTTGAGCACAGATCGGTCTACCCGTTGAGGCACTTGGACCCCTCTTTTAGCGGCGGCTCGAGCTGGCGGCCGGCGCCGCTGGTCCCCACTGCACCGGATGCTTCCAGCGCCACCAGAAACCCAGCAGAAGGGCCAGCACAATGGCCATCAGCGGCGCCAGCTGGCTGCGCTCGGGCGGAAGCACGCGAGGAGCGGGCCTGTATTCGATGGGTTCGGGGGATTTCGTCCAGGAGCCGGGTCGGGCGAAGCAGAGGGTGGCTTGCTCCACCGGTGCCGGCAGTTGAGCCAGCCAGCCTTGCCAGACTTGCAAGGGTAGTGGAGGCACCTGTCCATCCCAAAGCAGGTCCAGCAAGACCCTCCAGTTGCTCAACGCACGCCGCGCTGCCCAACGGTCTTGGGTGATCTGGCGGGCCACCAGCTTCTGCATATTCTGAGCGACCAGCGAGGTCTTCTCATTGCCTTGCTGGCAAAGCAGGTAGGTTTCCAGTTCCAGGAGCAGGTTCTCGTCGGCCTCGCTCAGCTGCTCGCTCAGGGTGCGGGCGGCTTGCAAATGAGGCAGCGCCTCCAGCAGGGGGCCTCGTTGCACAGCCAGGTAGGCCCGTCCCAGCTCTTGCTTGGCCTCGTTCCCTTCCATCACCGCGTAGGCTGCCTCGGCCTGATCAAAAAGACCCCGTTCGACCAGGCGGTCCGGACCCGCAGGTGGGTCTATCGCCAGACTCAATCTCTCCCAAACGCCCTGAGAATTGAGCCAACCACGCAAAACCTGACCCGCAGGCAGTTCAGATAGCGGAAGCCATTCCCCCGAAGGTCCCAGCACGTGGCTGTGCGGTTCCTGCCATTGGCCCCACTGGTTGCCGAGCTGCACTCGTCCCGGTTCGCGCTCCGTTAAACCAGCCTGCATTCTCACGGTGGGCTGAGCCGGCTCCTGAATCAGCAGATGCACCAGGGCGCGGACTGAAGAACGGCCTTCCAGGCTGACTTCAAAAAGCTGGCGGCCGGCCAGAACCGCTTCCAGCGTCAGGCGAGGGCCGGGATCGATGGACAGGCGCAAGCGGGCCGGACGTGCTGGCAGAGCTCCCAGCCGCTTTCGATGGTCCAATGGTTGAGCCTGAATTCTTTGAGCCGAGCGCACCAGGTCAAGGAAGTCGGCGCGCTCCTGGGCATCCAGCGAGATGCCCAGAGGCGCCTCAAGCTGAGGATGACGACACACCAGATGGAGAAAATCGTCGGAATTTTCCCAGGCCAACTCGAAGCCTTCGCTGTTCAGAATGGTTTCCAGGGCCATGGCGCGCCGTTCGGCAGTCGTTTGGAAGGCACCTCGAGGCCGCTGAGCGAAACCTTAGAAATGCGTAGGATTTCTTTGCTTCTCTGGTTGGCTTTTAGCATCACCGCCGTCCAGGCGGCGCCCCCTGACGGCAAGGCGCTCTACACCACCTGGTGTGCCGGATGTCACGGCGCCAAAGGGATGGGCGACGGTCCCGACGCCAAGGGCTTCGACAGCAAGCCCAGCAGCCTGGCCGATTCCAGCTATAAGCGGGGGACCAGTGACAAAGCGGTCCTGAAAATCATTACCAAAGGCATCCCGGGCACCCCTATGGACGGCTACGGCAACAAGCTGAAGGACGACCAGCGCGCAGCCCTGGTTCAGTATTTGAAGGTGCTGCGCGGCGAAAAGTAGTTACTTCAGAGTCTTGAGGTAGCTGTCGACCTTATCCGCGGTCAGCAGGGCCGAGTGTACGGCGCCTTCCGCGTGACTGCTCTCCGTCCAGTCGCCGGCCAGAAAAAGGGCCTGGTGAGGTGTGCGAATGGCCTGGGAAAGTTCATCCAGCGGAGAACGACCTTTAGGCCAGTAGGTGACGGCGGCCGGGTGGTAGCTGTAGAAAAACGTCTCGTGCACAGATTTGGAAAAGCCGGGCCAGACGGCGTCCATCGCCTCCAGCACTTCGCTGCGTTTGACGTCGCGGGGGGCCATGTGATAGGCCTCCGCTTCCGGCCCATAGATCAGGAACGAAAAGACGATTTCGGGGCCGTTGGTATCGGTGGCGTGGGGGCCATAGATGACACCGAGTTCGGCATTGCTCAGAACAGGAAAGGGATCCGCTTTGGCCCACAAGCTGGTCACCGCCTTATCGAGCAGCATGTGAATGACGGTATATTGGCCTCGGCCCAGACGAGAAAGGGCGCGCAGCTGGGGCTCGGTCAGGGCTGGCTGGAATTGAATCTGGTGCAGCATCACCCAGGGCACGGCCATGACCACAGCGTCGGCCTCAACCTTGTGTTCGGTGGAGTTCTTGAGGTAGCTGACCTCGGCCAGCATGCGTCCCTTTTGGTTGCGCCTTACCACGTGAGTGACGGTGGCGCCGAGCACCTTAGGACCCTTCAGAGAGTCGCCCAATTTGCCGATAATGACGCTATTGCCCCCGGGAACGTGGTAGTTCTTCTCACCGCCAAAGAGAAAGGTGCGGTATTCCAAAATCGCCGAGAGTGCGCTGAACTTTTCGGCGACCGTGGCCAGCTCCACCTCGATGGTGAGGCGCACGGCCTGCTCGACTTTGGGCGGGAGCTTACGGCCCTTGAGAAACTCGGCGAAGCTCATGTTCTGCAACTTGAGCATCTTCGGAGTCAGGCCCCGAGTGGTCGCTTCGGTGTAGCAAGTTTCCAATTCTTTAATGGTAGCGTCAAATGCTTTGCGCTCGACCGGCGTAAAGAGTTTCTGAAAATACTCCTCGCGGGTATCTTCGGTGAAAGCGTAAAGATGGTCGTCCAGCAGCATGCTGGAGAAAGGGTCGTCGCTGGATTCCAGCTGCAGCCCGAGTTCTTTGAGGATGCCGATCAACGGACTCTTCTCCCAGATCTCTTGCATGCCATACTCGGCTTCCAGGCCCTGGGGGTAGTGAGCCGTGCCGATACGCCCACCCAGCCGGTCGCTGCCCTCCAGCAAGCAGGTGCGATAGCCGCGCTGCTCCAGCTTATAGGCGGTGACCAGGCCTGCGATTCCCCCACCCACTACCACCACTTGAGGACGCTCTTGAGACCAGAGCGGCAAGCTGTGCACAAAACTGAGCAAGGTCAGACAGAGAAATAGTAGGCGTGTGCGCATAAGTCTCGGTGAAATGGACTCCTTTTTTAGCTTTGGCAACCAGGTTCCTCAGTTAAGGAAATGAGTCCTCCGTGGTAGCCTTCTCAGGGAACCGCGCAGCCCGGTTGGGCTTGCCCCGCCGAAAGCAGCAAACCTTTGGCGGTGGCCTCGCTCACCCCCATTTGAGGAAGCAGCGACTCGATCTGGGGGCGAGAAAGATGACCTGCCACGATGGCGTTGGCCCGCATGGTGGCGGTGGCGTCGGTGAAGGCCAAGTCTCCCGGAAACATGGCGTAGAAGTCTTTGACTAGCTTGGACTGCTGCAAATAATATTTCTGGTGATAGTCTTCCGCCCGGGTAAAGGTTCCTACCGGCTCGAGACTCTGGCAACCGGCTTTCTTGGCGACTTCCTTTTGCTCTGGGCTATGATAGAAGATGGCGCTGCGATACTGGCGGCTGAAGGCCTGTCCGCCGAAGTTTCCCTGCGCCAGAGCTTCCTGGACCAATTGAGCGTAACCGATGATTTTCGGGTCGAAGTCGATCTGAATGGACTCGCTGTGATCTCCCAGGGAATGATAGGTGGGATGAGCTTTGGTGCCCCCGCAATAGCCCACTCGGGTGCGTAGAACCCCATTGAGACGCCCGAACTGGGCGTCTGGGCCCCAGAATCAGCCCAGCGCGAAGGTGGCTGTTTCAAAGTCCTGCGTCTGGGCCTTTTCCAGCGGTGGCAGCGGCAGGGCCGCCACTCCGCCCGGCGGGTGATTGGGAGTCAGAGTTTGCCAGCTGAGCCAGCATACGGCCAAAAAGAAGATTAGAAAAGTCATAGAGTTACGCATGCGGGCACAATGCCGCCAGGGCCTGCTAAAGTTCCCTCGGCTTTCCCTGGTCCTGACGAGCCTGTAACAGATCGGAAAACCCCTCATACTCCTCGGCCTTTATGATGGGGAAAAGACTGCCGAAGGGATTTCGATCCAATGGACAGCCGAGCACTGCGACTCTCCGTTCCTACAGAATCTATCGAACTACAGCCGATTTCGCGCCGTGTGCAGCTGTACGCTGTGCCGTCTCGCGATCACGCCGTTTTGGCCATGCCCGAGGCGGGCATCGAGGCCATTTTGGAAGTGGTCGGCAACGCTCGCCAGCGCGTCTACGTGAAAATGTTCAAGCTGACTTCCGAGCGCATCCAGCAAGCCCTGATCGGCGCCCGGCAACGCGGGGTGGACGTGCGCGTGATGCTCAACCCCAGTCGCTCGGACGGTTCGCGTGCCAACGATGAGGCCGCCGAAGCCCTGCGTCAGGGCGGGGTGCGCGTGGAGTGGACCAACCCTGGCTTTTATGTGACCCACGAGAAATCCATGGTGGCCGACGACCTCGCGTTTATCTGCACTTTCAACTTTGCCGACAAATACTTCAAGAAAACCCGCGGCTACGCCATCGTGTCCAGAAACCAGCAGGAAGTGGCTGAAGTTGTCGAGGGATTTGAAGCCGATTGGGAGCGCCGCTCTTTCACGCCGCGACGCCTGGTCTGGAGCCAGGGGGGCGAAGGCAACTCCCGTATCCGCCTGCAATCGTTGCTCGAGGCGGCCCGCGAGGAAATCCTCATCGAGAATCCCAAACTGGTCGATGAACAGATCAAAGACTGCTTGCTAGCCGCCCTGGGCCGCAGAGTGCGCGTTTGGTTTCTCAGCAGCGGCCTGAAAGGGCTGTCCGAGTGGGACATCGCTGAGAATTCGAGCAATCTGGCCCAGCTTTTAGCCCACGGAGCCGAAGTTCGCGAGATCAAGAAGCCGGCCATGCACGCCAAACTGGTGCTGGTCGACCGAAAAACGGCGCTGGTAGGTTCCATGAACCTGGATCGCAGTTGCTTTGAACTGCGCCGCGAACTGGGCGTGATGGTAACTCATCCGGTCCCGCTGGCCGATCTGCTGCAAACGTTCCTGGCCGACTGGGCCGCCGCGCGTCCTTCCCATCTCTCCATTGCCTGACCCGCCATCCTCAGGAGCCATCTTCGTTTCCTTTGCGCGCATTTCGTTGCTGTCCGTGGGAGGCGCCACCATGGCCTGGATTCGCGAAGAAACGGTGCGCCGCCGCCAATGGCTCAGCGAGGATGACTTCGCTCAGGCGCTGGCCGTCTGCCAGCTGCTACCCGGCGCCAACACGCTTAATATGAGCGTCTTCCTTGGGGCCGAAATGCGCGGTTGGAAAGGAGCGACGGCGGCCCTGCTGGGATTGATCACCTTGCCCTTCTTTTTGGTGCTGGGACTGGGAGTCGCTTACGGACACCTGGAACAGGGACCGTTGCTGCAGGCGACCTTCGCAGGACTGGGCGCGGGGGCGGCCGGCGTGGCCCTGGGCACGGCCATCCAAATGGGCCGCAAACACCTGAACGACGGCTGGCTGCTTTTCCTGGCCCTGCTGGTTTTCGGCTGCCTGGCCGGCCTGCGCCTGCACATGCTGGCGGTGGTGGCCCTGGTTCTGCTCCTTTCGCTGTTGCTGGACCGCAAGCCGTGATTTGGAAGGTGCTGGCGGTTTTCGCCGCCCTCTCTCTGCTGGCGCTAGGCGGCGGCTCTGCCATCATTCCCGAACTGCAACGACAGGCCGTGCTGGAGCAGCATTGGTTGAGCGACCGTCAGTTCGTGGACTTCTACGCGCTCACCCAGGTGACGCCGGGCCCAAGCATGATGG
>JALHOV010000425.1 GCA_022842865.1 Vulcanimicrobiota bacterium | reverse complement strand
TTGCCTTTGGCTGGCTATACCGGCAGTGGCCGAGCCCTACTTTATGGACCTGGCCCGAGACCTGGAGAAGGCGGGTGACATCGCCTCTCATTCTGACGAAATGGACATGCGTATGACCTGGGTCTTCAACCATCCGGCCTGGCTGGTAGAAGAAGGGCTCAGAGAATTCCTGGAAGACGGGGAGTACGGACTGGAGAAGACGGAGCGGGGCAAGAACGAGGTCTATATGGAAAGCCGTTGGCTGGTCCAGGACGCCAGGGTAGTGCCCTTTGCTTTGCTGGGCGTGAACCAGCTTCGCACCAAGATCGTGGGCCGGGTCAAGCCACTGGGCGAAAACAAGAGCCAGATTCTCTTTACGGTGGCTCTACAGGTGCAAGACACCGACCGCATCGCCAGCGGATGGGTCGACCGCTCCGAGCGGCAGGCGCGAGAGTATCTGTGGATGGCTGCTTGCTCCACCGGGGTTTCCTCCCGCTACCCCGGCAACCAGGCCATCTTCGCCAGGCTCATCGAGGACTACAAGAACCAGGAAAAACGCCACGGAGTGGACGGCTACGAGCTGCCTGCGCGTCAAGTTGCCATCAAGCCCGAGCCGAAAGCCCCTCCTGAGTCCGGCTCATCCAAAGATGCAGCCCCCGCCTCCCTGGCCGATGAACTGAAGAAGTTGAAGGCTTTGTTGGATTCAGGGGCTATCAATCCCAAAGAGTATCAGGCGGCCAAGGAAAAACTGCTCAAAAACTAGCCTCCGCCGCGTGGGTCCAGTGGTCGAGGGTCATGTGGTCATGGCCGAAGGCGGCCGCACCAAGCTCGCGGTGAGCCTGCGAGCGCAGCCCGGCTTCGCGTGCGCAATCTCGGTAAACTTCCGCCTCGACCAGCAGCTGATTGGAGTAGCAGTGAGTGAGTTCCAGGCAGGGAGCCAGTGTCCGGCCCAGGTGGCGCCGAGCCACGGCCGGGGGCACCGTGTGGGCCTCCACCACCAAAAATCCGTGGTGGCTGAGGTAGGGCTTCCAGGATCTGAAAAATTCGACCAGACTGCCTTCCAGGCCGCCGGCGGAGATCCGTTGTCCGGCCAGGTCGGAGGCCACCGCGCTGGTGGTCGCTCCAGCGCGCGCCTGGCGAGGTGCTCGGTAGGGGCGATTGTGGATCACCGACTTGGTGACGAAAAGCGTTTCCCGCCAGTCGATTCCATGGCGTTCCAGGTCGGCCATCAAGCGCTGGGGATCGCCGATGTCCCCCTCTAATGTAAGGGCTCCCGGAAAGGACTGGATGCGCTGTTGGGCCACCTGGCGAGCCACCGGGTTGTACTCCATGCCCACCAGGCGTACGCCCTCGACCCGTTTCCCCAGCTCGGCCAGCATCAGCCCGTCGCCGCAGCCAACGTCGAGAACCACCCGTGGGCCCGGGAACAGCGGCAGGAAGAGTTCCCAGAACGGAGCGGCTACCGACCCGGCGAAAACTTTGCCTGAGAAATGGATGTCGCGTTTGCGGTCCACGTGCGCTTCCACTCCTTGAGCGTCGCGGCGGCGGAGCTCTTGAAAATCGCCGTAGAGCAGTTGGTCCGCCTGTATCAGCGTTTCCAGGTAAGCCATAGGATAGTGAAATACGTTGCCTTGCAGCCTTGCCAGGGCGCCTTGCTCAGCCCCCCAGCCATAGCCTTCCAGCAGCGCTCGGCCCTCGGGAGGGGCCTCCTCCCAGGGAATGACCAGCAGAGCAGACACCAGGCATGCTTCCAGCATTTCCTGGATCACCCCCGAGCCTTGCTTGAGTTGGGGCCATTTGGGGCTCTCCCCGTCCAGCAGGGCGCGCGAGACTTCCAATAACTCGGGCAGTTGGGCCAACCGGTCCATTTCGCTCAGCAGCGCCTGACCGGCCGGCGTCCAGGCGAATCCATTGGTTGTTCGATCCAGCCAGCCGAGCGAATCCAGGCAGCGCACGAGTCCCTGCAGGTAACCGGAATTACCTTCTAAGCTGTACTGCCGCTGGTGAAAGGCCCACAGGCTGCTGGCCACCGTGACGTAGTTGCAGAGACGGCAAACCTGGGTCCAGCAGTCTAAAGCCAGGGCGTTCAATGGAGCAGGGCTGGGGCGCGATTGATCCACCCTCCGGGGTAGCCATCTTCGTTGCGCTTGGGGAGCGCCGGTAAATCCCCCTGCACGGCCAGTCCCAGGTAACGACCCCCGAGCTTGACCACGAGTTTGCGCCCCTGCAGTTCGGCCAGGGTTTGCTCAATCTGCTCTTCGCTGACTTCCAGACCGCCGTCTTGCTGCACCGCCTGCACAATGCTGCGCAGGGGTTGGGCGCCGTGCAGGGTCCGGTGCACACGATGGTCCAGATCACGCAGTTCGATGCGGGTGTGGTCTTTGATACGCCGCGTGTCTAAAATGACGGTGTGATCGTCAAATTCTTCCATGGCCAGAATGCACGGTAGCGACGACATAAAGCTTTGGTGCCAGTGACGCAGGCTTTCCTGCAGGGCGTCTCGTCCGGGCGTGCCCAGGCTGGGGAATTCCCGATTGGTGCTGTAGCGGACGCGGAAAGGCGAGCAGACCAGCGCCTGGTCGCCCTCGCCGTGGAAAATGTAGACCAGCTTGGCCAATTTCTCCGGTGGCAGCGGATAGACGTAGGAGTAGGCCCAGTTCGCCTGCAGTTGAATGCCGTATTGTTCCGGGTTGACTTGGTAGGGGCTAAATCGATCGTAGCGGATCGGTCGCAGTTCTCGACCCGGCTGCAAGTGCTCGATCATGGCCACCCATTCAGCGACCTCGGAATACCAACTGTCTTCTTCCCCCGGGAAGCCGCACAGGTAGTTCCAGGTGAGGGTTGTGCCCAGTTCGCGGGCCCATTTGAGCAGTTGAACATTGTTCCAGGCGGGCGTGCCTTTATTCATGAGCTTGAGCGCGTCATCGTGCAAACTCTCGATGCCCGGCTGCAGCCAGGTGACGCCGGCTTCGCGCAGCAGTCGCAGTTGTTTGTAGCTGATGTTCGCTTTGATTTCATAGAACAGGTGGTAGGGAGCCCCCCTTGCCGCCAGGGTGGGTAGTAAGGTTTCGAAGTAGTCGAGTGGCAGAATGTTGTCGACCACGAGAAAATCGCGAATGCCGTAACGCTCGCTGAGGGTATCGAGTTCTTCCAGCACGCGCTCGGCGCTTTTGAAGCGGAACTCCATGCTGCCGCCGTTGAGGCCACAGAATTTGCAGTGCTTGATGGCTCCCCACCAGCAGCCGCGGGAACTTTCTACCATCAGCGCCGGGCGAATCTCTTGCGGCCGGCTGAATCGCTTGAGTTCTTCAAAGTAGTCATCGAAATCAGGAATGGGAGACTGGTCCAGGTTGGCCGTGGCCCGCGGAGGCGATTTGTAAGGGTCCGGATGCAAACGATAGGCCGGACCCAAAATTCCCGGCGCGTCGTTGCCCATTTTTAAGCCCTGCAAAAGGTTGCGGCAAAGTTCGGGAAAGAGCACTTCGGCTTCGCCCGAAATGACGTAGTCGACCCAGGGGAACTCGAGCAGCGTGGCTACGCCCATCTCTGCTTCACAGTTCGCGCCGCCGAGCACGGTCACGATGCTGGGATCGAGTTCTTTGACCCGCCGCGTGAGCGCCAGCACCGCGCAGTGCTGCTGAAAGGTGGAGCTACAGGCTAAAATACGGGGCTTTTGGGCCACTACCTCGCGAGCAATTTGATCCACAAAAGCGGTCGCCTTGTGGCGAATTTCCCAGAGCACTTGGCGAGCCGCCTCGGCCTCGCGCTGGTCGCGGGCGAAAATCCAGGTGACCCGTTCCATGTACTCGGCGTGGTTGGGGGCAAAGTCCGGAAAAGCCGCCCCGGAAAACGTCCATTCTCCCATATTTTCTTCGCGTACCCAGGCTAGATCGGCGTAGGCGGCCGTGCCGATCAGTTCGGCAAAGCGCAAGTTGGGATACCTGACTTCGCAAGAGATCTTCGCGCGTTGCAGCGCTACTTTGAGTACCCCGAGAGCCAGCGAGGGTCGCTCCAGGGGGCCGTAAGGCATATAGACCATGCATACGTCTGCCACGCCCGTCGGCTTCGCAGTCCACCCACCGAATTCATTCCGGCACTGGAAAAAGCAGAAGGCCGGTTGATCCACCGGCCCTCGGCTAATTTCTATAGAAATCTTCTTCTGGTTGGGGTCGAGCGAAGGCGAGCATTTTGACTCGCTTTCCGTCGGGACGTTGAGCGTCTCGCTCGACTCGGTGTAGTTGTTCGTGTTGTAGGTATTCGGACCAACGATAGCCTTCGCGGAGAGCCGCGCTGAGACTCGAAAAAACGACCAATTCTTGTGTACGCCTCCTGATCACGGTCAGATGTTTTGTCGTGTGCTCGACAAGATAACAAAACCCCCCGGTTTAGTTTTCAGTTCCCCCTTGGCGGCGGGCCTTTTCTACCAGTACACCTATACGCCTACCGACACTTTCCACTTCTTTTTCGCTGGTTGCGTGACCGAGCGAAAAGCGAATCAAGCCCCGGGCCTGCTCGGAGGAAAAGCCCATGGCCGAGACCACCCTGGAAGGTTCGATGCTGTGAGAAGAGCAGGCCGACCCTGAAGAGACCGAAATTCCCTCCAGGTCCATCAGCACCAACAGCGGCTCGGCTCGCACGCCATCAAAGAACCAGCTACTGATGTGCGCGCTGCGCTCGCCCCCCAGGCGCACCGCCCCTCCTATACGGCTGATCTGCGACTCCAGTTTTTCTCGCAGTCCGCCAATTCGGGCCGCCTCCTCGGCCCGCTGGTGGGCGGTCACCTCCAGCGCTTCTGCCAGCGCCAGAGCCGCGATGACATTGCTGGTGCCGGCCCGCCGATGGTCTTCCTGGGCTCCCCCGATGAGCAGCGGGGCCAGACGTAGCCCTTGTCTCAGAAAAAGGCAGCCGCTGCCGACCGGTCCGCCCAGTTTATGGGCCGAGAGGCTCAGCATGTCGATGCCGTCCAGGTTGGGCCAGCCCGTGAGGCCGCTCTGGACCGCATCCACATGCAGTTTCCACTTTTTCGGTGCGGCCGCCAACTCGCCAATCGGCTGGGTCGAACCCACCTCATTGTTGACCGCCATCAGGCTGACCAGGGCGGTATTTTCGCGCAACAGAGCCTTAAAGGCGGCCAGGTCGAGCCTCCCAAGGGCGTCCACCGGCGCAACGTCCAACTGGTAACCTTCGTGAGTCAAGGCCTCAGCCGCTTCCCAGCCGGAGGGATGCTCGATGCTGCTGACGATCAGGTGACTGCCCTTGGGTTGGTCGCGCATCCAGCCCAGAATGGCCAGGTTATTGGCTTCTGTGGCCCCGGAGGTAAAGACGATTTCCTCGACTTTGGCGCCGAGTACTCGAGCAACGCGCTCGCGGGCATCTTCAAAGTGCATGCGGGCGGCGTGGCCATCGCGGTGTAGCGAGGAAGCATTGCCCCAGTCCTGGGCGTAGCAGCGTGCCAGCAGGGCTCGAACCTCGGGACGCAGGGGGGCGGTAGCCGCGTAATCCAGGTAGATGCTCATGTCTGGCCTGTTCTGGCCGGCGCGTTTATGTCCTCGACCCTCCGGGTATGTTCCTGCGCATAATACAGATTGCGTCAAGGAGAACTATCGTGGGAACCAGAGTTGCGATTAATGGATTCGGCCGCATCGGCCGTCAGAGCCTCAAGGCGATGTTGGAAAATCACCCGGACCTGGAGATCGTCGCTATCAACGATCTGACCAGCGCCGACACCAACGCTCATCTCTTTAAGTATGACAGCAACTACGGCGTCTTTCAAGGCGACGTCAAGGCCGAAGACGGTCACCTCATCATCAACGACCGCAAAATCAAGATTTTCACCGAGAAA
The DNA here is from genome assembly GCA_022842865.1 of Vulcanimicrobiota bacterium. Lineage (GTDB taxonomy): Bacteria > Vulcanimicrobiota > Xenobia > Xenobiales > JADMJV01 > JADMJV01. The sequence continues at coordinate 1,121 of JALHOV010000425.1, read as the reverse complement.
GACCCCAGCAACCTGCCTTGGGGCGCTCATAACATTGACGTGGTGGTCGAATCCACCGGTATCTTCACCGAGCGTGAGAAGGCCAGCCTGCATCTCAAGGCCGGCGCCAAGAAAGTGCTCATCTCGGCTCCCGCCAAGGGCGAAGACATCACCATCGTGCTCGGTGTCAACCACGAGAACTACGACCACGACAAGCACCACATCATCTCCAACGCCAGCTGCACCACCAACTGCCTGGCTCCAGCCGCCAAGATCATCCACGACAAGTGGAAGATTCAGCAGGGCATGATGACCACCATCCACTCCTACACCAACGACCAGCGCATTCTGGATCTGCCCCACAGCGACATGCGCCGGGCTCGCGCCGCCGCTATCAACATCATTCCCACCTCCACCGGTGCCGCCAAAGCCGTGGCTCTGGTGATCCCCGATCTGAAGGGTAAGTTCGACGGATTTTCCTTGAGGGTTCCCACCCCCACCGTCTCCATCGTGGATTTCGTAGCCACTCTGGAGAAGCCGGCCAGCAAGGAAGAGATCAACCAGGCCTTCCGCGACGCTGCCGGTAGCAGCATGAAAGGCATCCTGCAAGCCGTCGACGAGCCGCTCGTCAGCATGGACTTCAAGGGCAATGCCCACAGCTCGTGCGTCGACCTCGACTGCACCATGGCCATGGGCAACATGGTCAAAGTGGTTACCTGGTATGACAACGAGTGGGCTTACAGCTGCCGCGTCGGCGACCTGATCACCTATATGTTCACCAAGAAGCTGGCCATCGTTTAAGTAGCCCGCCTTCGAGCCCCATCCCTACCCCTCAGAAGGGGGATGGGATGGGGCTTTCTTGCTCCCTCCGGAAAGGAAACCCATGGCTGATTTCTCCACCCTCAAAGACCTCGACGTCAAAGGCAAACGCGTGCTGGTGCGCGTCGATTTCAACTGTCCTATCCAGGACGGTCGAGTCTCCGACGATACACGCATCCAGGCCGCTATGCCTACCATTCGCCGGCTGCTGGATGAAGGCGCCGCAGTGGTGCTGATGTCTCATTTGGGCCGCCCCAAGGGTAAGAAAAACATGGAATTCACGCTGGGACCCGTGGCCGCCAGGCTCAGCGTCCATCCCATCA
>JALHOV010000424.1 GCA_022842865.1 Vulcanimicrobiota bacterium | reverse complement strand
GTTAAACAAGCTATTTCTTCTTCTGCTCCTGACGCTGCCTGCCTGGAGCCAGGAATCGATTCCCTTTCAGTATCTACCCGGCAGTGACGACGGCCTGATCGAGGGCCACCTCATCAGCATTCCGGTGACGGTGGGAAATGGCACTCCTTCGCGCTTCATCCTGGACACGGGCATTGGCATCGACCTGATTTCCACCCGCCTGGCCGAGAAACTGAAGGTGCCGACGACCGGCATGGCTTACAAGGGCAAGCGCATGTCCGGCCAGGAGGTCGAGGTGCCGCTCAGCTACCTGGGCAACCTGACGGTCGGGCGTGAGCTGCAGAAGTTCGGCACGGTGGGGGTCTGGGATTTTAAGGGCTTTCTTCCGGACACTCCGGCCTTTGCCGATATCGAAGGCTTTGTGGGCCTGCGTTTTTTCCAGCACCGCCCTTTCACCCTGGACTATCAGAAGAAAGAGCTGATCCTGGAAACTCCGCTAACCCTGCAAAACCGGCTAGATTCGGGCCTTGTGGTTCCCCTCGAGATCGACGATGACCAGAACACCTCGCTGACCGTCTACGCGCCGCTGGAAGTGGTCGGGGCGGGAACGGCCAAAGTGGAAGTGGACACCGGCAGCGACTCGCTGATCCTGCACCGCCGCTTCATGGCTGCGCTGGGCATTGTCGAAAGCGGCCCCGAGATTCGCGTGGTAGAAGCCCGGGACGAAACCAATTTCGCCTTTACCCGCTGGTTCACCAAGCTACGCGGCGCGATCCGACTCCACGGGGAGGCGACCCTTCAGCAGAGCGGAGGCCGCGTGATGTTTCAAGAGATCATCCACGATGGCCTGATCGGTGACGATTTCCTGAAGCGATTCGTGGTGACTTTCGATCTCAGCCACAGCCGTATGATCCTGAGCGACCCGCCTTAAAGGGCGATCTCGGGGGCCGTTTTGACTGTGGGGGCGGGAGTCTCTTTCTGGGTGCTCGAGCCGTCCACCTTAGCGCCGATATCTTTCTTTTGAGGAAGAGGCTTGGGGTTCGAGGGCTTCTTACCGGAGCTGGACTTTGAGGTGGAACTCTTGGGTGAACTCTTGATCTTGGAGCCCCCGCCCGAGGCGGAAGGTGCAGACGATTCCTCGTTCTGGGACGATTCGGCCTGGCCCTGATCCTTGGGGGATGAGGGAGTCGACGACCCTTCCTTGGCCTTGAAGCTGCTGCTCAGGTTCGGCACGGAGGAGGACTTGGTTGCGCTCCCCTGGGCTTCCTTACTCACGCTAGCCTTATCAGAAGGGCTGGACTTGGGAGCCGATTTCGTCGCGCCCGGCTTGGAGGGACTTTTGGTTTTGGCGGCGCTGGAAGACTTGGCCTTGCTGGTGGTCGGCCTGGTGGAGGCGGAACCGGTTTTGCTGATCGACATGGTGGAAAGCTCCTCTGCATTGTTCTCTTGGACAAAAGTTACCTCTCCAAGCGCTGGCTGCGAAGACGCTGAAAGTTACAAAGGTTCGCGAAATATGAATTTTTTAACCGAAAATCTGAAAATCACGAATCAACTGGTCGACCGCAGTTCGGTAGGTCGGCTCTTTCTCGAACGAGACCTGGAAGTTCAGGAAGGCCCAGGCTTTCTCATTTCCGAGAATCCACAGGCGCACGGCCCTCTCCGATTCGGCATACTGATAAGCAAAGCAAAGGGCCCCTGGCACCCGAATGGAGAGCAATTCGTCGGTCGCCACCGGCTTATGATGCAGAGTCAGGAAGCCGGCCAACATGCGAGTCAGGTTCGGCAGCTCGGCCGGGTCGCTGACCCCCTCCGAGTGAATGTGCAAAACCGCCGTTTGGCAAGGCGTGATCAGACTGCCGCCATGGTCATCGGCAAAGAACTGCCAACCTTCTGGAACGGCCAGGGAAAAAAGGTTCTGGTGCTGGACCCGCATCGAGGCGCAGTTCCGGTTCCGGCGGTCGCGTCCTGCAGGGTCCAGCCCTTGACCCGCAAAGGGACCGAGCAATGCGCAGTTACCTGCCCGAGCGAATCGAAGATCTGGAAGACCCGGCCACCCTGCAGCGGCTCAAACCCTTTCTGAGCGATGCTTTCGACCCCATCAGCCTGGACCGCCCCGGGTTTCTGGCCGAAATCGGTCTGCAACCAACCGACGAATGCTGGCTACGAGCCGGAGCCCATTATCAATCGTGGCTTTTTACCCCGGTTCTCCCCCGGGCCTTCTCGGAGGAAGCCCGCAGCAAGAAGCTGACCAACCCGGAATTTCTGGAACGCAGCAAAGGTCTCACCGGAGAGGCCCTGTGGCGCCAGGGGGAACGGCTCTTTTTGCGCTGCCAACGACTGCTTTTTCATCCCGAAGCCAGCAAAGCGGCGGAACAACTGGGCTTGAAGCTGCCCGACTATGAGGCGCTGCGCACCCGCTGGAAAAAGGAAATGGAGCAACAAGATCAGTTGGTCCTGGACGGCATTCTCCTGCAGCTGCGTGGGGTGGGCCAGGAAACGGCTGCCCTGGCCAAGCGCATGGATGAGCAAACCACCGAAACTTATGCCTTCTTTCTGACTCGCAACCGGACGATGCTGACCGAGGTCTCCGATGAAGAAATCGAACTCACGACCACTCTGGAACTGAACGGAAAGATCTTTGCCGTGGCCGCCTCTTTTGCCAAGGAGGTGGGGGAGAACCAGGAGTTGCCACCGGAACTTTGGGCCAAAGGCTGGGGAGAGTACATCGGTCAAAGAAGCCGCTTTACCGGCGAGGAGTTTCGGGCCCTCCTGGAGCATTTTCAAGATCGAGAACGATTCAAGTGGCCCAACCTGGTGGCCATCAAAGGCGCGACCAAAGCCCGCCGGGCGGTGGCGGCGGTTGCTCTGGCGGCGCTCCAGAAGTTGGAATCGGCCGACGATACGGTCTCGATCGACCGGTTGTGGCAAATGATTCCCGACTTTTCCGAACGCTACGACCTGCAACAGGTCCTCAAGAAACGGTTCAACCTTGGCTGATAAGCAAGGAGTATTAGGTTTGTAACGAGTCGCCTGGGGGCAAATTGCCTGGGCAAAAACAGGGGAGGCAGGGCGCCTCCCCCTGAATCAGTGGGGTCGGGACACCGACCTGGAGGTGTAATGGAGCAAAATCTAGACCTTTCCAAGTTGACCCTGGGGAAGATCGCCGGTGAGCATTTTCTGCGCGTGACGGCCGATGAAAGCCTGGCGCAGGTCGTGGACAAACTCCGCGACCACCAGTGCGCGGCCGCCGTTTTTAACCACGACGGAGACTGGCGCGTCGTCTCGGCCGAACTGCTCCTGAAAGGTCCTGACGCTCTGCAGCAGCCTGTTTCGGCGCTGGCGCAAACTCTCATCACTCTGGCCCTCAGCGATTCGCTGGCCAATCTGGCGGACGCCTTGCAAAAAAGCAGCTGGGTAGCCGCACTCGACGGCACTGAGATCAAGAGCCTGCTGAACTGGACCAGCTGGGCCCGCTTCACGGCCGGCCATCGCGTGGCCAAACCCTACCTGTTCTCACCCGAGTGGGGCAGCAACCAGAAGACCCAAGGTCTAGTCAAGGTTTAGGAGTTTTATGAGTAGCGCACCCGTAATCGAAGAAATCGAATCCGTCATCATCCGATTCACCGGCGACTCCGGTGATGGCATGCAGCTAACAGGCACCCTGTTCACCAATGCTTCGGCCCTGGTCGGCAATGACATCAGCACGTTCCCCGATTTTCCGGCCGAAATCCGTGCCCCAGCCGGCACCCTGGCCGGTGTTTCGGGCTTCCAGGTCAACCTGGCCAACACCGACATTTTCACCCCGGGTGACGCTCCCGACGTGTTAGTCGCCATGAACCCGGCCGCCCTGGCCGCCAATCTCAGTGATCTCAAAGCCGGCGGCGTGCTTATCGTCAACACCGACGCCTTCACGGACGGCAACCTCAAGAAGGCCCACTTCAAAAGCAACCCCCTGGACGACGAAAGCCTCAATAAGTATCGGGTCCACAAGCTGCCCATGACCACCCTCAATCGCGAGGCGGTCGAAGGCATCACCGGCCTCAACAAAAAGGACGTCGACCGCACCCGTAACTTCTTTGCGCTTGGCCTGGCCTTCTGGATTTATGACCGCCCGGTGACCAGTCAAGAAGAGTGGATCAAAGCCAAGTTCAAAAAACCGGAAGTGCAAGAATCCAACATTCGCGCTTTCAAAGCCGGCTACAACTACGGCGAGACAGCCGAAGCCTTTCAGCATCGCTACCGCATCGCTCCGGCCCAGCTACCGCCCGGCGTTTATCGCAAGATCACCGGCAACGAAGCCACCGCCCTGGGCCTGGTGACGGCCGCCGCCCGCAGCGGCAAACCGCTTTTCTACGGCACCTACCCCATCACGCCGGCTTCCGACATCCTTCACTTTTTGGCCGGCCTGCGCAACTACGACGTGCGCACTTTCCAGGCCGAGGATGAAATCGCGGCCATGGGCTCGGTGGTTGGCGCCGCTTTCGGCGGAGCCTTCGCCGTGACGGCTTCTTCCGGCCCGGGCATCGCCCTCAAGTCGGAAGCACTCAACCTGGCGTTGGTGCTGGAACTGCCTATGGTGCTGGTCAACGTGCAGCGCGGCGGTCCCTCGACTGGTCTACCCACCAAGACGGAACAATCGGATCTGATGATGGCATTCTTCGGGCGCAACGGCGAAAGCCCGCTTCCCATCATCGCCGCCTCGACCCCGGGTGATTGTTTTACCATGGCCGTAGAAGCCTTCCGACTGGCGGTTCGGGCCATGTGCCCGGTGGTGCTGCTAACAGATGGTTACATCGCCAACAGTTCGGAGCCCTGGCGCATCCCCGACCCGGACCTGATCGCTCCCATCGAATGCGAACACCCCAGTAACCCGGAGAACTTCCTCCCCTACCTCCGAAATGAGGCGGGCGGACGTCCCTGGGTGCTGCCCGGCACGCGCGGTATGGAGCATCGCATCGGAGGTCTTTCCAAAGCCCCCGAGACCGGTAACGTCTCCTACGCTCCCGCCCATCACCAACAGATGGTGCGCGAGCGGGCCGCCAAGGTGCAGAAACTGCAGGACGTCATTCCCGATCAGGAAATCTTCGGAGCCGACAGCGGCGACCTGCTGCTCATCGGCTGGGGCGGAACCTATGGCGCCCTGCGTGCGGCCGCCCAACAGGCGCAGCGCGAGGGCTTGAGCGTGGCTCACGCTCACATCCGCTACATCAGTCCTTTCCCCAAGAACCTCCTGGAAATCATGAAGCGCTACAAGAAGATTCTGGTAGCTGAACTCAACGGCGGCCAGCTGGCGTTCCTGCTGCGCGGCCAGTTCAACCTGACCCACATCGAAGAACTCAACAAGGTCGAGGGCAAGCCTTTCAAGATCGCTGAAGTCCACGCCCGCATTGTCGAAGTCCTGAAAGGAGCCCGTTAAGTGTCTCTCGACCTTTTACTTCCCGTCGTTCCCGCTCAGAATCGCAAGGATTACTCCAGCGACCAGGAGGTACGCTGGTGCCCGGGCTGCGGAGACTACTCCATTCTGGCTCAGATGCAAAAGGTGCTGCCCGAACTGGGCATCGCCCGCGAAAACTTCGTGTTCATCTCCGGCATCGGCTGCTCCAGCCGCTTTCCCTACTACATGGACACCTACGGCATCCACTCCATCCACGGGCGCGCTCCCACGCTGGCCACCGGCCTGAAAATCGCCCGCCCCGACCTGCACGTTTTTATCGTCAGCGGGGACGGCGACGGGTTCTCCATCGGCGGCAACCATTTGCTACACGTGCTGCGCAGAAACGTCAACGTGACGCTGCTGCTCTTCAACAACCGCATTTACGGGCTGACCAAAGGCCAGTATTCGCCTACCTCGCTGACGGGCGCCAAGACCAAGTCGTCGCCCATGGGCTCGGTAGAGAACCCGCTCAATCCGTTGAGTGTGGCGCTGGCCGCCGAAGCCACTTTTGTGGCCCGTTCCGTGGACACCGACATCAAACACCTGGGCGAGATGATGAAGCAGGCCATCGCCCACAAAGGCGCCTCTTTTATCGAGATCATGCAAAACTGCAACATCTTCAATGACGGCGCCTGGGACCACGTCAAAGACAACGCCACCAAGAAAGACAACGTGTTGGTGCTTGAGCACGGCAAGCCCATGGTCTTTGGCGCCACCGGCAACAAAGGCATCCGTCTCAACGCCAGGACCATGATTCCGGAAGTGGTCGAGGAGGCAGCTGTCGAGGATCTGATGGTTCACGACCAGTCCCGCGACGACGCCACTCTGGCCTACTTGCTGAGCCGCTTTACTTTCCCGGCCTTCCCGGTTCCCATCGGCGTGCTGAGAGCGGTAGAACATCCGCTTTACGAAGAGGGCGTGATGAACCAGGTGGCCGAGGCCCGCAAACTCAAGGGCAAAGGCGACCTGCGAGCACTGCTGTGCTCTTCGGACCTGTGGTCTGTGGGCGCGGATGGAACCGAAAATCACACCCTCACCCGCAGCTCCCCCGAGCTGGGTGAAGAGATGCTGCAAGGCTGGTCCGGCGGTTATTCGGCTCAGGCCCTGGGCGCTTTGCGCAAAAAGGTGGGCGAACTCAGCCTGGGCAAGCTGCCGCAAGTCTCTTCGGGAGCCAGCCTGAAGCAGGCTCTGGAAGTCATGAAGGAACACGGCTGTCCCTGCGCCGTGGTCGTGGACGCCCAGGGTTGCTACGCCGCCACCTTGACCTCCAAGGACCTGCTGCGCGTGGCCACCCTGGCCAGCGACCCCACTACGGTCACGGTAGAGCAAGTTGCCACGTGCAAAGAAGGCTACCTGACCGCCAGCTCTTCCCTCTCGCAGGCCTTCCACCAAATGGGCAAACTCGGCCTCCCCGCCCTGGTCGTCGTCGACCAGGACCTCAAACCCCATGGCTGGCTCACCGCGGTGGCCGCCGAAGCTGGATTGGCCTAGAAAAGGGGACCCGGGGGACAAAGGGAGATCGGAAGAGCA
>JALHOV010000423.1 GCA_022842865.1 Vulcanimicrobiota bacterium | reverse complement strand
AAAATCACTCGATGAATTCCATCGGTATGCTGGTGCACGAGGGAATCGCCGATGATATCGAAGTCAGACTCGACTCCAAGCTATCGCCCAGGGACGGCGAAATTGTGGCCTCGGTAGATTCTCCTCAGTAGCGTACGAATTCTGGTTCCGGCGGTCCATGTGGAAGGGTCGGGAAGAGTGTACCTTCACGGATTGCCGATCATAGCCTAACCTCAAGCAGTAATGCCAATATAACAGGAGGAATCGTGCCAAATTATCAACCGCAGCCCGTTATCACTCGACAAAAATTGATAGATAACCTGAATGAAGACCTATCCCGGGAATACCAGGCGGTCATCGCCTATGTGAACTATTCGCAAACCATCAAGGGCGCCCAGTGGATGTCTATCGCCAAGGAACTGGAAAAGCACGCGAGCGAAGAACTGGCTCACGCACTGACCATCGCCAAGCAAATTGACTATCTTGGAGGCACGCCGACCGTCATGGCTCAGACGGTCAAGACCTCGAAGAAACCCGAGGAAATGCTAAGATTCGATCTGGACAATGAAAACGATACCATCGCCCAATACCGAATCCGGGTCCGGGAATGTGAAGCACTGGGAGAATTTGCCATCGCCCAGCACATCCGCGAAATCTTGGTGCAGGAGCAAGAGCATCAGTCTGACCTGGCGAATGCCCTGGGGATCGAAGTTCCCGATGTGACCCCAGCAGCCCAACGCGTCTAGCCACCAAAAAGGAGAAAGATACCATGCCTGACACAAAAAAATGTGGACACAAAGCCTGCGACTGTAAAATTGCCGATGACAAGGCATTCTGCAGTGAATCTTGCGAGAGAGCCGAAAAACAAGGAACCGGCGAAAAATGCAATTGCGGTTGCCCTAAATAAATGCCCCGGTGGCGACTTGCTGTAGAGCCCGCCGCAAGTCGCCGCCAAGACCGGGGTGATTGATAACCCTGAGAATGGGCTCGCGGAGGCGGTACCGGATCCGAGGTACTTTCATACTCGATCACCCAGAGGCGTGCGAGTAACCTGGACTTGTGTTTCAAAAAAACCAAAATCCCCTTAAACATTTAGCTTGAGTCGCACTGTTTTGGTGCTGGGCGCGGGTCCAGCCGGTCTTGCCATGGGCCACGAGCTCTCTCGCCGTGGAGTTAATTTTCTCATCCTGGAACAGGGAATGGTGGCGGGAGAGTCCTTCACCCACCTGCCGCGGAAACTGACCTTTGGCCCGTGGATGAACAACACCCTGCCCGGCTCCAGAGTGACCTGGACCTGGCTGCTGCGTCGGGCAACCCAGCCAGCCTATTGCGCCTATCTGAGCGCCTACGCCCTTCACTACCACCTGCCCATCCAGTATCGATGCCGAGTCCTACAAGTGAGTCGAGAGAAAGAGGGATTCGTGGTGGTTACCGGCACGGGGACCTATCGCAGTCAACTCCTGATCAACTGCACTGGCTACTTCAGCAATCCCAACAAACCGGAATATCCGGGTCAATCGCAATCGAAGATCCTGGCGCTGCACAGTTGCGAGTTCCGAGAAGCGTCTGACCTGTCCGAGCGGATGGGAGTCCGAGGCGCAGGAATCCTGGTGGTGGGCGCGGGCTTGAGCTCTGGGGAAGCCCTGCTCGACCTCCACCGCAACGGAGAAACGGTTGCCCTGAGCCACGGGGGGATCGTGCGCTTTGGACCTTCCCCGTGGCTGGAGATCCTGCTGGCGCCCTGGAACTGGCTACTCGAGCGGATGGCCATCGCTCTCAATCTGCGGCTCAGTTCCCAGGCACCCATGGCGGGAGGCCCCGTCCAAAAGCTGCTGAAGTCGGGAACCATCCGGCGCTTCCCGGCCATCAGTCACTTCGCCGAAAACGAAGTGGTTTTCCGCGATGGACAGCGCCATCGATTTGACGGCGTCGTTTTCGCGACGGGCTATCGTTACAGCCGGGACCATCTGGATGGATTGGCCCCCGAAGATGGACTTCTTTGCCAGGGCCTGGAGTCCGCCAAGTGTCCAGGATTGTTCTTTCTAGGCCTGGACCAGCAGCGCACCTATCGGAGCCGCTATCTGAGGGGTATTCGCGCCGACGCCCGCTTGCTCGGCAAGCTGCTGGCCCTTCGTCTGAATCTTAAGAATCCGCCCGTCGCAGAGGCGTTTGTCTTCGAGCCGCCTCAGAAATGAGACCGGTCGATGAAAGATCAGGTAAAAGCGTACTGCAGCTTCGCCGAATCAAGGTGTTAACGTAGCAACCACGTCGGCATTTCCCGATCTTTCGGGATCTACAATGAGGAGATTTTTGTCATGGAAACGATTTCGAGCCCTCCTGTGACCCCTGTTTCTGGCCCTGCCCGCAACTCAGAACCTGTCCCAGAATGGCCTGGTGCGGTGCTGGATAGCCGCCAGCTGGCGGAGGCGGAGCAGATGAGCATTGCGGATGGCATTTCAGAAATCGAATCGATGGCTCGGGCCGGCCGTGCGGTTGCCTCCGAGATCCAGCGGAACTGGTCGCCAAGGCCCACCGTGGTCCTGTGCGGCCCCGGCAAGAACGGTGGCGACGGTTTTGCCACTGCCATCGAACTGGCGGCGGCGGGTTGGCCGGTGCGCGTTGCCCTGGTGGGAGACCGTCATCTGTTGGCGGGCGCGGCCCTGCACCATTGCGAAATTTGGGCCCGCGAGATCGAACCGTTGGCCCCCGCCGTGCTGGACGGAGCCGAGCTGGTGGTGGACGCGCTCTATGGCGGGGGGTTCTGCAGACCGCTCGAGGAAATGGCGCGTGAGACCCTGGCCGCGGCCGCCCAGCGGCGCTTGCCTATCGTAGCCATCGACCTCCCCAGCGGACTGGTGGGAGACAGTGGCGAGTGCCTCGGTGCCGTCCAATCGAAACTGACCGTAACCTTTTTTCGGAAAAAGCCGGCCCATCTACTCTTTCCTGGGAGAGCCCTGTGTGGCCGCACCGTGGTCATAGACACGGGAACCAACCCCAAAGTTCTCCAGCAGCTCATACCAAACACCTTCGAGAACCACCCCGCACTCTGGCTTGAGCACCTGCCGAGACCCCACTATGGCGACTGCAAATACACTCGCGGGCACACCCTGGTCAGCGGCGGCTATCCTCACACCGGACCCTCCAGGCTGGCCGCTCGCGCAGCCGCCCGGGTGGGCTCTGGCATCGTGACGGTTGCGGTTCCCTCCGTCGCTTTCCCGATCTACGCTACGGCCCTGACCAGCATCCTGGTGCATCCACTGGTAGAGCCTGAGGAATTTCACACCTTGCTGTTAGACCCGCGAATCACCGCCATTCTGGTTGGACCCGGGGCGACACCGGGACCGGAGACCAGGGAGTGGGCGCTATCGGCTCTCGCCACCAAGCTCCCGGCGGTGCTGGACGCGGGCGCTCTGACGGCCTTTCGAGAGGCTCCAAAAGCACTGGACCGCGCCATCGCAGGTCCCTGCGTCTTAACTCCCCACGAAGAGGAATTTCAGCGACTCTTTGGAGCCGAAGGATCGAAGCTGGAACGCACTCGAATGGCCGCCCGGCGCAGCGTGGCGGTGGTCATCCTGAAGGGCTGCGATACGGTCATCGCCGCTCCCGATGGACGGACCATTATCAACACCAACGCTCCTCCTTGTCTGGCCAGCGCCGGGTCCGGGGACGTCCTCAGCGGCTTGATTGCCGGCCTGCTAGCCCAGGGTATGGAGCCCTTCCTGGCAGCCGCCGCCGCGGTCTGGTTGCACGGAGCCGCTGCTGCTGCGTTCGGCCCGGGTCTTCTGGCCGAGGATTTACCCGATTCCATTCCGGGTGTCCTGGCCGGCTTGCTGGATCACGAATAGCTTGTTCAAGAGGATTCTCGTGCCTTTGGATGGGGGCCCCGATCCCATCGACGCCCTGGAACAGGCGCAAGCCATGGCGCTGGCCTTTCAGGCGGAACTGAGGCTAATTTCGGTAGAAGCCCCTGTCTCTCCCACCGGCAACGAATGGAAGCTGAGTCAGTCCGACTACCTGAACAAGAAGAGCCAGGCTTTGGCAGATTACCTGGAACGGCACGCCCAGGTTCTGCGGGCCGCCGGCTGCCGCGTGAGCACCGCCGTCCTGCCCATGGGCAAACCGGCAACCCGCGTGCTGGATGAGGCCACCCGCTACCAGCCGGACCTGATGGTGTTACAATCTCACGGCCGAGTAGGACTGGCGCGAATGTTCATGGGCAGCCAAGCCGAGGAAATCTCCCGCCAGTCTCCCTGTCCGGTGCTACTGGTCCACCGGGCCCCGACCAGCGCTCCCGAATCCTAACGGTTCTTTCAAGGGCTCCAGATGGGTAGTGACCCGAGCGTCGGGCAGCACGTTGCAGATGGCGGACTCCACGCCATCCAGCAGTTGATGACCCCGGCTCACTTCCCAATCGCCTGGAACCAGCACGTCGAGCTGAACGAAGGCAGCCTGACCGGAGCGGCGGGTGCGCAGGGACTTATAGCCGACCCCGAGTTCGCGCAAGTATTCCAAAGCAGCCTCGATCTTGAGACGCTCATCCGGACTCAAGGAAGCATCCAGAAGTCCCGAAAAGGCCTGACGAAGCAGGCGAATGCCGGTGTATCCGATGGCCAGTGCAGCCAGGCAGGCCACGATCGGGTCCAGAACCACGCGACCGGTCAGCGCGATCAGGCCAATCCCAATCAGTAAAGCGACCGAAGTCCAAACGTCGCTGAGCAAATGATGGCCATCGGCGCTCAGGCTTACCGAGCCGTGGCGCTTCCCGGCGCGAATCAAGACCACAGCCACGACCCCGTTGAGCAAGGTGGCCGTAGCTGAGAGCAGCGAGCCTGCGCCCAGATCCGTCAGATCAACCGGATGCAAAAAGCGCCCCACCGCCGAGGTGACGATGCCCAGGGCGGCGACCAGGATCAGGCCGCCCTCGGCCCCACTGGAAAAATACTCTGCTTTCTCGTGCCCAAACTCGTGTCCCGCATCCGGGGGGCTCTGGGCCAAACGGAGCATAGCCAGAGCCAGACAAGCGGCCACCAGATTCACGACCGACTCGAGAGCGTCCGAGAGGAGGCCGACGGAGTTGGTAGCCAAAAAGGCGGCCATTTTTAACCCTAAAGTCGTCAGTGAGGTCGCGATGGAAAGCCAGGCGTAACCGGTAAGATCCAGGGTTTTCTTCATCACTCCTCCAGACTGGGCCGCCGCCGGTCCTTCGCAACGCCCCCACCGCATGAACAGCATAAGGCCTACTTCTGCGACATCCTTGAAGCGACCCCTGAACCCCTGATCCCGCGGGAAAGTAAAAACGTCCCGCGGTTTCTGCGATGGTCCCGGCTACACTCTATACCATGAGCGCAACACGAAGCACGGGGGAGACCGAAGCCTCTACCATCCGAGTGGTGGTGGTGGACGACCATCCGCTGGTGCTGAAAGGCATCAAATCCGCTCTGTCGCGGGTAGTCGGCCTGTCCGTGGTGGCGGAAGCCACCGATGGTGATGACGCCTTAAGAGCGGTCATCGACCACAAGCCAGACCTGCTCATCCTGGATATCAATCTGCCCGGTCTACCTTCAGAGCAGGTGGTGCTGCTAGGTCACCAGCAGCATCCGGAGCTCAAAACGCTGATTTTATCGGCCTATGACGACGAAGCCTATCTTCGTCGTTTCAGCCAGTTGCCGATCAGCGGCTATATGCTCAAGGACGAAGCACCCGAGGGTCTGGCGCAGGCGGTACGGGCAATTCACCAGGGAGCTATCTGGTACAGTCATTCGGTGGCCAAACGCATCCTGGCCATGAATCGACTGGACCGAGAGCTGGGAAGCTCCCTTTTCAGCGACCGCGAAAAAGAGCTACTCAGGCTGTTGACCACCGGCTTGAGCAACCAGGGGGTGGCTGGAAGGCTGAATCTAGCTCGACAAACCGTCAGCAACCTGTTTTCCAACATCTATCAAAAGATGGGCGTCAGCAACCGAATTCAGGCCGCGATATGGGTGCGAGAGAACCAGTTGCGGTCTGGACTGCATCCCCGCCCAGTTAATGGAACCTCAACGCTAGATTAGAAAGTAGGAAACTTTGTCCGCTAAAAAAATTATCTACCATCAGGAAGCTCGCGAAAAGTTGGAGGCCGGCGCCAACAAGTTGGCCGACGCCGTGAAAGTGACCCTGGGCCCGCGTGGCCGAACGGTCATCCTGCAGCGTCCCTACGGCAGCTCAATTCTTACCAAAGACGGAGTCACGGTGGCCAAGGACATCGACTTAGAAGATCCCTTTGAAAATTTGGGAGCCCAATTCCTGCGCGAAGTGGCTTCCAAAACCAACGACGTCTCTGGAGACGGAACCACCACCGCCACCGTGCTGGCTCAGGCCATGCTTCGCGAGGGCCTGAGATTTGTTAGCTCCGGGGCCGACCCTATGAGGGTGAAAGCCGGTATGGAAGCGGCTGTGGAGCTGGTGGTGCAAGAGATCGCGCGCTTGGCCATCCCCGTCACTGGGCGCGAGGCAATTCTTCAGGTCGCCGCCATCGCCGCCAACAACGACGAAGAAATTGGCAAGTTAGTGGCGGAAGCCAATCTGCAGATCGGCGAGGAAGGCGTGATTACGCTCGAGGATTCGCAGACGGGGCATAGTGAGCTCGAACACGTTGAGGGAATGCAATTGGACAAGGGCTATCTCTCCCCTTACTTCTTTACGGATGCAGCCAGCCTGGAAGCGATTCTGGACAATCCCTACATACTGGTCTGCGATTTGAGCATCTCCACGGCCGATGAGCTACTCCCGCTGATGGAGCAGGTCATTCAAGCGCGCCGGTCGTTGCTGGTGATCGCTCAGGAAGTCCAGGGCGACGCTCTGGCCCTGATGGTGGTGAACAAACTCAAGGGCGTGTGCCCCTGCGCCGCAATCAAAGCGCCGGGGTTTGGCGATCAACGCTCGGAGGTCCTACAAGATATTGCCGCCCTGACCGGAGCGCAGTTGATCAGCGCGG